>NZ_CP045384.1:102500-427500 GCF_009363615.1 Ruegeria sp. THAF33 | reverse complement strand
TGCCCCCCGAGTTCAATATTCCGCGGCTGCAAAACCTGACCCCCATGGTGCCCGAAGGCGCTCTGGTTCTTGCAATATCGCAGTTTGTCCTGTTTTCCGGGCCGACGCCAACCGGGTGGCGGCATGTCGGGCAGACGGCTTTTCGGTGTTTCCGGCCCGAGACGACCGAGGCATTCGCCCTCAAGCCTGGGGATGAACTGATATTCGAACCCGTTTCCCGCGAAGACCTGGAACATATCAGAGCCAAAAACGAAGATGGCACCGGCGGAGCAACCTGCGAGGAGATTGCGCCATGAGCCTAATCGTCCACCAGATCGGCCCGGCTTGCACCATCCAGGATCAGGGGCGCACAGGTTATCTGGACCAGGGCCTGTCCCGGTCCGGGGCCGTCGATACAATGGCCCTTCATGAAGGCGCCGCATTGCTCGGCCAGAGCCCGGAACTTGCTGCGCTGGAAATGGCCGGAATGGGTGGCACGTTCGAGGCCACACAGAACATGCGCATCGCATTGACCGGCGCGCGGATGCAGGCCAGCATTGATGACAGCCTCGTGGCCTGGAATGCCTCGCATCACCTCGAACCCGGACAACGGCTGGTCATCGGTGCGCTTCTGCAAGGCAATTACGGCTATCTTCATTTGGGAGGCGGTATCGATTCAGAGGTTTTTCTTGGATCTCGATCCGCGCACCTGACGGCACGGATCGGGCGAGCGGTGAAGCCGGGCGACCGGCTGACCTGTGGCCCGGATGCAGGCGACGCTGGTTTGAAACTTCCCCCTTCCGAACGCTTCTCGGGCGGCGTTCTGCGTGTCGTCGCCAGCTTCCAGACGTCCTTGTTTGATGGCGCAACGCTTGATCGATTTGCGCGCACCTCATTCCATCGTGGCGCACGCGCCAACCGGATGGGGATGCAAGTGAACAGTGACGGCGACGGGTTCGCGGCCACTGGCCAACTGAACATCTTGTCCGAGGTTATTACCCCGGGCGACATCCAGATGACCGGAACCGGAGATCCGTTCATCCTGCTGCCTGAATGCCAGACCACAGGAGGGTATCCCCGCATCGCGACCGTTTTGCCCTGCGACATGCCCCGCGCAGCCCAGACACCCGCCGGCGGAGCGATCACGTTCGAATTTGTCAGCATGGAGCAAGCCACCGAATTGCACGCGGCATTCATGGCGGATCTTGCCCGCCTGCCCTCAAAAGT
Source organism: Ruegeria sp. THAF33 (assembly GCF_009363615.1). Classification (NCBI taxonomy): domain Bacteria; kingdom Pseudomonadati; phylum Pseudomonadota; class Alphaproteobacteria; order Rhodobacterales; family Roseobacteraceae; genus Ruegeria; species Ruegeria sp. THAF33. Next base: position 426,294 of record NZ_CP045384.1, on the reverse strand, counting down.
CGAAGCGTTGGTGCGTAACCCGCATGACATCCCGGACTTGCTGTCCTACCAATTGATCAGCGGAGTGATCTCTGCCACCGACTAAGGAGATGTGCCGATGCCAAGCGTCGATCTGAATGCCGATATGGGGGAAAGCTATGGCCCATGGAAAATGGGCGACGACGAAAGCCTTCTGAAGATCATCACCTCGGCCAATATTGCCTGTGGCTTTCATGCGGGTGATCCGGATGTAATGGCATCGACAATGAAGCTGGCGGCCGAGAATGATGTCGGTATCGGGGCTCATCCCGGGTTTCCCGACCTGCAAGGCTTTGGCCGCCGGAACATGAAGCTGTCTCAGGACACCCTCCGCAATCTGGTGCGGTATCAGTTGGGCGCAGCCATGGGCATGGCCAAAGCGGTTGGCACCAGAGTTCGCCATCTAAAGCTGCACGGCGCACTGGCCAATATGTGTTCGGTCGATGTCGATATGGCGCGGGCCTGCTATCAGGGCGCGCTGGACGTCGATCCCGACATCATCGTGATGGTTCTTGCCGTGACGAAACAGGAAGACGCCGTGCGCGAGCTGGGCTGCAAATGGGTGGGCGAGATTTTTGCCGACCGCGCCTATAATGACGACGGAACATTGGTTGACCGCAGCCGGCCAGGCGCGGTGATCCATGACGCGGATGTCGCAGGACCCCGCATCCTGAACATGGTCCGCGAAGGCGCGATCATCACCGAAAGCGGCAAGCGGCTGGAAACATCGATTGACACAATCTGCCTGCATGGGGACGGACCAACCGCGGTGCAGATCGCCCGTTCTGTTCGCGAAAGCCTGATCGGGGGCGGTGTCGAGGTCACGAAATTCACCCGCTGAACATCATGGGTTAACGTCGGCAACCCAAATTCACGACTGTTGCCCGTACAGGCCTCAGCGCCTAGCATGTCGGGCAAACGCAAATTCTGAATACTACAATTTCAAACAATGCCTTGACCCGTGGCGGGCAAGAGCAAGGAGGTCGTGGAATGTCATTTGATCTGATGTCTTATCAGCCCCGGGGCGACAAGAAGAACTCGGATTTCTTCAATGAATACCTTCCGAAGATTTACGAACGCCGGACAAGCTCGGGCATTGCGGATCAGGTCGGCGCGATGCGGGCCATCATCATTCAGGTCGAACCCGACGCGGCGTTCGACACGATGGTCGAGCTTTACGTGATGACACCCTATCGGCACACCGCCAGCTATCTGGGACGGACCCACAGATTCTCGGTTCTGCATTCACATCCCGACTATCCCGCGCTGATCCTGATGGCGCCGCTCAGCCCCGGGTTTGAAGATTTCATCCCCCGCATCAATCGCATGTATCCACTGGCGCGCAACACACCGCAGACGCGCTATGTGGGCGAGGTATACGCAGCCTGCGATCTGGACACGCTGACCCATGCACTTGAGGATCAGAACATACGGTTCGAATATCCCGGAGATACCGAGAACCCGTTCTACACATCAGACGGGTTCCGATTCACCACCCCGTCCGATTTCACCTGCAACCGCGTCGGGTATTCGACCCACGACTTCAACGACACCGACAGTCTGGGCCTTGGGGATCGCGTGTTGCTGAGCGACACGGAACAGGCCCGTCTGGAACAGGCCGCCGCTTTCGGAACCGAAAGCAAAATCGCCCCGCTGATGCTGGGAATCGACCATCTTGCGACGCGGGTATTGGCGGGCGAGCGCGAGGATGCGATCCTCGAGTTTCTGACCATGGTGCCCTATTATTTCTGGGGCGCTTACAACATATTTGACATGAACTCATCGACCAACGTGAACCGCAACGGCAATGTGGACGATGACAAAAAATCTCCGGCCAAGGTATTCACCGCAAACAACACGCCATCCTTCGTGAACTCCTTCGCCAAGCTGCCGATGCCGACCGAGGATTTCGTGCGCAATTTTGGCCGTCGTCTGCATCACATGGCCGTCGAGATTCAGGATGGCGATCACGGCGCCGGGGAAAAGAACGTCGATTTCGTTGTGAACACACTGAAGGACAAGGGTGTCCCGTTCCTCGCCCATGTGGTGGGTGAGTGCAAAGACGATCCGAACCTGAAACAGATTTTCTCGAAACACTCCAAGCATACCCTGCTGATTACCGAGTACATCGAGCGGTGCCACAAATATGATGGGTTCTTCACCAAGGACAATGTCGCCGCCCTGACAGCCGCCGCCGGACAGGACGAACAATACCAGCACGGTCACGTTTTCGATTGAAAAAAGGGCTGCGGAATGCCGCAGCCCAGACCCATTCAGGAGAGAATATGCCGAACCTTATGATGGCCCGATCATGAAACAGGTGACGTTGCGGGCCTGCAAACGGCGACAGGCCAGATCCGCCTGTTCGCGGGTCATGCCCTGAAAGGTTGCGTCAAACCCACGCGAGCTTTGGTTCACTTTGCGCAGCGTGCCTTCCAGAGTGGTCATTTCCGACAATGCGGTTTTCAGCAGAACCTTCTCGGCCTCATACCGCGTGGTGTAGCGCCCCACATTGACGCCCCACAGGTGCCCACCTGACGAAGACAGCCGAGTGACAACCTCCTGTTCAGGCTCGGGCTGTTTGGTGGAATCCGTCGAAGCCAGAACCAGATTTTCGGGGCGCAATGCCGGACGGGTGTCGGATGTTTCTACAGGCGGTGCGGTTGGTGCGATATCAGCTTCTGCAATGGCAGCCGCGATCGCGCTGGTGATGCGGTCGCGATTCTCATCAGCTGTCACAGCAACCGCGCTTGCGACTTGCGTTGACGCGGAGGGGCGCCGAACTGGGCGCAAACTGGATTTTGGCGCCCCGCTCACGCTGGCGACCTGCGTCCCGGCACCCAATCCGGTATTTCCTGCATAAGCCGGTCGCGCAGGTTTGCGAATGGGCGCACGCGACGGCGCACGGCGGAAACCCAAATCCAGAAGCTCGGCAACCTTGGCATTCCGAGAGGCGCCGGACTTTCCGCCAAAGACGGTGGCGATGATGCGTTCATTCTTGCGTTTTGCCGATGCCACAAGATTGAACCCAGCCGCTCGGGTGTACCCGGTTTTGATGCCATCGGCGCCTTTGTAGGCTGCCAACAGGCGACGGTTGGTGTTGGGAACGGTTTTGATCCCTGCATAGGTCGATTGGCGCGAGAACAGGTTGTAGTATTGCGGATAGTCATACAGCAGATGCCGACCCAGCGTGGTCATGTCACGTGCGGTCGAAAGATGCCCCGCCTCGGTCAAACCATGGGCGTTTTTGAAGGTCGTGCGGCTCATCCCCATCGCCTTGGCGGTTCGCGTCATACGACGCGCAAAAGCTGCCTCGGATCCGCTGATGGCAATACCGATGGCCGTGGCAGCATCATTCGCCGATTTCACAGCAGCCGCGCGGATCAGATAGCGAAAAGCAATTGTCTGACCAGCGCGCAGCCCCAGCTTCGACGGTGGCTCGGCTGCCGCCTTTTTGGTGATCCGAACCGGGGTATCCAGCGTGATCTCACCATTCCGCACCGCTTCGAACGCGATATAAAGCGTCATCATCTTGGTCAGCGATGCCGGGTGAAGCCTTGTGTCAGCATTGCGCGAATGCAGAACCTCTCCGGTTCGGGCATCAATCACCATCGCTGCGTAAGGTGCCGCCATGGACCTGAGCGGCGCAAACGCCAGCACACATAGCAACATTATGAGAAAAAAGCCCATTCGGGCCGGAACTGTCCGCCGAATCTGCACGATTTTTGCCTCTGTCTGCCTCGCGCCGCCGGGTTTTCCCGGTCAGCAAAAATTATTTTATTATCGTAAACACTATCACAGAGACTTGGTGAAATAAACCGAAAGCTGAGCATTTCGCGGTTTCGTTAGGTTGCCCGAACTGGGCTATATCTAGACAAATACTGCCCTGAGCCCACCAGATGCGCGATTGAGGCAGAACTTGGTCAACACCCGGCAGGGTTTTCGTGGAACTGCTGCCAAAAGGCAACATCACTTCAGGCTGTGCACCAATTCGGCCAGACCGCCCAAATCCCTCAACTCCCGGAATCGGGGACTGTCGACCGGGGCTTCAGCATGCTCCACCTCCCAGATAAGGCCGTGCGGGACATGAACCCCCCAGCTTCCTGCCTGGATCGGAGCCACAACGTCAGATCGCATGGAATTGCCAACCATCATCGCGCGCGCCGGGCCATCACCATGCCGCTCAAATATCGACCGGTAAGTTTCAGGGGTCTTTTCAGACACGATTTCCACTGCGTCGAACAGATCACCCAGACCCGACTGAGCCAGTTTGCGTTCCTGGTCGATCAGGTCCCCTTTGGTAATCAAGACAACCCGGCACAAGCCTGTCATGCCTTCCACCGCGTCGCGGGCATGGGGCAACAGCTCGATCGGATAGGCCAGCATCTCTTGCCCGGCTTCGATCAATTGGCGAATGACCGAGGCCGGCACACGGTCATCCGTAACCTCGAGAGCGGTTTCGATCATCGACAGAACAAAGCCCTTGATGCCGTAGCCATAGTGTCGAATGTTGCGCTTTTCGGCTGCCAGAAGCCGCTCCATCAGATGATCCTGGTCGGCATGATCGGCCAGCAACTCGGCAAAATGCGCCTGCGTCAGCTGAAAAAAGCGTTCATTGTGCCACAGGGTATCATCCGCATCGAAACCGATTGTCGTCAGCTTGTCAGTCATCTCGTTTACGTCCGCTTGCTCTTTTCACCGGCCATCCCCACGTTATATAAGCGCGAAGATAAACCCCAAAACTGAATCGGACAGTTGCCTACGATGCTGGAAAAGACCTGGATGATGTCTGACGAACCGGACGACGACAGCGACGCGTCCGTTCTGGTGCAGACGCGCCCAAAAACCAAGCGTCCGCCTTTGTACAAGGTGCTGTTGCTGAACGACGATTACACGCCGATGGAATTCGTGGTTCATGTTCTGGAACGTTTCTTCGGCATGACCCATGCAGAAGCATTCGAGATCATGCTGACCGTGCATAAAAAAGGTGTGGCCGTCGTCGGGGTCTTCAGCCATGAAATTGCCGAGACCAAAGTTGGCCAGGTTATGGATTTCGCCCGCCGGCACCAGCACCCGCTGCAATGCACCATGGAACGCGAAGAATAAGGCTTTTCGCCTGACCCTCACCCATATTTGCCGGAATTGCCCATGTCCCCTCGCCTGGAATTTGCATTGCAGAACGGCCTGTCGCTGTCATCTCCCCTCAGCGTGATCTGCCCTGTTCCAGCCCATGATCTGTCGGCGCTTCCCCATGCGGCGCAGGTGGTGCAGCCGTTCAAACCTTTTTACGACCATTTTGCCGCGCAAAGCTTTGACACGGTGCCCGAGGCGGAAGACCCTTGCCAGGATGCAATTGTCTTTTTGCCGCGGGCCAAGGCGCTTGCGCGGGCGATGATCCATCTGGCCAGTTCACGAGCCCGCGGCGTTGTCGTGATCGATGGCGCAAAGACCGATGGCGTGGACAGCATTCTGAAAGATGTTCGCAAAAGGGTTCCGGTCGAAGGGCCTCTGTCCAAGGCACACGGGAAAATCTTCTGGTTTCGGGCTGACCCGCAGAGCTTTGCAGATTGGGCTGCGCCAAAGACGCAGATCGTCGATGGGTACCACACGGCACCGGGTGTGTTTTCAGCGGACGGGATCGATCCCGCTTCGGCCATGTTGCTGAACGCCTTGCCTGCCCAGCTGGGGCCGCGCGTGGCCGATCTGGGTGCCGGGTGGGGGTATCTGACCGCAGAGCTTTTGAAGCGCGACAACCTAAAATCCGTGCATCTTGTCGAAGCAGATCACACGGCCCTTGCCTGCGCGCGCATCAACGCCTCTGACCCCAAGGCCCGGTTTTATTGGGCCGACGCCGTCACCTGGTCTGCGCCAGAGCCATTGGACATTGTTGTAATGAACCCCCCTTTTCACACCTCACGCAGTGCCGACCCTACGCTGGGGCAGGGTTTCATCGCAGCAGCGGCACGCAATCTGACGCGCAACGGAACCCTATGGATGGTCGCCAATCGCCACCTTCCCTACGAAACCACTCTGAACGAACACTTCGCTCGGGTCGATGAAGCCGCCGGCGACAACCGGTTCAAGGTGTTTGAGGCCTCTCGCCCTCGGCGATAAGGCCAGCTAACCTGCCCTCAATTCAGGAGGATTCGGATGTCCTTTTCCATCGCAGGCAAGACAGCAATCGTTACAGGCGGGGCCAATGGCATCGGGCTGGCCATAGGTCGGCATTTCGCGGACGCGGGCGCAAATGTCATGTTCGCCGATATAGATGAGAAACGTCTGATCGATGAGCTTGGGGAACAGGCAGAAGACGGCAATATTCGTTATTTCGCAGGCGACCTGCGCGAAAAGCTGACCATTGCCAATTTGCTGTCGGCAACACTGGATGCGTTTGATCAGGTGGATATTCTGATCAACGGAGCGCGCCAGGTGATCCAGTCTGATCCGCTTGATCCCGATGACGATTCGATGCGTACCTTGCTGAACCAGAACCTGATGCCTGCGCTGCGGCTCAGCCAGTTGGTCGCAAAACGCATGATCAAGCAGGCCGGGGGCGACGATGAAAACCCTGCCGGATCGATCATCAACCTGTCATCCATCGCGGCCCGCCGCACGCATCCCGACCTGATGGCCTATTCCGTGTCGACCGCCGCGCTGGACCAGATGACACGTTCACTGGCCGTGGCGTTGGCGCCGAACCGCATCCGGGTCAATTCGATTGCGCTCGGCTCGGTCATGAGTGCATCACTGCAATCGACGCTAAGAGAGAACCGAGAATTCCGCGACGATATCGAAAAGCACACACCGCTTGCCCGTATCGCGTCGGCCACTGAATTGACGGAAACCGCGCAGTATCTGGCATCGGATGCAGCCGGATTCATCACCGGCCAGATCCTGACAATCGATGGCGGCCGCACATTGCTTGACCCTGTCGCCGCACCGGCGCATTGAGACCCATGTTCGAAACAGAAAAAAACACCGCCTCAGCCTGGTTCCGCCAATTGCGCGACGACATTGTTGCCGCCTTCGAAGCATTGGAGGACAGCCACGACACCGGCCCGTTTTCCGACGCAAAGCCCGGCCGCTTTGAAGTCAAGGAAACCAAACGCCAGTCCGAGGACGGCTCTGACGCAGGGGGCGGTCTGATGTCCGTGATGCGCGGCGGGCGAGTGTTTGAAAAGGTCGGGGTCAATGTCTCGACAGTTTACGGGACCCTGGGCGAGCGTGCACAACAGGCGATGGCAGCACGCAAAGGCATCCCCGGGATGACCGAAGACCCGCGTTTCTGGGCCTCGGGGATCAGCCTCGTGGCGCATATGCAGAACCCGCATGTCCCGGCGGTGCATATGAACACTCGGATGTTCTGGACCCAGCACGCCTGGTGGTTCGGCGGCGGATCGGATCTGAACCCCTGCATCGAATATGATGACGATACGGCGCATTTCCATGATACCCAAAAGGCTCATCTGGACCCGCATGGACCCGGACATTATCCGCGCCTGAAAGAGTGGGCGGACGAATATTTCTATATTCCCCACCGCAAACGCGCACGCGGCGTAGGCGGTATTTTCATGGATGATTATTGCACCGGAGACTGGCAGGCCGATTTCGCCCTGACGCAGGATATCGGTCGGGCTTTCCTGCCCGCTTTCGTGCCATTGGTCGAAAAACGGCGCGTACAGGGTTTCTTGGACGCCGACAAAGACACCCAGCTGGTGCATCGCGGTCTTTATGCGGAATACAATCTGGTCTATGACCGCGGCACCAAATTCGGACTGGAAACCGGACATGATCCGGACGCGGTTCTGATGAGCCTGCCACCAATGGCGAAATGGATCTGACCCTCAGAACGTGTCCATGATGAAGTTGTCATAGCAGTAGTTCTGCGCCGACGACGCCGACATGTTGGCCCCGACTTTCCTGACGGTGATGGAATATCCCGGCTTGGTATCCGCCCCCGGCGGCGGGGTCAGAGAGAATTGCACGGTCCGGACGCCGGGTTCATAGGCGCGCCAGATATAGATCCGTTGGTTGTTTGGCACGCCCAGACTACGGATCGCGTAATCCCCAATTCCACACCAATAATTCACGGGTGCTGAGGATCCGATGGCCTTGACCTCGTAGACACCGTCCGGCATTGGCGTGATTTCCGTACGAAATTGCGGCCGAACGGACAAGCCGAACCCGACAGCCTCGGCCATCGCAGGTATCGACAAAAGCACGGCAGCAGCCAAAGTCTTGAATGAACGCATAATCCAGGTATCCCGAAACAAGGGTCCGATACTAATAGCATAGTCGGGACGACCTGCGAGTAAAGCAGGACAGGCCAACGAGCCGGCAACACTGACCACATCAAAGAATTTATTCTACCCATATTGCAGGAAAGCAGTACACTCGCTGTAGACTTTTGGTTCCCGTTACACTGTTGGGCATCTCTTTGAGCAAGACGTTTCCAAAAGACTGGTTCGATTTCACACCGGAAAAATACGCGGATCTGGGCGCTATGTTCTATCTGGCGGGTTTGACGAAAACACATCAGAAACGCAGTCTGGCACAGGTTTTGTACGCGTTCGAAACTCCGTTTCGCCTGGGCCAGTACCATATCTTCCGACAGCACGGATTCCCCCGTGGTTTTGTCACCTTCGCCGGGCTCAGCCCCGAAGCCGAATTCCGTTACGCGGTGAAAGAAAAACCCCTTTCCGACACGGACTTCACCAGCGGATCATCCTTCTGGATCATTGATCTTGTGGCTCCGTTTGGACAGACCAGCCAAATTGTTGATATCCTCAAGCAGGAAATCCCGCACCCGCGTGTGCGCACCAACCGGATGGACAGTGACATGACACGCAATCGCATCGTCGAATGGACGCGGGATGAAGCGGGCGAGGTTCACATGCGCCTGTATCGCAAGAAGGAATTTGAACGCGTGCTGCAGCAAGGCGAGGGTTAATTGGTTTCAGTTCCGATCACAGGCGAACTGACCGGGGATGTGACTGGTTTTCCACCCAACGTTGAGACGGGACAACCCACTCTGGACAATGGGAACTTCAATCCGGTCACGCAAACCTGGACGATTGCGGCACAGCCCGCCAACGGCACCGCCTCGATCGACCCGAACACAGGAGAGTGGACCTATACCGTCGACCCGACATTTTTCGATGGCCTCGACAAAGGCGAAGTCGTCTTCGATTCTTTCTTCATCAGCGTCTCGGGTACAACCCAAGCCGGCCCATTCACCCTTCCATTCACCGGCACACCGGACCCGGTGGAAGTGGTCATCCGGATCGAGGGCGTCTGTTTTGCGGCCGGAACCCTGATCGAAACTGAAAGCGGCCCGCTTGCGATCGAAACGCTGGAGGCGGGTCATATGGTGGCCACTGCCGATCACGGTCTGCAACCTATCCGCTGGATCGAAAGCAGCAGGATTCCACCCGAACGATTATGCGATGAACCTGCTTTGCGCCCCGTTCGTATCTCGGCGGGCAGTCTGGGGCCGAACGAACCCTCACGGGACCTTCTGGTGTCGCAGCAGCACAGGATCCTGGTCAAAGGCCCGAAAGTCGAGCTGCTTTTCGGCGCATCCGAAGCCCTGGTTGCCGCCAAACACCTGTGCGGATGGCCCGGCATCGGCATCGATACATCGGTTCAAACGGTCGAGTATCTTCACGTCCTGCTGGACCGGCATGAGATCCTGAACGCCGAGGGCGCGCAGGCCGAAAGCCTGTTTCTGGGGGAAGAGGCCCTTTATTCGCTGTCCTCTGAGGCATTGCGCGAACTGGCTTCGATATTCCCCGACAGACCGACCTCGGGTCACACCGGGTTCGGGCGCGCGGCTCGTCTGATACTGCGCGAACACGAAGCCCGCGCCCTTGCCGGCGACTAGCTGCCGGCCACAATGCGCCCGCCGACATCCTGCGGGGCCAATGCAACCGTCTTGATCACGGCATAACATGTGCTGCCTGGTTTCAGGTTTAGGGCCGTAACAGATCGACGCGTAACCCGCGCAAGCACATTGCCCGCTGGGGTCTTTACCGACACGATGGCACCCGGCCCCTCGCCCGACCGGATCGTGTCCACGGTCCCGGCCAGCACGTTCAGTGCCGAAAGCCCTTCGGGTTTGTTGTTCGACAGGATCACTTCCTGAGCGGGTATCCGAATCCGCAAGTTTGCCCCGACCTCATGCGCGATACGAGGCAGAAAGAGCCGCGCGCCATTGGCGTTCAACTCCGTCAGCCCGTCGGAATGATGCTTTGCAACCTGAACTTGCAACACGGCCCCGACGGCGCGAATTCCCGCAGGGGCCACTGACGGGTCGGCAAGCATTTCGGATGCGGGCCCGTGGCGAACGGCCTTGCCATCCTGCAACGCAACAACGGATGTAGCCAGCCGGGCCACTTCAGCGGCAGAGTGCGTCACATAGAGGATCGGAACCGAGACCTCGTCCCTGAGACGCTCGAAATAGGGCAGGATTTCCGCTTTTCGCCCATCATCCAGTGCTGCCAGCGGTTCATCTGCAAGGACCAATCGCGGGCTTGCCAACAAGGCCCGCCCGATGGCGACGCGCTGTTTCTCACCGCCTGACAACCCGGCAGGTCTGCGGTCCAGCAGATGACCGATGCCCAGCATGTCGATGACTTTGTCGGGGTCTTCGCGACGTGTGTTTTTCGGCGCAAACCAACGCCCATAGGCAAGGTTCTGGCGCACGGTCAGATGGGGGAACAACCGCCCTTCCTGAAAAATATACCCCAACCGACGCCGATGCGGCGGCAGCCACAGGCCCTGTTCCGTGTCGAACAGAACCCAGCCATCTACCGCCACCCGGCCCGCCTGGGGCCGCAACAACCCTGCCACGGCATTGACGATGGTGGTCTTGCCCGATCCCGAGCGCCCGAACAGCACCGTCACGCCCGGCGGCGCATCAAAACTGACGTCCAGATCAATCCCCGACAGATGGTGGTGCAATCGAACAGACAGGCTCATGATCCGGCCACCCGCGCCGCGGCACGCCGCCCCACATACTCCGACAACAACAACGCGCTCATTGCGATGACGATCGAGATCAGAACCAGCCGGGTCGCGGCCGCCTCGCCGCCCGGGACCTGCAAAAAAGCGTAGACAGCCGAAGGCAACGTCTGTGTCTGACCCGGGATGTTGGACACGAAGGTAATCGTCGCACCGAATTCACCCATGGCCTTGGCGAAGGCCAGAATAGCCCCGGCTATGACACCCGGCAAAATCATCGGCAAGGTCACCGTGCAAAACACCATCGGACGCGACGCGCCCAGAGTTGCCCCTGCCTGTTCCAGCTTCGGGTCCACCGCTTCGATCGACAAACGGATCGCCCGGACCATCAAAGGGAAGGCCATGATCCCGGCGGCAAGGGCCGCGCCTGTCCAGCGAAAGGCCACGACGATCCCGAACTCGGCCAGAAGCCGGCCCAGCGGCCCTTGAATGCCGAAAGTCAGCAACAGCAGGTATCCGGTGACAACCGGCGGCAGGATCAAAGGCAAATGCACCAGACCGTTCAAAACCTGTCGTCCGGGAAACCGCCAACGCGCCAGAGCATAAGCGACAAATATACCAAACGGCAAAGTCGCCAGCGTCGCCCAGAAGGACACGCGCAATGATAGCTTCAAAGCTTCTGCTTCGGCAGGCCCTAACCAATCCAAGGCAATCACCTGACCGGCAGGGTAAATCCCTGCTCCAGAAATACAGCCGTGGCTGCATCCGTTTTCAGGTGTTCAAGAAAGGCGTGTGCTCCTTCTTTTGCATCGAGGGTCAGTGCCGCGGGGTAAATTATCGGTGGATGCAGATCGGCAGGGAACGTCCCAACGACCCGGACCCTTTCTTCCACCCTGGCATCTGATTGGTACACGATCCCAAGCGGCGCGGCCCCTGCCGCCACCAGAGCCAGCGCAGCGCGCGCATTGTCGGCCTGCGCCACCTGTGTCCGCACAGCCTCCCACTGGTTCAGACTTTGCAAAGCAGCTTTGCCATAGATACCGGCAGGCACCGCGTCGACCAGTGCCATGGCCAGATAGCCGTCTTTCAAGTCCACCTTGAGGTCATATCCGGGCTGGATTTCACCCACTTGCGCATGATCTTCAGCCCCGATCAGAACCAGGCCGTTGCCCAGCAGATCAACCCGAGAGTCTGCCCGGATCAATCCGTCCTGCTCCAACACATCCATCCAATCCGTATTGGCCGAGACAAACACATCCGCAGGCGCACCTTGCTGAATCTGCCGGGCCAGGACCGACGACGCCGCATAGGAAACGGAAACGCTCTGACCGGTCTGGTTTTCGTACCCGACAACGATTTCGTCCAAGGCGGTCTTGAGGCTGGCCGCTGCAAAGACCAGAATGCCTTCTGCACCGGCCCGGATCGGGGCCAGCGCCGTCATGCCAAGGACCAATGCCACCATCCAAAATCGGCGGGCGAAGGATAGGGTCATGTACACTCCCGACCGGTTTGCTTCAGTCTCTCCGGGGATATCGGACGCCACCGGTGGCGCGCAAGCGCCTTTGGCCATTTACACATGATGGGTTGTAGGTTGAGCAAGGCGTTTTCCATCGATCTGTCCGAAAATGTGCTGCCCACCTTCCAGCGCCGAGAGGCGCCCCGAGCGCCCGCCTGTTCGGCCTACGGATGACAAGATGCCCCGTTGGACGGCCACCGAAGACGGAACGCAAGAAAATCTTCCAGACCCTCTTGCACCTGCCCGCAGGCTTGGCTAAATGCAGCATTACGGGTGATTAGCTCAGTTGGTAGAGCGCTTCGTTTACACCGAAGATGTCGGGAGTTCGAGTCTCTCATCACCCACCATCCTTTCCCCGCAGTGTATCAAGGTCTTACGCGACTAGCACCTCTTGCTATGCTGCGCATGAAACTGTGTCCGCTGCGCCTCCGCTGCACTTGAACGGAAAAGATATCTCCAACACAGGAGATTTGGGCAATGGCAACAATCGAAAAACGACCTGGGGTCAGGATTCATAACCAGTAAATTAAGTTTGCTACGAGTGCGATGGCTGATAGGAAGACCTTGGAACAACGGTCACAGCGTGTCGCCACGCGCCTCCAATCCCTAAGCCTGCCAAACATAATCTCAATGCGGTTTCGCCGCTTGTATCTGCGCTTGTCGTACTCGACAGGCGTCTTTCGCTGCTTTCGCCCGGGGGTGCAGGCGCGTATCCCTTTGTCTTTCAACGCTTCTCGAAACCAGTCGGCGTCATAACCACGATCCCCGAGAAGCCAATTCACGTTTGGTATGCTGCTGAGCAGAGCCAGAGCACCGATTTAATCACTGATTTGCCCGGCCGTAACGAACAGGTTGAACGGGCGACCCTGGCTATCACAGATAGTATGCAGCTTGGTATTCATGGCACCCTTGGTTCTATCGATCAGGCGGCCACGCCCCCTTTTTTGCGGCCATACTGGTCGCAATGCGGTGTGCTCTTAGATAGGTCGCGTCAATCATGACTGTCGTCTCTTCGCCATGCTGGGCGGCCAGACCAGACATGATCCGTGCGAAGATGCCTTTCTCGCTCCAACGCGTCCATCGGCTGTAAAGCGTTTTGTGCGGCCCGTAAGCTTCCGGGGCATCTCACCAGCGCAAACAATTGCGATTGATGAAGATAATCCCGCTCAAAACCCGTTTGTCATCAACCCGAGGCTTGCCGTGCGACTTCGGGAAAAATGGGACAAGCTTCGCCATCTGCGCGTCGGCTCGCCAATAAAGATCGCTCTTGTCTCCGCTCCGTTCTAGGAGCAGTGAGTCACGCAGCGCAGCTAAACACAATGCATCCTGACCCTAGGAGTTAACTTAGAACTTGTATGGAAGTCTGTCGCCCAGCAAAAAACAGTAAACGGATAGAATATTTGGCTGAACCCGATCAGGTAACTCATAGTCAGTTTGAACTGACGAGTTATTTCCCGGTATCAATCCGTCGATGTCTACAGCCCATTCGAAACTAGCCACCGCTTTGGCGGGTATGTTGGCGGGTAGCTGGTAAAAACCGCCATTTTTTCCAATGAATTCAAAGGAAAGTGGCGGTGGTGTCAGACGGATTCGAACCAGTCTCAGTTTGCCGCCAAATGCGTGAACCTATGCGGAACAAAGTTGACGCCACTCGGCGAGAGCGGCGGTCCGGTTCAGCTTGAAGATTTCTCGTGAGTAAAGGTGGCGTTCTTGATTGAAATGATTGTGCACTGAGGAATGAACTGAGGCGAATTTCTGCAGACTTCGCATGCGCCGGAAGCGGAGCATCGCCCTCTCTCGTCGTCGGAACGGTAGGTGGGAATTCTCCGCCCGGTTGTTCAGCCAGCGGCCCGTTTCTTGCCGATCCGCCGCCCCGATTTCCTTCAGCGCAGCGCCATAGGAGCGCAACTTGTCCGTGACGAATACGTGTGGACGGCCATGCCGCTTCATCAATTTCCTGAGGAATTTCAATGCCGCTTTCTTGTCACGCGTCTTGGTAACAATGCTTTCAAGCACCTCGCCCTCGTGATCGACGGCCCGCCACAAGTAGTGGCGTTCGCCATTGATCTTCACGAACATCTCGTCGAGGTGCCAACGCCATTGACTGGATCGCATGCCTTCGATCCTGCGCTTCCTGATCTCTGAGGCAAACATCGGCCCGAAACGGCGCCACCAAAACCGAACCGTTTCATGGCTGATTTCGACACCGCGTTCATGCAACAGATCTTCGACATTCCGAAGCGAAAGAGGGAAACGGATGTACAGCATCACGGCCAGGCGGATGATTTCCGGGCTGCTTTGAAAGCCTTTGAACGGGTCAGGTTTGGTCATGTTCAGACGCTACGAGGCCGCCCTGCCCGTCTCAACCGGAATCTTTCTGACAATACCATTTGACGGCTATGGATGAACCAGACAACATGGAGCTGCTGCAAGAGCTCTCTGAGGCAGATGCCAGGGCAAAAGTGATGGGCGATCATTTCCCTGCAGTTTTTGATATACGTTAGCTGCCACTAGAAAAGGGGCACGGTATGGATGAATTGAAGCGTTACCGTCGGCGTAAAAATGCTACCGTGGTTGCTGTGCAAATTGATCTGGAAACTGACGGTTTCACTTATCAGAAATGGGGAGACGTTCAAGTTGCACGCGCCGGAGATTGGCTCGTCAATAACAATGGCAGCGTGTATACAATTGATAGCAGAGTGTTTGAGCGGACCTACTCGGAAATCAGCCTTGGTCTGTATGAGAAGACGACATTAACCTGGGCGAGAGTCGCAAAGTCTGATGGGCAAGTGAAATCCACGTCTGGTTTTACCAATTATCAAGCCGGGGATATGATTGCATTCAACAGCACCGATGAAAATGATGGTTGGGCAATGAGCCCGAAAGAGTTTGAAAGATTGTACGAACCTGACGAGTGAGGACGGGAATGCTGACTCGTCGGCACCTTTCAACAAGGTTGTACTGAGTACATAGAGCGGACCCTGGCTCTGAGGTTTGTCGCATTTTAGCAGTTGCCAACCGGGTTTTTCACGACCTCACAAACGCGCAAAGACAAGCACGGTGTAGAACATGAGGAAAGAAGTTTTTCTAGCTGTTTGTTTCGGTTACATCATTTCTTGGGCGGGAGAGCTGCACGCCGAACAAGTGCTACGCCGCCTCGAACCGGGTGATCCAGACAGGAAACCGATTTTGAATGCAGCGCGACTTACGGTAGCTGCAGATTTTGGTTTGAAAGAGCCAGCGGAACTAGTGTTCAAGGTTAATAAGTTGAGTACAGGTCATCCCATCATGTGCGTAATTGATGATTGGGCCGTATTGGGTGCACAACCGGGAACCCGCTCGTCCGGAAGCTGGGCACCATTGGTCTTGGACTGTTTTGACGGTGAAGATCATCTAGACAATTTGACCGTACTGTTACTTTCCCGAGAGAATGGAGACTGGCAAGTCGTTCGCGGTGGGAGCCTATGTGCTAGTGATGTTCCTTGGCTATCTTGGCAGGACCAACCCGACTTAGTAGGAGTTGTACCACAAGGAGTCTACGGCTGCTTCGAGGCGCCCTAGGCAAGTCCCCAACCACGCAGTATACTTCAACTTGGAGATGTTATATCCTCTATTTTTAATGGAATGTTTGTAGTCTTATGAACCTTTAGTTGCCGATCTCTAAATTCATCTACTTTGCGAAAAACATTTCGTTTGGTGGAGATTGATCAGGGCGCTGTTGGTTATTCAAACTATATTTGATTGGAGATAAGTATGAGCACCAGCCCCATCGATTTATGTGAAGTGGATGTGCAGGACGGGATACTCATCCAGCGCGGTCTACACGCGCTGGGATTTTATGACGGGACATTTCGTGGTAAGCCCGGCCCCAGAACAAAGGATGCATATTCCCGGTATCGTGGCGCTGATCAGACCGAAGAACCCGTTACCGGCGAAATCCTTTCTTATTCTAGTAAGGTTGAAGATGAGTTTGAGTTTCCCGGCGAAATTAAGACGGGAGCGCGTGGTATAAAAGCCCGTCGCGTTCAAGAATGGCTAACATTTCACAACTTCCGGACTGCAGTAGACGATGACTTTGGCGATGCAACTAAGCGGACGGTCAAAAAATTTCAATCTGCTCGAGGCCTAGATAGCACAGGGGTGGTGGACGAGGCGACATGGAGCCACTTGGTGGCGCCCATGCTAAGAGCATTCGCGAGGCCAGAAATGGACGCGCCGACCTCGCTATCGGATGCCGTGCTGCGCATAGCCAGACAGCATTTGCGTGAGCACCCGGTCGAAATTAGCGGCCAGAATAAAGGGCCATGGGTCAGAGCCTACATGAATGGCAATGAAGGGGACGCGTGGCCATGGTGCGCAGGTTTCGTAACTTTTGTGATGAAGCAAGCAGCGAAGGTCAATGGAATTGCCATGCCAATTGGCGGGTCTTTTTCTTGTGACATACTTGCGACCCAGGCGAAAACAGCTGGTTTGTTTGTGTCAGAACGTAGCCTCGATAATTCACCGACAGAGTTCTCTAATAGTGGGCTGGGAAGTTGTTGTATCTTTCTTGTTCGAAGAACTTCGAGCGATTGGACGCACACTGGTTTCGCCTTTGACTATGAAAACGGCACATTTGATACGATCGAGGGCAACACAAACGACGAAGGGTCTAGGGAAGGGTACGAAGTTTGTCGCCGAACTCGAGGGCGCAAAAAGAAAGACTTCATTAGGTTGTGATGAGACACTGAATCGGAGAACGTTTTTTTGGGAGTATACTTGTGGTAAGTTTGATTGCCAGGAGAAGCACTGGGACTAATAAATGACACAACTTGGTGAATGCGGATTTCAAGAGCGCTCGCGTAGATGAGTTTGGGCAAGTTAAATTTTGGGAGGACAAAATGGGTACACCCAGGACTTACAACAGACTTTTAAACACTCAGATAAAAATGTTCGCAGCTTGGCTGCCCGTGACCAATACGTTCCGACTTGGTGACTACGGTTTAATGTCTGGGGGTGTTTTTCATCAAATCGGTCATATCTCAGAGTTTTTGGGCGGCGATGCTGTTGGACCTGGTAACACTCGGTCCAGCGACAACAGCACGACAGTCGATCTTAAAAGTGAGGGTACCGTAGTGGCTCGAACGGCAGCGGGCGTCGAGGTTGATGCTTTCCCTCCTGCCGGGGATGTGGACGCTGAAATGAAGATCGAATTCACTCGAGAGGACTCGTTTTTGGTCAAGGCCAAACTTACTCGAGAAGACCTCGACAACACGGCCTTTTTGGCGGGGCAACTCAAAAAGCAAAGTGGATGGAAGCTAAAATATCGAGTAGTCAGTAGCCTCTACAAAACAGAAGGCTGTACCGTAATTTCTGCAAAACGAGCTGGAGCGGAGATAAAACTTGGTGGATCCGCATCGGCGTTAAAAGCACTAGATGCTGCATCGGCTTCAACAGAGGTAACCTACTCTTCTAATCAAGATATTGGATTAGAAATTGTCGGAGAAGGTGGCGTAATGGGATTAGGTTTGTTCAAGCTTCGACTTTTGGGCGGCGGTCTCAGAGTTCTCAGCAACGGCCATGCTCCAGACGACGCAGAATTGGGCATGATCGAGTTAGACGGGCCGGAGGATCTCGACGACAACGACGTGTAACCGACTATGTCCAGTCAATGGAAAAGTATAATGGTTGAGCCAGTGCGGACGGGCGTCAGAAATGCAATGCTCGATCCGCAACGGAGCTATCAGCTGCTAATCCCATCTCAAGAAACCTTCACGTCTAGGCTAGATGAAGATGTCTTCGACCGTGACTTTCATAAACAGTTTTTAGTCTCGCTTCAGTCTTTAGCTTACTTTGACAAGAGCCACAAACCGATCAATGTTGCGACGCGCAACCAAGCGCTAGAGAACTGCTCCAAATTGGTGGGCAAACTGTTCAAAAAAGCAGAATTCAAGTCTGAGCAAGCCTTCACGCAAATAGACTTGGTACTTAGTTTTGATGAACTGACGCAACTTCCGTTTGAGACGCTTACAATTCCGGACGGAGAGGGAAACAAAGTCCATCTAGGTGATCATAGAGCTGGCAAAGTCATCCTAACGCGAAGAATTCGGGGAGCGGAAATTCAAAAAAGTGGCCCTTGGCCGATCAGGCCGCGTGTTCTTTTTGCATGGGCCGCGGCCGATGCAAAAGGACAGCGCAGCGAACCGGAACACAAAAAGCACTACGATGCTTTACGGGACGCCTTCTTGCATATAACTCCATCTCGGACGTTCGAGGGCTATACAGATGTTATTCCCGATGCAAAGTCGATAATTACAGAGCTCAAAGATGCTAGCCTGCACGATATTGAAACGGCATGCATAGAAGCTCGTGATGAAAACGCTCCATACACTCACGTGCATATGCTTGCTCATGGAGTCCCAATTGCAAAAAAGCATCAAAACTGCACCGTATATGGTGTTCGCCTCCGAGGAGAAGACTCGATTTCTCAAGATGTTAGTTCTGAGGACTTGTGCAAGGCTCTGTCTCCAATGCTCTCCAGTTGTCGAGCTGTCACATTGGCAATTTGCGATGGGGGAAATGAAACAAGCCTGTTAGAGCCAGGAGAGTCACTTGCACATAAGCTGCACGAGGCCGGCTTCCCTGTTGTGATAGGTTCTCAGTTTCCGCTCACATTTGGCGGTTCCAGTATTATGGTGAGCAGCTTCTATCGAGGGGAAGCCAATGGTTTGGATGTTCGCGAGTCCTTACTGGAGATGCGACGGGAGTTGTTCGATTACGGGCAAGAGCAAAACACCCATGACTGGGCTGCAATTACACCATATGTGCGGCTGCCAGACGACTATAGACAGCGATTGTTTCTGACATCCACGGGAGCTGACTTGTTGAGGATGGAAGCCGCAAGCGACCGGATGGGCAAGCTTATTGCGGCCAACGCCAGCACAATCGACAGGTATCGCGAAGAAATTGACGCGACCTGTCAACATGCTGATGCGTTAAAACTTAAACTTAAAACGGTCGACAAAGAACCGGACTTGGTCCAAATACAATTTCTAAAAAATGAAATATTGGGACTGATAGCGAGTTCAGCTAAACGCAGAGCGGAGTGGTATTGGGAGTTGGCCAAGTGTTTTGCCGATTATCGTGAAGAATTAGTTGGAAAATCGCGACATGAGTTGAATGAGGCACGGGACTGGTACAAGCGCTCTGCCGAGGACCTGAACAACCACTGGGGTGTCTTGCAAGCCGCAGCGACGGAGATCATTACCCTAGGCGATGCCAGCAACAATCTGTTCCTCAAGATCGGTCGAATGGCGAGTGAGAATGTCGTCGCATCGGAAAGCGACCTTGAAAAAGTGTGTTGGGCACACGGAACACTTATGGAATGCGAACTGCTAGAGGGACATATTGATGGTTCGACCGATATCGTCGAAATTGTTGCTTGCTTCAACAGATTGAAGGCAACGTCTCACGGCAAGGATCACCCGCCCGCGACAACCATCAAGACACTGATACGTTATCGAGATTGGTGGACGAAAGAGAACGGCTTTTTCCGGAACTCGGAGAAAGATCTATCAGAAATCGCTGCCCGAGTGCTCGAAAAGGTCAAAGGCTCATCAAGTTGAGCCGGACTTTTCTAGAAAAGCTTAGCTTGTTGCTGATGGTGCGGCTGTATTATTCTCGATTCGGAACCAACACTGTGTAGGTGCAATTGAATGCGTCTCTCGCGATACGATAAGTATCGGAAGTGTCAATGGGATCTTGTACGATCGCTTCTCCCGGACATGGCGGCATAGTCTCGCCCCAGGGGGCGACGAAAGAAAAGGGTGCCTGATTTGTTGGAACGATAAAAAACTCCATCTTTTTACCGATGGGGCGATACTCCGCCCAGTCCTTACTAGTGGTGCCGTGTAGTGGTCCTTGATAACGCGTTGCGAACTTGTCGGCCTTGACGAGTATCTCTTCGTTTCCGGTTGCCTCGCAACGGTTCTTTACGACCATGTCACCTGAGAACGGCGGTGAGAAAGTCGACCACGGTAGCGGTGGGATGAGCCTGCTGCGGGCGGCGTAAAAGTCGTCCATCTTTGCCCTTCTTTTCGTAACGGAGGGGGGGGCGAGAGGATCTTTTCCGTGGATTTGTATCGTAAAGTTCGTCTGGCCTGTGCCGAGGGCATGAGCCAGCGAGAAGCGGCCCGGCATTTCGGAATATCTCGTGACAGCGTTCGCAAGATTTTGGCGTTTTCGGTCCCGCCCGGCTACCGGCGGTCAGCACCGATCCGGCGGCCCAAGCTGGATGGGTTCACCGGGATCATTGATCAATGGTTGTCGGAAGATCGGCAACGACCGCGCAAACAGCGGCATACGGCCAAGCGGATCTGCGAGCGACTGCGTGATGAGCATGGCTTCGAGGGTGGTTACACCATCATCAAGGATTATGTTCGGGAGCACGGTCGACGGCATCGCGAGATGTTCGTGCCGCTTAATCATGCACCGGGCCACGCTCAGGTCAATTTCGGCGAAGCTGTGGTTGTGATCGGTGGCATTGAACAGAAGGCCCATTTCTTTACCTTGGACCTTCCACATAGCGATGCCTGTTACGTCCGGGCCTATCCGGCGGCGACCGCGGAAGCCTGCCCTCTCGGCAGATTGCTTCGCAATCGCCTGCCGGGTGACAGATGGATGGTCACGTCCATGCCTTTAGGTTCTTCGGGGCCGTTCCGAATTCGATCCTGTACGACAACGACCGGTGCCTTGTGGCGAAGATCGAGCCCGACGGAACTCGCAGGCGCGCGCGGCTGTTCAGCGAGATGCTGTCCCACTACGTGATCCGGGACCGCTACGGGCGTCCTGGCAAGGGCAACGACAAGGGGTCCGTCGAAGGGCTGGTTGGCTATTCCCGGCGCAACTTCATGGTGCCGGTCCCGAGCTTTCCGACCTGGGGTGCCTTCAACGACTGGCTCGAAGAGCAGTGCCGGAAGCGCCAAACCGACAAGCTGCGCGGGCACAATGAGACAATTGGAGAGCGGCTTCAACGCGATCTGGAGATCATGGCGCCGCTTCCCGCCCGGTCCTTTGACGCCTGTGACCAGGCATCGGGCCGGGTCAGTTCCCTGTCGCTGCTGCGCTATAAGACCAACGACTATTCCGTGCCGGTTGCCTACGGCCATCGCGATGTCTGGATCCGCGCCTATGTTGACCGTGTGGTCATCGGATGTGGTGGGGAGGTCAGCGATTACATCGGCGCACGGGCACTCGTGAGCAGTTTGCCAAAGGTAGACTGGCTACAGGGAGATCGCGGATATGACGCCGATTGGTTCAGAGAAACGTTGAAAGACAAAGGGATACGCGCATGCATCCCTGGTCGAAAACAGCGAAAGACGACCGTTCGATACGATAAGCGTCGATACAAGCGCCGGAACCGCATTGAGATCATGTTCGGCAGGCTCAAAGACTGGAGGCGTGTGGCGAACCGTTACGACAGATGTCCAAAGGTGTTCCTATCAGCAATCGCCCTCGCAGCTCTCGTCATATATTGGCTATGAGTCCTGACCCTTCTGTATCTCGAGTTTGCTAACTTAACCCCGTCAGCCACCTTTGCCGAGGTTGCTGACGGGGCGGTGTATGGCGTCTGAGCCTTGTGGCATGACCACGTTTTCTAGCGAGCCAGCACCGTCTCTCTTCATCGTCTCGAACAGTTGAATGCGGCCGGTCTGGACCGCGGAGCAGAAGGAAGAGGGTATGAACAAAGTATCACACGAGCAGATCATCGGCATAGACGTCAGCCGCGATTGGCTTGATGTTCATTGTCTGCCGGAGACTCGTAGGTTGCGACTCCCAAACAGCGATGAGGGCCACGCGCAGCTTGTTTGTCTGGCACAATCAACGCACGCGCTTGTTTGTTTCGAGGCGACTGGAGGGCAGGAATGGCGTCTGTGGACCGCGCTGGATGCAGCCGGTATCGCGACTCGGCAGTTGCCGCCAGCTCAGATCAAAGCCTTCGCTGCCAGCCGTGGCACACGCGCCAAGACGGATCGGATCGATGCGGAACTCATTGCGCGATTCATGGCATTTCGACCAGACGCAGGGCGCGAACTGCCACATGGGAAATTGCGCCTTCTCAGAGCCTTGGCATCAAAGCGTGCGCAACTTGTCGAGACGCGCAAGAGACTTCTGGCGCAGATCAGGGCGCATGAGAAGTTGGGAACGGATGGGATTTTCACTGAAGTTGATGCTGAGCTGAGGGAGCTGTTGGATCGGCAGATCGGTACATTGGAAGATCAGATTGCGCAGACCATCGCTGCCGATCAGGGCCTTGCAAAAACCGCTGATATCTTGCGTTCTGTTCCTGGGATCGGCCCCGTTGCCAGCACTATTCTGATCGCGGAAATGCCCGAACTGGGCCAACTCTCGGGAGAACAAGCTGCCGCGCTCACGGGTCTGGCTCCCATTGCTCACGACAGCGATGCGATGCGTGGCAAGCGCGCCATTGGTGGGGGTCGGCGACAGGTACGACACGTCATGTTCCAAGCTGCTCTCGTCGCGAGTCATCACAATCCGCATCTCAAGATCTTCGCAGATCGTTTGCGTGACGCAGGCAAACCACACAAAGTCATCATCACAGCAGTCGCCAGAAAGCTTGTTACAATCGCGAACGCACTCCTCAAATCTCGGCAAAACTGGTCGGCTCAAACCGCCTGAGAAATACAGTTGCTAGTCAGTGGCATTGATTAAAAGAATTTTTTAGAGTGATAGCCCAAAGGATAGGAACTTTTAGCCTTTAAATGTTTGTGAAACTCAAAAACGTGGTTTTTCGTTTTGGGGCTGTACAGACAAAATTATCGTAGGAGGAGATTGGGAGATGCCGGATTCAGAGAAGGTATCCATCTTTATCAGTCATGGAAGCAACGATAAAGATTTGGCATTGGCGCTTAAGAGAATGCTAGATCAATCTTTTACTGGTGCCATCGACACTTTTGTTTCTTCTAGCGATCTTTTGCCTGGCGAAGACTGGTATTCTGTAATAAGAGCGCGTGTGCAAAACGCAAATTTTGTCTTGGTTCTACTGACACCGTTCTCTTACCAAAAAAGCTGGGTTATTTTCGAAGCGGGCGCAGCTGTCGGAAGGGGCCTAAACCCCATACCAATCTGCGCGAAGGGTCTCGATATCTTCAAGGTAATTGAACCTCTGAATACTTATCAGGTAATTTCCCTTCAAGACGAAGAACAAGTAAATCTGTTAGTGCGCAAAATTGAGCTAGAGTTTAAGCTGGTTTCATCGATTAATGCTGAGCATATAGACAAGGTTCTTGAGCTTTCCAAACCGTTGCTGGAACAGATGCCTGGTCCACTTCCGCCCGCGGTAAAGGATCGAGAGTATTTTGAAGTTGAAGAACTCAAGCGCGAGTGGGCCGAACTTGCTGAGGATCGAAAAGTATTCTGGGATGCATTGCGAGAGTGTTTTCCTGTTTTCAGGTCAGAATCCGAGATTCTCAACGACCAAATAACATTTGAGGGGTTAGTTGATTTGGCTGATCCTCCCGTAGGATTACCTCTTCAACGTGGGGAGAACTTGAGAGATTACAGTTCAAGTTTCGCACCGCAGCTTAAGAAGTTTGATCGTGTTTTGTTGGATTTTTGTGTTGGTGTGTACGGACCTCGAAGCGGCGAAAAAAAACAGTTTGAGGTGTCGATAATGAAGAAAGACGCCTGGGAGCGGTTTCACTCTGCACGTGGCAGAATCGCGAAATGGATTGATAGGTGGTCGGGGAGTGTATACCGAGGGGATCGGATGGAAATAAAAACACTGAAGAATGAGTTGGAAAGCCATTTACGGATAATAAAGGCGTTGTGTTATCTTGAGATTGCATTGTGCGACTGGACGCAAGACGAAGGGCGGGGAAAGCACTCTTTATTTCGACTTTGCAGGGATTGGAAAGATATCGTATAGCTCGATCATTCCTGAATATTTTTCTGGTGCACAGTGACAGACGGTACGCGAGTGCCTCTGATAATCACACAAGATACGCCCGACTGTCTTTGCCCCCTAAAATTGGGCCACTACTTTGGCCGAGAAGGGGAAACAAGGGATGGCTCGGAAGCGATACTCGGACGAAGACATCTTCATACAGTAGGAACTCAGGCTGGTAGAACTTGGGTATTCAAGCCCCCACCAAATCTTGAACGCGAAGGCATTCCGGACGCTCAACATTCTCGACGAGTTCAACCGCGAGTGCCTGGCGATCAAGGTCATGCACTAACACTGTCTGACGTCAGCACCAATGGGACAGTTTAGGTCGATTTGATAAGAGAGGATCTGGCTCATCTGGTTTGTTTGATTATGCGGCGGATTTGCGGTGAAGTGAGCGTCAAAGCTCTCTCTGATGGTTTCAAGAGCACTGCCCCAGAGCAAGCGACACTCACCATTCACATCCTGCACCAGGTTGTTTTCGATAGATTTCGATCTGAGCAAGAACCTTCAGCTAACCGCCAAAAAGCAGGCAAACCCCACAGGCCGGTTAGGGCATTCATTAGCTACTCTGGAACAAGTGAACACCATAAAAACTGGGTTGCAGACATCGGCACTTACCTTAGAGCAAACGGAATAAATGCACGTCTAGATCAATGGCACCTCAGACCGGGCATGGACATACCCCAGTGGATGA
The DNA here is from genome assembly GCF_009363615.1 of Ruegeria sp. THAF33. Classification (NCBI taxonomy): domain Bacteria; kingdom Pseudomonadati; phylum Pseudomonadota; class Alphaproteobacteria; order Rhodobacterales; family Roseobacteraceae; genus Ruegeria; species Ruegeria sp. THAF33. The sequence goes on along the minus strand of NZ_CP045384.1, from coordinate 401,157 downwards.
CCAACGAGCTCGAACTCGCTGAGCGCGTCGTTATCATATCTGATGCACGATATGCAGACCGCGCTGACGGTCGATCTGGCGGTGATGGTTGGGAGACAATGCTCATCCAAGGGGATATGTCGAACCTTCCACCAGACTCGACAAAATATCTTACCATCTTAAGGGAGAACAACTTCGACTCTGGTGTTCCGCGCTATCTCAAAACAAAATACTGCATGCACTGGAATAGTGAGTTGGACCAAGAACGGTTGAAAACGGATCTCTTACAAGAGCTATTTGATATTCCAAAGGAGCCACCTATCGGTTTGCCGCCAAGTCTGGAAATTTAGGGTCAGGATTCATAACCAATAGATGACGGTTGCCGCGAGAGCGATGGCTGAGAGGAAGACCTTGGGGCAGCGGTTTTAGCGTGTCGCCACGCGCCTCCAATCTTTGAGCCTGCCGAACATGATCTCGATCCGGTTGCGGCGTTTGTACCTGCACTCATCGTATTTGACCGGTGTCTTGCGTTGCTTTCGACTAGGAATACAGGCGCGTATCCCTTTGTCTTTCAACGCATCTCGGAACCAGTCTGCGTCATCGCCACGATCCCCGAGCAGCCAGTCCACATTTGGAATACTGCTGAGCAGAGCCCGAGCACCAATGTAATCGCTCACTTGCCCCGCAGTGACAAAAAGGCTGAGCGGCCGCCCTTGGCTGTCACAGATAGCATGCAGTTTGGTATTCAAGCCCCCCTTTGGTTCGACCAATCAGACGGCCACACCCTCCTTTTTTGCGGCCATGCTGGTCGCGGTACGATGTGCCTTTAGGTAGGTCGCGTCGATCATCACGGTCTTTTCCTCGCCGTGTTCGGCAGCCAAGCCGACCATCATCCGAGCGAAGATACCTTTCTCGCTCCAACGCTTCCACCGGCTGTAAAGCGTCTTGTGCGGCCCATATTCCTTGGGAGCGTCACGCCAACGCAACCCATTGCGATTGATGAAGATAATACCGCTCAGCACTCTCTTGTCATCGACCCGTGGCTTGCCATGCGACCGCGGGAAGAAAGGGGAAAGCTTGGCCATCTGCTCATCGGTCAGCCAGAAAAGGTCGCTCATGTCACCGCTCCGTTTTCCGAGCCGTGAATCATGCTGCGCGTTGGAAATCAATGCATCCTGACCCTAACAGCATCTTCGGGTTCTCGTAGCGTCCTCTAAGAGGCCGCAGCGAAATGGAGATTCTCTTAGAAGTTGCGCGAATCACGGGATATGAGCTACCATTAAATTTTATTTTTGGATGCGTAATTATGGCCTTGAGTATTTTTCAGAGTTATGCACACCAAGATTGGAAGCCGGCCCCTGCTTACACTGAAAGTAGGTTGGAAATCTTCGTTGATGTTATCCGGCAGAACCTTGGTGCAAATGACCATCGACGAAACGTCATATGGCGGAGAGACTCTGAAGGTGCGCTGCGCTACGGTGACGACGTTGATTCAACAATTGAGAAGATTATCGACAAGTGCGACGTTGGGTTGGTCATTCTTTCAAAGTCATATGTTGCGTCAGAGAACTGCACAAAAGAATTCGATTTGTTGGTCAGTTCCGGCAAACCATTTTTGGTACTTCAGCTAGAGCCCATTTCCGATGAACTGGAAAGGTTTGACTGGTTAGAAAGGTACAATGAAGTCAAGACGCAACTGTACTGCGAATTGTTTGATCCGCCAAAAACCCCGGACGGTCGCGTGACGCTGATTGGTTACCCTACCCCGCAAATCGACGAAGCAAACGAGAAACTGTTTTATGATAAAGCCCTCCATCTTGCTCAAGATATTCTGCGCAAGTTCGATGTACTAGAATTGGAGGACACAGCAGGCTCTGATGGAGGCGATCAACCTAAAGAAGACACGACACTTTGTGACGTTCTATTGCTAGCCACGTGCCCAGAGCCCGAGACTGAAGAAGCGGCCAAGAAATTAGTTGCTATACTGCGTCAAAGTGACATTCATGTGAGGAGACTTGATGAGAATTCAATTACAACAGATCTATTGGACAAGGCAGTTGGCAGGGCTCGCGTAGTTGCGCAAACCCTTGGTATTATGTCAGGGCGCAAGATTGGAGGCGAGGCGCTTGCCGAAATGCAGTACAAACGTGTTAGCAAAATTGGAAAACCACAGCTGACCTGGTTAACCAAATCTGCAAGAAACCTTGTGCATCTAAGCGACAGCTACCGAGATTTCATCCAATCGATTGAATTCGACAATCGTAGTGTTGAAGATTTCGCGCGGTCTCTTTGTCGGCTTGTAAAAGATGAGCATGAGAAAGAAACTCTTTTTCAAAGCTACAACATACCCGCAGGCAACGCCATCGTAGTGATTGATGCTCATCAAGATGATTGGGATGCCGGACAGCGCTTCCAAGAACGAGTAGAGCAAGCGGCTAAAAACTTGTTAGATAACATCGTCGTACAGTTCGTGGATGAGGGTAAGGAAAGCTATCGTGACACTACAAAGCTCCTAGCGGCTGCAAAGATACACGCGGTTCTAATGATGTATGGACCTTCGCGAGCTGGGCGCTGTCGTGTCCAAGAACGAATGCCAGAGTACATCAAGCCAATTGCCCTGCAACGTCAACGCAATCGCACTATTTTGAGTGCGCTTGCGATTGGAGACCCTTGCGATCCTAGCGCTCCGCCCTCGCCTCGCGGGTACGCGGGTGGAAAGGAAATTTATCGTCTTCTTTTAGACAAGACGTCGTTAAACGATGACAGGACAAAGGCTTTTGTGGAGCACCTGAGTGCAATTGCGCAAGAATTCGGTTCTGGCGATGCTGCACTTAACCCAGATAGAGTCGTTTAGTTTTGGTAGACACGCATAGAGTTCTATTTCCTCCACCCTATCCTGGGTTAAGGTCTTTTCGGCCTGATGAACAACTGATTTTTTTTGGCAGAGACTCTCAAGTCCATTTCATGACGGACCGTCTCGAAGAGGAACGATTTCTGTGTATCACGGGACCATCAGGGTGCGGCAAATCCTCGCTCGCGCGTACAGGTCTGATCTCCGGCCTTAGGGCAGGCCAGATTGAAGGTTGCGAGGATTGGATTATTCTCGAGATGCTACCGGGAAACGATCCAATAAAGGCGTTGATTTCAACAATTTCGGACAGTTTAGCGGAAGTATTTGCAGAGCCTGAAACGGCGAACCAATTGCCAGTTGATTTTGAGCTGCACCGATTGATCGCTCGCAGCCTCGAACAGGCACATTACAGTCTTTCGCGGGTACTGAGTAGTTATTCCCTGTTCAAGCAACAGCCAATTCTGCTACTTGTCGACCAGTTTGAGGAGCTTTTTGAGTATGCGAAAATGGACCGGGCAGGAGCGGCGCGCTTTGTGCATATGCTTCTGGATGCCCTGCGTCCCGCGGAAGGAGTTAACCTCTACGTCGTCGTAACGATTCGCGCCGATGCGTTGGATAGCTGTTCTCGCTACGAAGGATTAGCTGAGGCGATAAATAGAGGTCAGTTTTTAACACCCGCTCTGACTCGAGAAGAGTTGTCGGAGATTGTCCGCGGGCCTGTTGCATTGCACAATGGGGACGTAGACCCCCCATTTGTTGGTTGGCTATTGAACGAGATGGCTAACGAGCCTGATCGTCTTCCTTTGATGCAGCATGTTATGAATATTCTTTGGGAGGACGAAGCGAAGCGAATTGAGCTTGAAGTCAATGAAACCCAGCACCCACATTTCGATATCGATGATTTTAAACGGAATTTCCCTAATGCACTTGCTCGAGCGCGGAGTTCAGGTGACGCTCTTCGCTTCGCGTTATCAGATCGGCTTGACGAAGTCTTCGATGCGCTTGAGGAGCGTTTGAAACCTCTTTGCGAAAAAATATTCTGCGCATTGGTGGAAGTCTTCGCCGGTGACAAGGATATAAAGCGCCGGCTAACAATTCACCAGTTAGCCGAGGTTTGCGCTGCCCCGGAAGATGATATCAAAAAAGTAGTGGATCATTTCCGCAAACCGGGTTGTCAGTACTTGCATCCAATCCGACCGATTAATGTGGATGGAATTACAGATACTACATTAGACGACACCAAAGTCTACGTTACCGACGACCTTGCGTCGGATACAGTCGTAAGGGTCATGCACGAGTGCTTGCTGCGGCAATGGCGAAGGCTTCGCTTTGATTGGCTGCGTAATCATGAACGTGCCATAACTGAACTTCAGTTTTTGGCCCGCACTGCTATGTCACATGCTCGCCAAGGCGGTGCTTTGTTAAGTGATACTCAAATCAGGACATACAGCGCTTGGCGTGAACGGCATTCGCCTACTGTGCAATGGGGGGCACCGTTTCTACGCACACTGGATTGGCGCGAAGATGGTCGAGTATTAACGCCTGAAGAAGTCTATGAGCACTCTGCTGATTTTCTCAAGTTTTGCGAAGATGATATGCGGGCTCGTAAGGAACAGGAACGGCATAAGAAAAAACGACGCAGGGTACTTTTTCAGATTTCGGGCGTGGCAACCTTGGGGGTCGCCTTTGTTGCTGCGGTTTCTTGGTACAAGGAGAGGCAAATAGCCACAAACGCGGAAGTGTCCTATTTTAACGCGGAACTTGAAGCCGCTGTTCTGGAGCAGAAGGCGACAGAAATCGAGAAGTTGGCGGAACCTGGAGGAACAGGGAAGCTTGTATACTGTTCTGATCTTGAGAGTGGAGTGGGCATTCTCGCCGACGGCAATGTCGACGATACAGAATTTGATTGCGTAGCTGATTTTAACGAGGAACAAATTCAGACACTTTCTGAAGATTTGCAGCAGAGCGGCCAAGTTGATGAGAATAATTTAAAGGCCAATTTAAAGGCCGCGGTTAGTCGTGCCGCTGAAGAGCAGAAAGAAGAGGCGCTTGCGCGTGCTGCCACGCAGGGCATCGCCGAAACCGGCCAAAAAAATGAAACGGTTGCAGATGTGCCGCCAGTATCGCCCGATCAAACCGATCCCCTGATCGAAGCAAGCCTCCGAGGTCGAATTTTGGAATGCGAAGGTGATGAAATTTTGACTTCTGTGTCAAACTTAGAAATCGAAACATGGCAGGCAAATAAAACTGTGCCAATTTGTACACCTGTGGAGGATCGTAGCACTTTTGCAGACATCCCGCAGAATTATCCCGACGCTGAAAAGTCTTTCGAGCTTGGTCGCCGCCAATTGAATCGCCAACAGAACGAAGCTGCGCTTCAGTCATTCGGGCTTGTCCATCAGGAAGAACCCAATATACCGCGGGTGTTTCGACACGCCGGGTGGGCATATTTTGGTGAAGGCGACGACGGCTCAGCTTGGACATGCTTTCGCAATGCTCTCACTTCAGCATGTAATATCGAGGATGAATCGAACCGCGACGAGCAACTGGTTTGGAGTTGGTCTAATCTAACTGTGGTTCCAGCACGTAACGGGGATGTCCTTATCTCCTCGGCCGCTTGGGCGCAGAAAGCTCTGCTTTATGATGAGGGAAAAGCTTACTCGAAAGAGAGCTTAGAAACTCAACCTCGACACCATTTCAGAAGGTTTGAGGCTAACCTTAACGCTTATCGCGGCTTCTTCGAGTTGGGTGGTTGCGAAATTCAGTCTTCAGAGTCGGGTTATTGTGAAGCAGCGGACAATTACCTAAAGGCTGCCAATAAGCACCTTGTCGAATTCGTTAGGGTATTTCCAAGCGAAAATCCCACTAGCACGCAAATAAGCCTGCTCTCGACGGCTGCGTGGGAATGGACAACCGACGAAGTGCTGCAGACCCTAGACAAAGAAGGTTGGCTGACAAGGGAATTCACTTTGATGCTAAAACGCGTTGCAGAGAAGTCGGATGCAAGCGGGCTCTACATACCTCTTAGCCTCATAGTCTGCGAAGGGGGGGATGTCGTAAGAGCCGTTGCTTATCAAGACAAATGGCCAACGACGGCGTTTTCTGATAGAAAGGAGCGCGCGCTGGCTTGTATCGAGAAGAATTAGCTTTGTTGTTTACTCGGAGAATTATTTTGCCAGTGTCTGTGGGGCCGTTTTCAATGTGAAAACCATTCCGTCAATTGGTGCTGTCAGACGGATTCGAACCAGTCTCAGTTTCCAGCAAACAGCGTGAACTTACCCGGAACAGAGTTGACGCCACTCGGCGAGAGCGGCGGCACGGTTGAGTTTGAAGTTTTGTCGTGAATAGAAGTGGCGGTCCTGGTTGAAATGGTTGTGCACGGAAGAATGGACAGCGGCGAATTTCTGAAGACTTCGCATGCGCCGGAAGCGGAGCATGGCCCTCTCCCGTCGTCGGAATGGCAGGTGAGAATTTTCCGCACGATTGTTCAGCCAGCGGCCGGTTTCCTGCCGATCCGCCGCACCGATCTCCTTCAGCGCGGCGCCGTAAGAGCGCAGCTTGTCGGTAACGAAGACATGCGGCCGACCATGGCGCTTCATTGATTTCTTGAGAAATTTCAAGGCGGCCTTCTTGTCCCGGGTTTTTGTCACAAAGCTCTCCAGCACTTCGCCCTCGTGATCGACAGCCCGCCAGAGATAGTGCTGCTCGCCGTTTATCTTCACGAACATCTCGTCCAGGTGCCATCTCCATCGACTGGATCGCATCCCCTCAATCCGGCGTTTCCGGATCTCGGCCGCAAACATTAGCCCGAAGCGGTGCCACCAGAACCGGACCGTTTCATGGCTGATCTCGACGCCGCGCTCATGCAGCAGATCCTCGACGTTGCGGAGCGACAGCGGGAAACGGACGTACAGCATCACCGCCAGGCGGATAATTTCCGGGCTACTCTGAAAGCCCTTGAACGGGTTAGATTTGGTCATGGACCAAAGTTACGAGACCGCCCTGCCCGCCTCAACAGGAATCGTTCTGACAAAGCCCTCTTGTGAACTCTTCCAAAATCGAGTTCGCGAGCATGTAAGAGGGAACGTAGACGCGGCATTTGTGGAGTGTTAATTCTGAAAGTGAACTTCTCTCAAGGAACACCGCATGAGTGGACAAATCTACAACTGGGCTGAAACATCCTATGCATATGACCGTTTCGAAGGCGATTGGTTGGGGCAGGACGCCTGGTCAGCCGCGATAGAAGGAATCCTTGATGGCGATCCGAGCAGGTGGACTGCGCTTGATAATCCTGTGCAGTCTTTCCGTGCCGTCGTGGAAGATGTCTATTTCGGGAAATCGGCCACATCTCCGATGGTGTTTATTTCGCACCGTCAAACAGACGCGGGCGACGCTATCACTCTAGCGAAAAGAATCGTATCGGAGAGGAGGGAATATGACGTCTGGCTCGATGTCTGGGACCCAACGCTCTCAAAACTCCAACACAGCGCGCTGCCCGACAAAGCCAAGGGCATGTTGATTGCCCTGTCGATAGAAATGGGACTGCTCAACTCAACTTATCTGGTCGCTTTGATCACTGAGAATGCTGCAGGATCAGCGTGGATCCCGTACGAATACGGTCGAGTGAAGCCAAAGTCGCCCTTTGCGGTGGAAGTCGCAGCTCGTCTTTCGCGTGGGGTTACTGCGGCTGAGTATCTTCATCTTGGTGCAAAAGTTAAAAATGACGATGAAGTGATTAATTGGCTACCGTGAAGACCGAATAAGTGGCTGAGTTTTTATTATGGGGTGTCTACATGAGCAAAGCACTCAAGCATTCCGGAGATTTGTCGCAAGTCGGATGTTCATAGCGCTGCTCGGAAGATTGATGTGTGGACACATCTGCAAATGGCGACAGAGAGAAGAATTGGTTATGCCATAGCCTAGGTTCTGGACCCATTAATTTGGTTGCCGTCATCTCGGCTGCGTGATTCAAACCCCTGAGTTTCAGGGGTATAACATGAGCAATCTATTCTGGCTGACCGACGAGCAGATGGCGCGGCTTCGACCTTACTTTCCAAAGAGCCATGGCAGGCCGAGAGTTGATGATCGTCGTGTACTGAGCGGGATTATTTTCGTCAACCGCAATGGGTTACGTTGGTCCGATGCGCCACGTGAATATGGACCACCAAAGACACTGTACAACCGTTGGAAGCGGTGGAGCGATATGGGTGTATTCGCTCGGATCATGACCGGGCTGGCTGCTGAAGGCACGGATCACAAGACGATCATGATTGACGCAACATATCTCAAAGCGCACCGCACGGCCTCCAGCCTGCGGTTGAAAAAGGGGGGCGCGGCAGGCTGATCGGGCGTACCAAGGGTGGCATGAATACGAAACTGCACGCTGTTGCTGACAGCCTCGGACGCCCCATCCGCTTCTTCATATCCGCGGGCCAGGTCAGCGATTACACGGGAGCCAAGGCTCTGGTGAACAGTCTGCCATCGGCTGACTGGCTACTGGGAGATCGAGGCTATGACGCAGACTGGTTCCGCGAAGCCCTTGATGACAGGGGAATTAGGCCCTGCATCCCAGGCCGACAATCACGCGACAAGCCTGTCCGGTACGACAAGCGTCGCTACAAACGCCGCAACCGCATTGAGATCATGTTCGGTCGCCTGAAGGACTGGCGGCGGATTGCCACCCGATATGACAGATGCCCAAAGGTATTCCTTTCGGCCATCGCTCTAGCAGCTACCGTGCTGTTCTGGCTGTAAATCAATGAGTCTGGAGCCTAGGCCGACGGGAATTAGAGGTTCTATTTTGTTTTCACTGCGGCCCTTCTTCGATCTGGTTGATTTGCAAATGCGCAAACGGTTCTTCGAGTTTGATTTGATCTTGCGACGACAAATCAAGCACAGCAATCAGATCGCGAACACTGTTCAGTGTTGATTGATGGCTGCCGTGTTCTCCTCGGCTGTGATCAACGGCGTGCTGATATGCGTTCGCCGCGTCATCAACATGCCCCGCAATGAGTTTGGCTTCAGCTACAGTGGCACGTTCCCAATACCCGAGAGAGGGATCACTTTCGCTAGGCAGGCGCTTTACCACTTCGGCAGCGATAGCGGCCGCCTCTTCCTTTGATCCGGGCTCACCCAAGAGCAGCGTTTTTGTTGCTGCGTTGATGCCGCAATAGGTATCGTCAGACGAGTTCTCGAACCCTTCGCGGTAGAGATTGCGTGACCGCCGCAGCAATTGACCATCTCGGGTGTCTTCGCTGGTTCCTGACATAAGGTATTCGACATAAAGCGCTTTGCCGTACAATCCCAGGGTCTCCGGATCTCGATGCCTTTCGTTGCGGAGGCGCTGCAGTATCCATATGGCTCGTCCGACATCTTCTTTTGTTTCCATGCGTGTTAATGCGTGCGCCATCAGTTGTTTCGGTCGCAATGATTTTGGGAACTCGGCTTCCAGATCTGTCAGGTACGCGATGGCCTGTTCATGCTCGCCCAGCTTGATCATTCCCTCGGCCAGCATACAGCCAACCTGTGAAGAATACTCCCAGACATCATCCTTCAACTTCGCCATTTCTTTCAAGTCTTCAACCCGCCCAAGCTGTACGGCGGTCTGGATATCAAGTGTGCGCTGCTTCAAGTCTTCCGTGATTTGTAAGGCTAAGTTGACTGACTGATCGTCAAATGGTTTGCCGATGACTGCATGCGACAGACGCAAGAGTTCGATACCGTTGGGGCCATCCGGGTACTCCTTAAAATTGACGAAAATCATGCCTTCGCTTTCTTCAGGAGGTGAGGTGTCGTCGAGCAATACAACGATGAAATTGAAGCTCTCATCAAATTCGCGCCTTTCCATCATGCGCTTGTATTCCATAGCTACCCACTCGCTGTCTTTGGCAGCCGTCGACCATATGAGAACGCCCGCGCGGCTCCTGCGAAGTGCTGTTTTCAAAGACGTATCGAGTTTCTGGCCTGGAACCAAAACGAACTGGTCCAAAAAAACTGTGTGTCCGAGGTTGGTCAATGCGTCATGTAAAGCGATCACCCAAGGACGGTTGACAGACCGGTAAGACAGGAACACCGAATAGTCCTGTCCCTCCATAAGCTCCGGCGGTGAAGGCGCAAAATCAGCAATCTTCGGCATGAGGCTACCCCGTCCAGTTTGCGTTCTGACCGCGCACATCAATATGCACAAATCCAGAGTAAAGGCCAATTCCGCCACGAAATGTACCACGATTCCGGACGCGCATCGCGGCATCGCGCAAGTCTTTCACGCTGACCGCGCTCACAATACAGTCCGCGGCTATACCGCGACGGTGAAAACTACTCTCGACTCCCCCGATGCACTTGTTATACGCCGTGTTCCTGTAGATGGACGTCAAGCGAATAGAGTGCCCGAGTTCGCCTCTAACTTCATCCAATACTGGAACAAGCGATTTTATCCCGTCCCATTTGTTTTCTTCCGGGTATCCATTCAAACCGCTGCATTTGCCTGTCCCGTAGTGGCCACCGCCCATGAAAAGCAGTTCGCGGGACGAGAAGTGTTTCGCGCCAATGGTGTCGAAGAATGCATCAAACTTCTTGAGGAACGGATCATCCTTGGATTCCTGCGTCCGGACGGCATCGAAAATATCTTCGAACTCTTCGATCGATAAGACGTCGTTCTCCGGTCCTTCTGTTGCGAATTCGCCTTGAGCCATATCAATTCTCCCTTTCGTCTGAATCGCTGCCAGTCACTGAGAAAACAATTCCGTCGCCAACGTCGCGAGGTGCGCCATCCGAAAGATCGCGCAGAATAAGTCTGTAAAACCCGGGTGCCTTAGGAAGACTTACGTCGAGAGTCAAAATGCGCAAAGGTGGTCCGTTGTAATTTATCGGAAACTCCCGCCGGCCTTTACCAGTTGCCAGTTGGTTTTCGCCAATCTCTTCAACAACAATTTGCCCCTCCAAAGTTGCGATTCCGCTCGGGCCCGTCAAAACAACTTCGATCTCATTGTCAGGATCATCCAGGCTGTATACTGGCTGCCCAATCGAGTACTCCACATCGTCACCCAGCATTTCAAGTTCGAGGGATCCGATGTGGACGCCGAAGAGTTGGAAGAATACGTTCTTAAATGGATTGCCCCTGAACACTGTGGCGTGTTCCTGAACCACCAAATGTTTTTGTGTCGGGCGCGGCAGTGAACTCCACAGTGGAACCGTCCCGTCGCCAGAAGCTCGAGCCATTACTTTTGTCATGACGTCCGGCTGACCGGGGCCGCCACGCACGACATTGATGCGGGTCAGCGTTTTGTGACCGGTTCCGGCGAAATAGAAGTACCGAATATGATCTGGCGCAGTGCCTTGCTCGAAGCAGTCGTGCACCGCTTTCGCTCTTTCGACCAGATTGAATTCCAAGCCCAAAGACTGTGCTGTCGCTTCATCGTAAATGTCGAGGGGTTCGATCGTGCCATCCTCGTCCGCATCCCACGCCGCGTGTTCGCCGGGAGCAGGAAGCAGCTGGTATCCTGATGGATACTTGGGATTTGCACTCAGTGTTTTGAAATCCTTCGCGCTGATCCCAACAGCGCTGTCGAGACCTAATGTGCGGGCCAGTGCCAGAGGCGCTCCGGTGTGTGGTGTCGAAAGTGTCGCCAGCATGTCCACCCTTTCGAACCATTCTCTGTCCCTGTATTTACCGGATTCGAGGAGCAAGCGACTGATGAGTCCTCCCATGGAGTGGGCAACAATGGAGATATTGTCCTGCTCTACATGGTCCAGTTTGCTGGCCAACTGATCCGCGAGTTCGAACAGATCAAGCCGCCAGTCGTAAGGTACGGGCACAAACCGTCGTTCGGCACCGCCCTCGGTGTATCCTAGCTCTACGAAATATTTCAAAATCGTGTTATAAAACCCGAAACAGGATACCGAATTGATGATTTCGCCGACTTGAACATCGTCGGATTGCAGGGCGTCAATCCGCTTGTAACCAAAAACCGTTTCTCTTGGTTTGGGCGGCCAGACCTCTTTGCCATCAAGAGTAAGCGAGGTCCCCATAATACCCGGTAGAAAAACAATCGCATGTGACATGTTCGGTCTCCTAAAGAACTGTTCTGAATTTCCGAATTCTAAAACCTGCGGCCATCGAGTTCTGTCATGAATTGTCTGGTATGCGCGCTTTTATCGAGCCAACCCAAACACCTTCATTCGCTGAGTAGCGGCCTGTCTTTCCATTGAGTTGCTTCATTCCTGGTTCCTTACCAGCGACATATCTGCTGCCGGCACGGTGCAGTGCGATACACTCCCAGCCTTCGTTAAATACCGGGCTGCCGCTGCTCCCAGGCTTGGTCGGCGCGAAGTAATGGACACGTACGCGTGACGGCTCGGGCGGGTTGCCGTCCGGCCCGCCTTCATGGTCCAACAAGCGGTTGTCTTGCAGCGAAAACTGTAGTTCTCCGCCATCCGGGTGCCCGATGACGTATACACGCTTATCTTTATTTAGGCGAGGAAGGCTGTCGAGATTGCAAGGCACTGGCTTCAGCTTCTGAAGGTTTCCGGCAACTGTGAAAATTGTAGCGTCGAGACCGTTCCGAAACGTCTGGTTTTCGAAGAGAATACGCTTTGCTCGGAATTCCTTTTCCGAAAGCGCTTCGAACCTGACCTTGGCCTCTGCTAGTGTAAGCGCCTCATCACCGTATCCGTTTTCGTTCATGACGTGGTAATTTGTCATCAACGCGATCTCGCCAGCTTCGACCTGTGGCAATTGCCATTCTTTCGGGCAAATGGCGAAAGCTGTCCCGACCCTGCTGCCATCTTCTCCGATCACTGAAGCCACGGATGAGGCGCGCTCTACACCTTGCCGAAACCAGCGGAGTGTTTTTAGGCCGTCCAGCCCGAACATCTTTTCAAGGTGCGACGCATTTTCTTTAGTATAGTCAAGTGTATCAGCCATACTGGCCGCACTCTTTTCGATACTGATACCGTCGCCGACATCAGATATGCTGCTACGTTGAAAAGCAGCAGCTTCCAGAGTGGTAAGGATGTCGAGGCCAGTATCGCCGGCCGCACCGATGTCCCAGATGTCTCGCAGTTGGCGTAGTGTACTGTGGAGTTGAAAGGCGGTGGCTGTTTTATCGCCGTTGCTGTTTACTTCGACATAGCTTTTTACTGCTTCCAGCGCATTGTCCCAGTCTTCCAGCGCCACGCAAACTTCAACACGGGTTGCCCGCATCCAGACGTCGCTTGTGTCTGTATCGTCCAGCGTTGAAAGAACCTCCCGAGCCAGTTGTTTCTTGTTCACACTCGTCAGCACGTCAGCTTCACATCGCTCCGCCAAATGCAGCAGCGCCACTTGATTAATACCGTGGTAGTAATTTTTTTTCGGATCTCGCTCATATGGTTCGGCGTAGGCTGCAAAAGAATGCGTGAGAGCGTCGTTCGCCAAGCCAATTTGTCCAAGCCGCGCTGCTGACTGGCACGTTTCTTTGAACGCACGCCCGAGGACGCCCTTAATGTCGCTAAATTCCCTATCGGCCTCCGACATACCGGACAAGACCTGCTGCAAGAGTCCCTGCGCCGCTATTGGGTTCCCCAGTTCTACCAGGGCTTGCGCGTAGGCCTTGGTCAGCGTGTGGTCCTCAGGATACTGAACCAGCAGCGACTCGGCCAGACCGACAACACGTTCGAAATCCCGAAAGTTTTGAAGAGCCCGCATAATATCCCACGCGTCTTGTTGCGAAACTATGGAACCAGCGCGTATGTTCTCGGCGAGCGCAACAACTTTGTCGTAACTGTTAAAAACGTTAGGCATTTTGCCCCGATAAATTGAATTCAACTACAGATTACCCGTGCGCAGATTTGCTTATACCTATGAGTTAGTCAATAATCGTGCGACGACGGCAAGCCCAGCCCAAGGTTCATAAATGTTGTTTTTCTGTCAGTCCGGGACTGCCTCGCCCAAGTCTGCGTTATGTCCGCGACCGTCGACGTGGATGAATGCTTTTTGGACGCCGAGAGCACCGATAAATTCAAGGTCTTCCATGAGGTTTTCCATCGTCGAGCAAGTTCCTTCGCAGATACATCAGGAGAAGAGAAGTCGAGTGCTTCAATGTTTGATGCTTGGCCCGCAGATGCAATTGTTGCTACGAGTGGACCTAAAGGCAGAGGTGACTTTTGCTGCTATCTTGTCGTCCACAATACCGCGAAAAAGAGAAAGTGCTATTGCGACGGGTATAATCAGGAGCCAAAGCTCTTCTGGCGGGATAGGTCGGGCCCGCGCATGGCCGGCATTCGGTTTCTTTGCATGTGCCCATCACCAACAACTCTTCTGCTGAGCCGCGGCAGAGTCCGTTTTCGACAAGAAACTGTGAAAGCCGCAGAACCATACAGTCAAACGAGACTTCCTTCTCTCGGCATGACTACCCGACCGCGGCGAACCTTTTTCGTACTAAGGTCGTCAAATGCGCTATAACTCTTGTCGTGAAGAGAAAATTTTTTATTCCAAACGTGTTCCTTTTCGCACGAGCGACCCTTGAAATCTTCCGTTGTCAATAAATTCGTGAAGCCGCCCTTTGAGCGGCCAAAACCCTGTCGCGGAGTCACCCTTTAGCGCCCGCTGCCTGATGATGGGCGCGAACCACGGTGCTGTCGACCATTTGCAGGGCATCTGGAACGATCCTGCTCTCGATCAGCGCCTCTAGGATCTGTTCCCAGAGGCCAACAAGTGTCCAACGCCGGAATTGCCGATAGACACTCGACCATTTCCCGAACTCTTCAGGAAGGTCCCGCCACGGTGCGCCGGTACGTGCTATCCAGAAAACGCCGTCAAGGACAAGGCGGTGGTTGGTAGGTTTTCGCCCATTCCGGGCGCGAACGGAAAGAATGAACTGTTCAAAGAACGCCCACTCCTCGTCCGACATCAAATCTCGTGCCAAGCTGGTCTCCATCGCAGATATCAGCTTAAATCATGCTCAAAGCCTGATGTGAATCCCTTTTGTCAACACGACCTAGGCACAACTAAGTCGACCCGCGCTACGCCGAAATGTTTGCGTGCGCCAGCCATGTGTTGGGCAGAGACTTATGGTTATGTTATGCTTGAATCATTCTGACGAAAGTACGTGTCGTTTTTAGTTACAAGAACAAGGTTTGAATATGCAAGAGCAGCGAATCCTCAATTTTGCAAATTCTATCGACTCGATTAGCGAACACGCATTTACTACCTTCAAAGCGGCCGTAGAGAGCTACGTGCTCGGCAGTCTGGGCGCGGTGTACTTCGAGGTGAAGATCGATGGCATACGCGTCAACGGAAAACCTGCATTGACGAGTTTCTGGTCGAGCCGCGAGGAAGAGCGAGACTCGCACCCGCTCTTCAACGACGGAGGAAATTATTCTAGTCAACGAGCCTATTCGTACACCCACGGCTGTCCCCTTTGGATCACGACGAAGAGCGGCAAAGACAAGCGACTCAAGGGCCTCGACTATTCCAAAGTAACGGTGCGGAGTTGGGGCAATGGAAGCGATAATGGCAACGACCCGCCGGCAGACTTGCCAGCATACGTTGATTACGGCGGCGGTGACGCTGGCACGTCAGTCATCGTTCCGATCCGATTCGGCGAGAAGCGCTCGCGCGTTTTTGGTGTGATGAACATAGAGTTCCGGGACCGGATTTGTTTCACGCCTGAACGGACGCAACAGATAGGCACATTGGTCAAAGCTATTTCACGGGTAATCTGGCTATTCGAAACTACCAGGGAGCAAAGCAACGGCACCGCACGGGCAGCCGAGGATTTAAAAACAAAGCTATCCGATCCGACGCAGCCTGGATCGCTGCGAACCCCGCAAGTGTTCTTTGCCTTCGGGCAGCGCGCCGATCCTAAGGTCATAGAGATCGTCCGGGCTGTTTGCGAAAAGAGCTTCAAGAACCAGATCGAGCTCTATTGCTGGGACAAGGATACGAAGACTGGTTCGATCACTGCGGGTATCATCAACAAGATCAATGAGGCAGCTTACGGCATCTGCTACTTCTCGGAGCCTTTGCCACGAGGTGGAAAGAAGACCAGGTACCAAGACAACCCCAACGTATTGATAGAGGCAGGGATGATGCACGCCCATTATGGGAACTCGCCTGAAGACATCCGCCGTTGGTTGCCGATCCGTGAGGACAAAGAGCGGACCTCGGATCTTCCCTTCGATTTCGCGGAGCAGCGGTTTGTTTTTGTACCGCGCAAGGGCAATGCCCTGAACGCTGACCAATTCGAGGCGATGGTGTCTGCCAGTATCAAGAGCTTAATCTCGTGAAGCGCCTACGGCATGTCTTCCGGATCGCTATAAGCTGCTGCACGGCTAAAGCTGGTCCGCCCTGTTTAGCTCGCGCTCCAAACCTAAGAGTTGGACTGTTGCATCACGTCCGTTTGCGACGAACTTCACTTGTATGGTCAATTCTGTTTGGCTGGTGGCATTCAAAGAAAAATTATTCACATTATTAATATCGAAAGGACAGAAGTTCTGCGATCTTCAGGTTCTGTTCGTTCGAGCAAACCCCCGAAACATCGTAGGATTCCGATTGAATCCGACACGAGTCCCCGCTAGCTTTCGATCAGCACAAAAAATGGGCGCGTACATTAATCATACGCACCGGGTCGGGAGTGCGAAGTGGATAGCGACAAGCCGGAGCTTCGATGGGGAGTCACGCAGCGCCTCGAGTTCATCGAGTTCCGATTGTTTTGGGAGGGGCATGTGAACCGCAGTGATTTGATGGAGCAGTTCGGACAATCGGTGAACCAAGCGTCCGCCGACCTGAACCGCTATATCGGTCTGGCTCCGGAAAACATGGTCTACGATAAGAGCGCCCGGACGTATGTCCGAGGCCCCGAATATGCTGCACAGTTCCTGAAACCCGATGCAAGCCGCTACCTCGCACAGCTTCGGTCTTTGGCTGACGGCGTCATGGACAGCGACGACGCATGGATCGCCGAGCTACCAGCCTATGACTCCGCGCCCACTCCGGCCCGTGGTGTGGACCCCGTGACACTACGATCTGTTGTTGGTGCAATCCGCCGCTCTGAAGCGATCGAGGTGAAGTATCAGTTCCTTTCGCGCCCAGAGCCGAGCTGGCGGTGGATCGCGCCCCATGCCATCGGGTTCGATGGATTTCGATGGCACACCCGGGCCTATTGTAAGACTGACGAGATCTTCAAGGATTTCCTGCTTTCGCGCATCCTCCAGACGCGCGGTGTAGAGGCCAGCAGAGTCACGGATGCGGCCGATGCGGATTGGCAAGAACATGTTACGCTTGAGATCGGGCCACACCCCGCCCTTTCGGAGACCCAAGCCAAGGTCATCGCTCTCGACTACGGCATGCGCGGTGGCAGGGCAAAAATCAATGTTCGGCGTGCGCTGCTCTATTATGCGCTAAGACGACTTGGGCTTGATACTGATCCTGGCGCAAGGAAGCCGCAGGATCAGCAAATCGTGCTTCTCAACAGGGAGGCCGTTTATGAAAATTATGGATAAATTGTCTCGAGTTCTGGGCGGTCGTGCCTCGCCTAACTACACACCCGAAAGCCAAGTTCTTGCCCCTTACGAGATCCGGCTGATTGCCGAAGGTAAGCTCGATAGACTTTCCGATTTCGCTGCGTCTGCACGCCTCCATTTTTCTGATCCGAAGGGAGACACCCCACTCCATCTGGCAGCACGGTCGGGAAACCTTGCTCTATGCGATCTCTTCATCCGTTCCGGGGCCGACCCCAATACACTTAACGATGAACGGCAAACCCCCGCTGACGTCGCATTTTCCGAGGGTCACGGGTTAGCATCGCAGCTTCTGTCTTCGCTTGTTACAGAATCGCCAACCGAAGAAAAACCTGAAGAAGGCGGCATCACCCCAAGATCCGAAACCAGCAAAGCGCTTAGAAACGATGTTTCAGAACATCGAATCTCGCCAACCCCGCAAAGAAAACCGGAAGCGCCTTCGAAGCATGCTGATGAACAATTTGAGGAAAAGTATTGGACCGAAGAAAGAAATGAGGAACTGACACGACTGTGGTCCTTAGGCGCAGAACCAGGCCAGATCGCTCAAAAACTTGGCGGACCCGCCACTCCCGGCGCAATACTCAATCAGATTCACTGTTTGGGTATATACAGGTTGAGGGGAACAACCAGTGAGCGCACGGAGCTCACCCAATACGAAGAAAATCCAAAGTCATCCGCAAGGTCGTCTTGGCCAGAGGAGCGGGTCGACCTCCTGAAAAGAATGTGGGCCGAAGGCCGAAGTGCGAACCAGATCGCAAGGGAGTTGGGTGGGGTCAGCCGCAATGCAGTGCTGAGCAAAGCACATCGTCTCGGCCTGTGGAAAAAAGAGGGTGATGACGACAGCAGCTCCGAAACGTTAGCTGAAGTACCCCCGTCCGTTGCCGCTCCGCCCATTGCAGCGCAACCGGAACCGCTCAGCGCGGAGACTGAGCAATCTAATGCGGCACCAAGCCAACTAGATGACCTTGACGACTTGCTTGTTTTTGAAGCTGAGGAAGAGCCGGAGAATTTCTTCGGCGAGTCCAAGCGCGAAGCGGTTTCGGGGACATTCGTTGCGCTCGTCAGTCCCTCACCTGTAGTTTCCACGGATGAGCACGGAGATTGGGATCTCGACCTTTCACCAGCATCGATTGCCGGTGAAGGCATTGGTGCCGCCGCCGTAAGCTCGGATAATCGCACCGAGCATGATTTTCTCAAGGTACGTAACCGTGGGCGCCAATCAATCAAATCCGCGGTGGTTCAGAGCGGCACGCGACTGTCAATCGATCCGGAGATCTGCACCTCATGGGCCAAGGAAATTTTGCAAAAGGGATGGTACTCATCCAGCGACATCGAAAGCCTTCTCGCTCTATGCGACGGCAATGGTGATCTTGAGGAATTGCGCATCAACCTCCAGCGCAACCTTGAGGTCGGCGGCTTCGACGAGGTAGATTTAGCCTTCAGGCATAATGACGGGCTTTGGGACTCCCGAACGGAGATATCTTCGGATGAGCTTTCTGAAGCAATCGAGACAGCTCTCACAAGATCGACGCGGCTGCCTGGAACACATCGCTTCGTCATGGACAAGTCCGATGAACGGCAACTCTTGGAGCCCATGGTCCGGGCAAAGCAAGGGCTTCAGTTGGGAATTCTCGCCTCCGAAGCCGCCGTCCAAACGATCCTTGATGTCGTCGACACCATCCAGAGTGGCGTCCGGAACCCAAGTTCTGTCTCGCTGAAGACCATAATCCCCTCTCGCCCCGGCCACACCGAGACGGCCGAAGTCATGGCCGCTGCGGAATCCCTCAAGTCTTGGCAAGAAAATGGACGCGTTATGGATGGTAAACGGCGACGGCAAGCGCTTGAAGCGCTTGAGGCGCTCGATCTATCTCTGGGATTCCTAAAGGAGCTCGTTAGTTCGATTGAACAAAACCTTGCCAGCACAGAGCATGTCAACGAGCTGAATACGCAAATCTCGCTCTTTGAGGCCGCCAACGAGCGACTAGTCCGCAAACACCTGCCTTACGCACGACGCTTTGCTGCACGGAGCGTGGAGGAAGGTGAAGACCCGGAGGACGTCTTTCAGGTGGCGTTCATGGGGCTACAGCGATCCACGCGGCGCTTTGATCCAGAGCGCGGTTATCGCTTCGTTGTCTATGCCTCTTACTGGATGCGGCAGGCGATCATGCGATGGCGTGCTGACGAAGGATCTACGATCCGCATCCCTGTTCATAGGAAGGAGAAAATTGCGAGGTTAGATCTCGCCATGGATAAGCTCGACGTTAGGGCCGACGGCTATGTTTCCGAAAAGGATCTTGCCGAGGAACTGGAATGGACAACTGAAGAGGTGTCTCAGTTTCGTGGGTTTCCCCGCGAGGCTGTGTATCCAGAAAGCATCGACGACTGGGATGAGATATTCCCTGGTCAAGAGGACGCGAACGCCTTCGACGAGGCAGAGACTGAAAAAATCATTGCGGACGCCCTAGCTGAACTGCCAGAGCGCGAGGCAGATATAATTCGGATGCGCTTTGGGATCGATCGCGAGTCCGAGATGACCCTCGAGGAAATTGGTCAGATCTATGGAGTGACACGCGAGCGCATTCGACAGATCGAGGCAAAGGGCCTTGACCGACTTTCTCATCCTGGTCGCAAGCGTCAGCTCCAAGAATTACTGGGCTACGACAGCAGTCGCGGATTGAAAGTCCCCTCTGTGCTGCACAAAGAAAAAGATGGCGCATCCGAAACAGATAACAACAACCGGCAACTTATGTCCTGGACGAGATACCGAGTAGCTCGTCTTGAGGAGCTTTGGGCGACCGGCATGAGCGCAAGTGAGATCGCGGAGGAACTGGGGGGAACCAGCCGGAATGCAGTAATTGGTAAGCTGAGCCGCCTCGGTCTAGCAGACTCCGGCAGGGAGCAACTCCAATGACTGTGCGAAATGCTCCCCCCTATGCCGGTTCGATGCTTGAGTCACTTCGCGGGCTTGGCTATGCGCTTCCTACTGCACTGGCCGATCTGGTTGACAATTCCATTACAGCGAATTCAAGCGAGGTCGCCATCCATCTCGAATGGGCTGGCCCAGACAGCTGGGTAAGGATTGTTGACGACGGCGACGGCATGGACGACGCGGCCCTTGAAGCCGGAATGCGCCTTGGTGCACGTGATCCTCGGGCGGAGCGCGCAGCCAGCGACCTTGGGCGCTTCGGACTGGGCCTTAAGACAGCAAGTTTCTCTCAAGCTCGAAGACTGACCGTTGCCAGTCGGCAGAATGGCGGACCTGTTGTATGCCTGCGCTGGGATCTCGACCTAATTGGTCAGGAGCCGGGCGCCGAATGGCCGCTCTTTGAAGGGCCCGCACAAGGATCTGAGAAACTGCTTGCGCCCCTCGAGCAGATGGAACACGGCACTATCGTCCTTTGGGAGAAGCTAGACCGTATTGTGACCGATGGCTTCGCCGCCACCGACATGATCGAGCTCGCCGATCGCGTCGAAGCACATTTTGCGATGACCTTTCATCGTCTTTTGGACGGGCAGCAGCCGACGCTGCGCCTCCTTCTCAACGGTAGGGGGGTGAAGCCTTGGGATCCTTACATGATAGGACATCCCGGCAAAGCGCTCGAAAGCCCCGAGTATCGCATCCTACATACGACAGGTGTGACAGTTCAGTGTCATGTCCTTCCGCACCGCGACATGCTCAAGCCTACCGAACAAGAATCCGCAGCCGGACCCGGAGGATGGACGCAGCAGGAGGGCTTCTACGTCTATCGCAATCGCCGTCTCCTTCTTGCAGGGGGCTGGCTGGGCCTAGGCGATGGCGGTAAGCCATGGCCGCGCGATGAAGCTCACCGGCTCGCCCGCATAAGCCTTGACATACCAAACAGCGCGGACGCCGATTGGAAGATCAATGTTCTGAAGTCGACCGCCAATCCGCCGGTACGTCTGCGGCCTCAACTTCACCGCCTTGCATCGGAGACGCGGGACACGGCGAGACGGGTCTTTGCCCACCGAGGTCACGTCGCGCCTGTTTCGGGCACGCGCTCGGACGCGGTTGCCGAGGCTTGGCAAGTGCGGCGCTCCGCACAAGGGACCTCTTACCGGATTGCCCGAGAACATGACCTCATCGCCTCAATCCTGAAACGCGCAGGATCGCTCAAACCGGACATCCTCGCTGTTCTCAGGCTCATTGAGGAGACCGTTCCAGTTCAGCGCATCTGGCTTGACACCGCAGAAGACAAGGAAACGCCGAGGACAGGTTTCACCGGGGCATCGGACGAAGAAGTTATGGAGACATTGTCCTCGATGTTCGAAGCACTTGTTGCATTTCGCGGTCTGAGTCCTGCTGAGGCGCGCGAACGGCTCGGTCGCACGCCCCCATTCGACAGGTATCTCGACCTAGTTTCATCCCTTGAAGTGAAAGATTCACTATGACGATTTCTAATCAGAAGGCCTTCGATTCAATACTTTCCATGGCGCAGAACATGCTGCGCCTCGCTGCGGAGCGGGCACAGAGCCCTGTGACGCCAGAAATGATCGAAAAGGAGCTGGCAAAGCTCGCAATGATGATGGAGGAGGATTTTGCCCTCGTCGATCGGGATGCGCTCGTTGACGAACTGATCCGTCGCTCAAGCCGCACCGTTGGTCAGAACGCCACCCTGATGAACGGCGAGGACCATATTCCGTGGCTCGACGCTGAAAGAAAAAAGGGGTGGACATACTGGCAACGCTACTCCGAATACATGGAAACGCGTATTCCGTGGTCGGCTCTCGACGCCCTCGACGTTGCTACCGATGAAGTTCTTTCAAACCTCGAGGATCCGGTCCGCGAAGGCGCTTGGGATCGCCGCGGTCTCGTCGTCGGCCACGTGCAGTCCGGAAAGACAGGCAACTACACCGGTCTGATCTGCAAGGCCGCAGACGCTGGTTACAAGATCATTATCGTGCTTGCGGGTCTTCACAACAACTTGAGGGCTCAGACCCAGATCCGCCTAGACGAGGGGTTTCTCGGCTTTGCCACGATCGCGGATGCCGATGAGCTTCCCGCGGTCGGGGTCGGACTGATCGACAACGACACATCTGTCCGTCCCAATGCCGCAACTAATCGAAGTGACAAAGGCGACTTCAACACAGCCGTTGCGGCCAAGATGAATATCAGTCCGGAGCAGCGACCTTGGTTGTTCGTCGTCAAGAAAAACAAGACGGTCCTTGAGCGCTTGTTACACTGGATCCGCAATCGCGTTGCCAATCACACCGATCCCGCAACGGGTCGCAAGATGGTTACCAATTTGCCAATTCTTGTGATCGACGATGAGTCGGATCATGGTTCAGTAGACACGGGCGAAGACGTCGTAGATGATTTCGGCAACCCAGATCTCGAGCATCAGCCGAAAACCATCAACAGGCTCATCCGGGCGATTTTGCACCACTTCGCACGCAAGGCTTACGTCGGCTACACTGCGACACCCTTTGCAAACATCTTCATTCACGAGCGAGGTGAAACGCAAGAGCATGGTCCCGACCTATTCCCTTCCGCATTCATCACCAACCTAGCGGCACCATCGAACTATGTCGGACCGGGACGCGTGTTTGGGTCCGCTTCAAGCACGCCAGAAGACCTGCCACTGGTGCGTGCACTATCAGACGATGAATTCCAGCCCTGGATGCCCAGCAAGTCGACAACGTCGCCAGAAATGAAGCCGCACAAGAACGGGCATCGACCACGCTGGGAGGGCGAAGATCGCGTGCCGGACTCGCTCGCAGAAGCGATCCGGTCATTCGTGTTTGCCTGCGCCGTACGGAAACTGCGCGGACAAGGCGACAAGCACTCTTCCATGCTCATCCACGTGACGCGCTTCACCTCAGTACAAAATGAAGTCTTCAATCAGGTGGCCACCTACGTGAGAGACATGAAAGGCCGATATACACGTGGCATCGAACTTGCTCCCCTTGAAGCATCCATGCGCGAAGAATATGAAGCGACCTTTCTCCCCGGTATGCGAGGGATCCGAGATGCGCTTGTGGAAGGCGAGACGCTGGATGATTTCTCATGGGCGGAAATTCGAGACGTTTTGCCGGACGTCCTGTCGGACATTCGCGTGCGCGAGATCAACGGCACGGCGAAGGACGCTTTGGACTATGCCGAGAACGACGCCAGCGGCCTGAAGGTTATCGCCATCGGTGGCGACAAGCTTGCGCGTGGTCTGACGCTCGAGGGTCTCTGCACAAGCTACTTCCTGCGGACCGCACGCATGTACGACACACTGATGCAAATGGGTCGGTGGTTCGGCTACCGTGACGGCTACCTCGATGTCTGCCGCCTATACACATCCGAAGAAATGGTGGAGTGGTTCGGCCACATCGCCGATGCAGCCGAAGAGCTTCGCCAAGAGTTTGATAACATGGTTGCGGCCGGTGCCACGCCGAAGCAGTTCGGCCTGCGCGTGAAATCCCACTCCGTGCTGACCGTGACGTCGCGGGCAAAGATGCGAAACGCGCGAGCGATGCAGTTGACCTATTCAGGCGATCTGCTGCAGACCATCGTGTTCCCAAATCGAAGGGACGATATCACGGTAAACTTCAATGCCACTGATCGCTTCATCAGCGCACTAGGCCCATCGAAAGACCTGAACCACCAGCTCTTTGTACCTGCAGGTCAGAAGTGGAACGGACACCTGTGGCGAGATGTGCCAGCACTCAGCGTGATCTCGTTCCTTCGGGAGTACAGGACCCATTCGGCCAGCTTCCGGATTATGAGCCCGCTGATCGCAGACTTCGTTGAGGAAATGAACAAGGACCAAGAACTGACAAACTGGACCGTGGCCCTTATCGGAAAGGAACAACCCGGAACAGAAAAGTCGGTTGGTGGCGCATCGGTCAAAATGCTGGATCGCCGCAGAGCGGCCGAGCATGCGGATCGGTACTCCATCAAGACCCTCATTTCCCCACGCGATCAGGCTATTGATCTAACCGAGGCAGAGTGGAAGGCAGCCCTCGAACTCAGTCAAAAAACCTGGCGCAATGATACGGATCGAAACGAAGGCAAAGAACCACCTACCGAACCCAGAGGACCCCAGATCCGTCACGTTCTCGGAAACGGGGTACTTGACGCTGGCATTCCGGCTCGGCGCGAACGTGGCTTACTGATGCTCTACCTGCTGGATCCTGCCGGCTCTGGCGTCCCTGAACTCGAAAATGCAGACCCTGTAGTAGCTTGGGCAATCAGCTTCCCTTCGAGCACTTCCGAGAGAAGAGTTTCCAATTCCAAGTATATCGCCAACAGCGTTCTGTGGGGAGGTCTGAATGACTGGGTGGACTGAGGAAGGGCTTGAACGCGCTTGGCGAGCGCTCGCGCGCCAGGAGGCCAGTGAAGACTGGCGCTTTGTACATCTCACCGAGATGGGTGCTGTCTCTGTTGAGGCCGGCTGCCACTTCCCCCTGGGGCGAGAAGCGTTAATTGTTTCATTTCCCAGCTCGTGGTCAATGAATTCGGCACGGTTGCCTGAAGGCAAGGGTTTCGATGTCGTTGTCATCGAGGGTCAGACTGTCGTTGCCGAAAAGACTGCCATAGCGTTGGTCAGACGGCCCGAAGGATCGCCGGACATCTTCGCCATAATGGTCGTCGATGTCTTGCGAACATTGGAAGTCGCAGCAAACACGGCGAAGCGCGATGTGATAGAGGCCTTCCTCGAACGGGTCAGGGAATGGCAGGCATTCATGGCCCGTACGCACCGCCCCCTTTCACCCGATGCACAGATCGGCCTTCTCGGCGAGTTATGGATTTTGAGACTGCTCGCGGACACTTCCTTGGGAGTTGGTGCTCTCGATTGCTGGCAAGGACCATTACGAGCAGCGCAAGACTTTCACGTGCGCGGAGGCGCGATTGAAGTAAAGAGCACGGTTCGGACCGGCAGCTTCCTTGCCCGGATCAACAGCATCGAGCAGCTGGATGGTTCTCGAGATCCAATTCTTCTTTGCGGGCTTCGCTTCGAGGAAAACACGGACGGATCTTCACTTGTCGATTTCGTGTCTGAACTCCGCGAAAGGTTTGAGCGTGCTGGGGTGCAGCGAAGCTTCGAAGCCCTACTGATGGTGATGGGGTACCTTGACGAGCATGCGCCGCTCTATGGCCGCACGCTGATATTGAAGGATGCAAAGGGATTTCGCGCGGAAGGTCACATGCCACGCCTCACGCGTACTGACCTGCCAATCGCCATCCGTTCTGCCGCCTATGTCCTTGACCTGGATGCTTTGGAAGTTCCTTCCATTACCCTTCCAGAGTTGATCAACGAGTTTGGACTGGATTGACATGAGTCTTGAAGAATTTCACTACAATTTTCGTTCCGACATGCAGACGATCATCGCCGAACGTGTTTCGGATGGTGAGGGTCCCTTTCCTTCTGAGGAACTCGTTTTTGCCGAAATGGTCATGGAGCACGTGGCAGAAACCGGCATATGCGACGCACCCACCGTTTGTCATTGGAACGGCAAGGTCGGTAACGCCAAGCTGCGCATAACCGGCTATGCCCTCAGCTCCGACGAAACGGCGCTCGACCTGTTCGTGACCCACTATTTTGGAACAGATGAGTTAAACGATCTACGTGACTCAGACGCCACAAGAACGGCGAGCGAAGGCGTACGCTTCCTCTTTCGCGCTGCGAGTGGCCAGCTTGACGCAAAAATAGATCCTACCCACCCGGTCAGGGACCTCGTTGCAACCATCCGTTCCCGATGGCACGACATCGACCGCTTACGGGTTTTCGTGATCACAGATGGACGAACCAAAACCAAGCGTTTCTCGAACAAAGAGGTTCATCAGAAGATGGTGGCTGTCGAGGCCATGGATATTGAGCGGCTGTTTCGGCACACCGAAGGAAAACCAAGGGATGAACTCGCAGTCAGTTTTGTTCAGTCGATAGGTCGACCTCTACCTTGTGTTCACGTTCCTGATCCTGACGCGGATTATGAGTACGCCCTGACTGCCATTCCCGGGCAACTTATTCGAGATCTTTATCTTCGTTACGGCACAACGCTACTCGAAGCCAACATTCGCACGTTCCTGGGAAACAAACGTGCAGTGAACAAAGGTATCGTCGAAACCCTGCGAAAGGAACCGGAGCACTTTCTCGCATTCAATAACGGCTTGGTCCTAGTCTGCGACGAGGCTGCGTTCGAGCGTACTGATGACGGTAATCTGGGTTTGTCGTTCATGAAGGGATTGCAGATCGTGAACGGTGGCCAGACGACATCGAGCATCTATTTCGCGTCGCGCGACGACCGTACCATAGATCTGAGCCATGTCATGGTTCCGGCCAAGATCATCATTCTCAAGGCCTCACAAGACGAAGCGCGTGAGCGGTTAATCAGTAACGTCTCGCGTTATGCAAACAGTCAAAACGCAGTTAAAATGTCAGATCTCTCGGCAAATCGCCCATTCCATCGAGAGCTCGAAAAACTTGCAAACGACACTTGGTGTCCTGATGGCGCTACCCGTTGGTTCTATGAGCGGGCGGCTGGCGCCTACAACGTCATGCTGCTGAGAGAGGGCACTACCCCTGCTAAACGCCGCAAGTTGAAGGAGATGATCCCACCGAGGCGCAAGCTGACCAAGAACGACCTTGCCAAATACCATGAGGCGTGGCGCGGAAAGCCAAACCAGGTCGCGCTTGGCGGCGAAAAGAACTTCGCAGCCCTCATGGCAGCGCTTGACGAGGATCCAAACATCGCTCCCAGTCCGCTTAATGCAAAGTGGTTTCGCGCAATGATTGCAAAGGTAATCGTGTTCAAAGCCATTGAGAGTATGATTAAGACAAAAGACGCAAAAGAGATCTTTCGCCAAGGTTATGTAAATATTGCCACCTACGTTGTTGCAGTAGTCGCAGATCGAATTGGAGATAGGCTCGACCTTGAGAAGATCTGGATGCGACAAGGTATCTCGGCAGAGTTCCGGGATCTGCTTTGGGACTGGGCAGTAATTGTGAATTCCGAGTTCAATAGGATC
This sequence comes from Ruegeria sp. THAF33, assembly GCF_009363615.1. Classification (NCBI taxonomy): domain Bacteria; kingdom Pseudomonadati; phylum Pseudomonadota; class Alphaproteobacteria; order Rhodobacterales; family Roseobacteraceae; genus Ruegeria; species Ruegeria sp. THAF33. The sequence goes on along the minus strand of NZ_CP045384.1, from coordinate 373,852 downwards.
GCTCCAGGTCAGCAATTTTCCGAAGTCGCCAAAAGACTCGAAACGTGGAATAAAATCAAGTTAGTCACTTTTCCCCAGCAATATGGAGGAATTGATGAACTGCAGGAGAATTAATATGAGAAGATATGAATTGGCCTTTGTGCACGTGAACCGGATTGACCTGCCCCCCGAAACTTCCCTCGTTCTGATGTAGAGTTTGCTCAACCTTTCGAAGGAGCAAACGAATGCGAAAGAGCCGTTTCACCGATGCGCAGATCATCGGGATGATCAAGGAACAGGAAGCCGGGATGCCGACAGCGGAGGTTTGCCGCAAGCACGGCCTCAGCCAGGGCAAGTTCTACAAATACAAATCGAAGTATGGCGGCATGGAGGTGTCCGATGTCGCGAAGCTGAAGGCGATGGAAGACGAGAATTCTAGGCTCAAGCGCCTGCTGGCCGATACGATGTTGGACAATGCTGTTCTGAAGGATCTTCTGGGAAAGAACTGACGACGCCGAATGAGCGGCGAGAGGCAGCGCTCAGGGTGATGCGGGATCATGACATCTCTCAGCGCCGAGCCTGCCGGCTTGTCGGTGTCGACCCCAAGACGGTCAGGCGCGAACGCCCGCCTGACAACCCAGAGATCAGAGCAGAGATGAAGGCCATCGCTGCCAAGCGGCGCCGGTTTGGCTATCGCCGGATCGGGGTGATGCTGGAGCGTAAAGGGATGATCATGAACCACAAGAAACTCTATCGGCTTTACACCGAGGAGAAGCTGGGCGTCAGGCGGCGAAGGGGCCGCAAACGGGCGCGTGGGTCGCGAACGCCGATGCCCCAAGCGCTGAGACCCGGCGAACGCTGGTCTCTGGACTTCCTGGCCGACACGTTCGGAGCGTCGCGCAGGTTCTGCATCCTGGCGGTCAATGATGATTGCTGCCGCGAGAACCTCTGCTTGATGGCTGACACCAGCATATCCGGAACCCGTGTCGCGCGGGAGTTGGATGCGCTTGTCCGGATCTACGGCATGCCTGCCAGCATTGTCAGCGACAATGGAACAGAGTTCACCAGCCGGGCGATCCTGAAATGGGCCAACGACAACGACGTCGAGTGGCACTACATCGATCCGGGAAGGCCGCAACAGAACGCCTTCATCGAGTCATTCAATGGCAGCCTCCGGGACGAGTTGCTGAACGAGGAGATGTTCGACAGCCTGGAAGATGCGCGGCGAAAGCTGGCGCTCTGGCGATATGACTACAACAACGTCAGGCCGCACTCATCGCTCGGCAACCAAACACCCGCAGAAGCACGCCGGACGCTTGAGCAATTTGAGGGCTCCGCGCCCGACGCGCTTGCCCAAACTGACAACGAAGAATATGAAAACCAGACTCGCAGACTCTCGTTATGAATGAGGGAGCCCCGGGGGGCAGGTCAGGATCGCTACAGAAATATTTCCTTCTTTGAACAGGTGAACAGTCAAAAAATCACAATTCAAAGACTGTACCAAAGTCTCATCTTAGAAGTTGTCATTGAACTGAATATCACTCCACCTTTGCCAACCGAACGAGCAAAATCACAGACCGTCATTTACGAAGATTGTCAACAGGTTAGACCATGCCAAATGACCGAAAAACAGGCCGAGATAATCATGGACCGACCAAGGATCATGAGTCTTCCTTGGAAGATTTTTCAGAACTTTCCCCCCCGCAGTTCAGCTCGGAGGTTGCGGCCGAGGACTACCATCGAGCGAGGCAAGCGGAAACCTCGAAAGGTGAATTCATCAAGGTTAGTCAGACTAAATGGGATCATCACGAAGTCGATTGGTCACTAGGCGACCTTGACACTGGGACGACAATTGCGACGGAGAGTTGCCAAGATGGGCAGTCTGCCCCAAAAGATAGAATTGGTCGCACTGTTTCCGTCACGCCCGATACCTCGAATGCAAGCAAGCAAAAAGAGACGCTAAAGAGCAACACAGCAATTTGCGAGCATGTCGCTTCCATCCAACTGAAGAATTTCAAAAAATTTCGAAGCTTCAGAATTGACTGTGGAGCTACAAACATACTTACCGGCAAAAACAATGCTGGAAAGTCAAGCATTCTTGACGCACTCCGAGTCGCTCACGACGTGCTCAGGTACGCGTCCAGAAGAAAACCTGAAATGTCCGAGTTCGAGGGAAGAAGCTGTGCAAGCTTTACCATGCCAACCAGTACGTTAAAAATTCCAATCGTTAATATCACATGGAACTACTCTGATAACCCAGCTTCAGTTCGGCTATCACTGAAAAACGGATCTCAATTTGTGATCCTGCTGCATCCAGATCAACCAATTAGGGCCTATCTCCTTTGTGACGGGCCCTTGCCTCGAACGACATCTGCCTTTCGGCGTCAGTTTCCATTGTCCCTAGTTGTCGTTCCAACTTTGGGTCCAGTTGAAGAGAATGAACAATATTTGACCGATAAAACGATCTCAACTAGCGAGAATACCCGCACCGCTCACCGACATCTGAGAAATATCCTCATTCGAAAAACAGAAGATGAGTTTGACGAATTTTCTGAGGCAGTGTCATCTGCATGGCCTGAAATATCATTGGAGCGCCCGAGGGTTTTGAGACCTGGGGAGCCGATAGAAATGATGTTTTTCGAAGAGGGAATCCCAAGAGAGATGTTCTGGTCAGGTTTTGGCCTTCAGGTGTGGATGCAGATGGTTTTACAGTTCATGCGTGGTTCCGATAAGTCCGTCTTGGTCTTGGATGAGCCGGACATCTATCTCCATCCTGAACTTCAGGTCCGCATGGTTGAATTGGCCGCGCGTAAGTTTGGTCAGATATTTATTGCTACCCACTCGCCCACCATCGTTAATTGTGCAAATCCCGAAGATGTATTGACCATTTCAGCAAAGGATGCCTCCGCTATCAGAGCCGCAAGGGACTAAGAAATCCCAATAGTTGTTGAGCGAAGTCACGCTGCTCAAAGATTACCTAAGCTAGTTGAGAATTGCATTTAGGAGTCTAGCAATCTGGACAGCAAGAAACGGAGGAACCGCATTACCAACCTGCACATACTGTTGCGTTCGATTGCCCATGAATAAGTAGTCATCAGGGAATGTCTGTAGTCGTGCAGCCTCGCGCACGGTCAAGCTGCGGCACTGGAATGGATCGGGGTGTATGAAGTAATGTCCATCCTTCGAAATATGGCTGGTTACCGTAGTCGCGGCCGCGTCGGCAAGTTGGACTCGAAACCGATCATTGAATACGCCGCTGTGCCAGTTCCGATGATCTGGGCTGAGCGCGAGAGGAAAATCGGCAGCCTTCGGGCTGTAGCCATGCACTGACCCGAATACAGCGGCGAAGAGATACCGCCCGAGGTCCGCGGCCATGTGCCCGCGAGTTTCGTGTTGGGTGATAGCACTTAGCTCTGGCCGCTCAAGCCAGCTCTGTAGTTCATCGTTTGAGTTACCGTAACGATCCGGCAGACATGACGCAGTTCGACGGTTCGGAGCCCGTGACTTCATTTGCTTGGCAACGGATGAGAATGCCCGCCGAAGAGGAGCGTTCTCTTTCCCCTTGTGTATGTCGGCCATTAATTTCGCCGCTTCGACAACTTCTTCTCGCCACGCCAATGAATCGTCACGACCACGGCTAATACCGCTGCGTACGTCGGGCATTGTCCCGATGACGTCGCTAACCGTCCGCGTCAGACCCGAGACGGCAATCTCGGCGCGGGTTGCCTTGCCCGCAATATCGGATCGGATACCGACGATGATCACCCTGTGACGTCGTTGCGGCACTCCAAATTCTTCAGCACGCACAATGAAATCAGACGGTCGTACTGCTTCTTGCAGGCTAGCTTTTCCGTCTTCCACTCGCACTGACAGCAAGTCGTAGTGATGATCTTGGCCCGTACCAAGTGAGGACAGGTCCTCCATCAGCATCTCGAAGACAAGCCGACTTGCAACAGTCGAGGAAAGCATGCCTTTGACGTTTTCCATGACGAAAGCGGCGGGACGAAGCCTTTCGAGCACGCGGATGTACTCTCGGAATAGGTAATGCCGCTCATCATCTTCAGGTACATAGCCGATCTTGCCCTTGGCCCGGGCGCGCCCAACCATGGAATAAGCCTGACAGGGCGGCCCGCCGATGAGAATTGTATCGTCATAGTTTTTGCGCAGCTTCGCGATGGCACCGTCAATCGCCGTCGCAGCTGCTTCAGTGCCGAGCTCGAGTGCACGAGCCTCATCAATGGCAAGCTGCCACGCTTCGGCGTCGACTGCTGACCAATCCGGCTCGGGGACAAGCCCTGCATGGAAATCGATGAACTGATCGGGCAAGGCGCCTTGACGTGCCTTGTATTCACGCAGGAACGCGCGCAGCCTCAGCGTGCGATGGGCCGATGCCTCCTTCTCGACCGAGATGCCGATCCGGAACGGCGCATGTCCGTCCTCGACAAGGGATGCAAACCCCTCACCAAGTCCGCCGGGGCCGGCGAACAGATCAACGATGCCGAAAGTCGAAGGCAAATCAGGCTCCTGACGAACTTCATTCAGTCGGTGTATACCAGGTTCCAGATCGAAGACCAGGGTGCACGTGGCCGATATCGTCGACAAACAGACCCGATCCCGGATGATGGCCGGGATCAAGGGGAAGGACACGAAGCCCGAACTAGTGCTTCGGCGGGCACTTCATGCCCGCGGCTTCCGTTACCGGCTGCATTCGAAAAATTTGCCCGGGCGACCTGACCTCGTGTTTCCAAAGCATCACGCAATCGTCTTCGTGCATGGCTGCTTCTGGCACCGCCATGAGGGCTGTCGTTACACAACCAGTCCATCGACCCGCCAGGAGTTCTGGCAAGCCAAGTTCACCGCAAATGTCGCTCGGGACGAGGCAGTTCGCGATAAGCTTCTGGAAGACGGGTGGCGCATCGCCACGGTGTGGGAGTGCGCTCTCCGGAAACCGGATCAGATGAACGTCACAACCGACCTCCTATCAGCGTGGTTGCGGTCGAATGAGCCTCAGCTGCAGATCGGCGACGATGAGGCATCTTCCGTCATTCGAGCGGATGTCCGTTCAGCTCCTGACACCTAGCCACGCCAGAATCCTCTGAACACCTTGAGGTGGACATCAGGCGCGAGGGCATCGCGGGGGTCGTCCGTGAGATGGTCGCGCCGCGCAGGGTGGAGGCGGTAGCATGACCAAAACCGACGCCACGATCCGCATCCTGATCCCCCTGAAGGTTCGCAAGAAGAACGGTCGGCCTACGATCCTGCCGCCCACTGACTACCGGCCGAGTGGCGATCACACGCAAGACCCACATATTTTGCGCGCCATCGGACGGGCATGGGGCTGGCGGCGGCGCATGAAAGCTGGCGAGTTCAGCACGATCCAGGAACTGGCCGAAGCCGTGGGGCTAGCTGAGCGCCATGTAAGCCGTCAATTGCGGCTGGCCTATCTCGCGCCGGAGGTGTTGAAACGGCTGACCTGCGGGCGGGAGACTTCAGCGGTCAGCCTCCACTGTATCGCTTCCGGCGCGTCCCGAGTTTGGCACTCAATCAAAGGTTTCTTCCAAGCGTTCGCACCGTTTCGAACAACTACGCCGCCTTCGGGTGTCTCCGTTCGCTTCGACAGTGATCGCACCTGCTTCAACCCCGGCGCGATCCATTCTCGACAACTAACTGAAAATACGCCTATTTTTGAATGCGTCTCGATTTGATTGAAGGGCGGGTGGAAAGAGACGCCGGGCGTTCAGAGACAGATTTCGGCCTAACGACCAGTCTCCGAAAGTCGGATGGAATCGCTAAACCCCTTTGAACCAAAAAGAAAAAAGGCCCCGCTAGGGACCTCATCTCGGGTTTGCGAATGGTTGGTGGCGGAGGAAGCGGGATTCGAACCGATGGTTCGCTTCGTCGTGCTCGACGCAAGAATTCAGCGTCTCCGTCTTTGCCGTTCTCGGCTCCGCTCACGTTTCTCGACGGTGAGCGGGTGATCGCGGCCAAGTGCACTGTAGACGCCACCGGTCTTTGACCAATTCAGGAACTGGCTGAAGCTGTCCACCTGATCGTTCTTCCCACCGCGCGGAAACGACTGCAGTTCTCTCTTGAAGGCAGGCAACCAGGGGGCCTCTTTCGGCAAGAACACCCTGCCATTTTCAACCGGGGCAAGCGAGGACTGGAACCGGATTTCCTTGTCGTGAATTGGCTTGATACTCCGGTACCTTGTGCGATCCTGGCTAAATAGCTCGTCCAGAAGAGGTTTTCCGGTCGCCGCATCTTCGATTAAGACCCGGTCCGGGTCCCAACGATCAACAAGCGCAAGGACCTTGGCCTTGAGTGCGGGATAATCCAACTGCCCACGCCAGACGTCGAGCAGGTACCAGCTATGTTCTCGAAAACCCCATGTTGTGCAAACCGAGAATGCCGCGGTGGGATCCGCCGACCCAGCAGTATCCCAACTTTGGACCACCAACTGATACCAGCGCCGGTCCTCGACAGTCTCATAGGTTCCGAACCATTCCCAGCGCAGCGGCGAGCCATCCGGCGCAATCGGATTCTGCTGATACTGACAGTTGAAGGTGGCGGAACCCATCTCGCGGCGCATGCGGTCCAGCGTGGCCTGATCGAGGCGCGTTGGGGACAAGAGGTCGCCGGGCTTGCGCCGATAATGCCGCCCACCCCCGACCGGCACCACTTCATGCTCTTCGGCGATCGCCGGAAGGTTCAGATGTCGATACGTACCCTTGTCGAGGAGATATCCAGGCGGGTCCATCTCGTGCAGGCGCTGCGCAACCATCACGACGCGACCGTCTGCGGGGCGGTCGAAACGGGAAAGCAACGTCTGTTCGATAAACTCCTGGGCCTTGAGCAGCTCTGCTTCGGAAGTGGCATCGCCGGCCTTCAGCAGATCATCGATGATGATGTAGTCGGCCCCATGTCCGGTCACCGCACTGCCGATGGACACAGCCTTGCGGCCGCCGCCCTTCGTGGTCCGGATTTCTTCCGAGGTATTCCCCTTCCTCGCCAAACGCGTTTCAGGGAACATGGCGCGATACCAGGGGGATGCCATGACCTTGCGGCAATCCTCAGAGTGTTTTCGCGCCAGATCGAGACCGTAGCTCGCCACGATGATCTTGGCGTGGGGATTATGTCCAAGCAGGAAAGCGACATAAGCCACCGCGACCGTCACCGACTTCAGGCACCGCGGTGGTATGTTGATCACCAACCGCTGGTTTTTGCCAGTGCGGACGTTGTCGAGCTCAAAACACATCGCCCGGATATGCCAGGCCGGCTCAAACGCCGTGTCGGCGCCCTTGTGCAACGTATCAAAGACCTTCCACACAAAGGCAAAGAAGTGATCGCGACAAACCTGCTGTGAGGCCTGCGCGATCATTTGCGGATCAATGGTCGTCATCGTCCCACTCCTCCGTGTCCGTGGTTCGATCGTCGGTTTCCCTGTCTTCAATGGCGACATCGTCGTCCGCCGATTGCAGCAAGAAGTCCCGCAGGATCTCAAAGTCGACCTTGTCCACGGTGGGCGATGGGGTTTCCGTTCCCGATTCCGACGCTTCCAAGTGCACATCCCCAAAGAGATCTGCATCGATCTTCAAAAGTTGCATTAAAACCGCGGTGTCACCCTTGAGAGCGCTCGCCATCATTCGCTTGGAGAGGGCCTCGGCTTTTGAGACTTTCACACAGCGTCCGCCTTCCTGGATCGTTATTTTGGACTCCAGTTCACGCTTGAGGCTCGCTTTAACGCCCTTGGCCCCTTTGGGCCGGCCTTTCGGATTACCTGACTTGCCCTTTTTGAACTGCGTGCGTTTTGGCGGCTTGCCGTAGCCTACGTCGTAGTCACGATCATCAAGACCTTCAGACATGGTCCACCTCTTTCACCTCTGCGACCGCAGCCGCGCGTTGGTCCCAAGTCTCGCCCGATGCAGCATGCACCGTCTGCTGGCCGGTCATTTCCTGCCAGCGCCGGATGGCGACATCGACATAGGCCGGATCCAACTCGACGAGCCGAGCGCAACGACCGGTCTTTTCCGCCGCCAGCAATGTTGCGCCGGAACCACCAAAGGCATCGAGAACAATGTCACCGCGATGGCTTACATCCATCAGAGCGTCGACCACCAACGCTGTTGGCTTCACCGTCGGGTGGTCGGCGAGGTCTGCCTCCCGCCCTGCCCCGAAGGTGTTCACGCCCGCATATTCCCAGACATTGGTCCGGTTCCGGCCGTGCTTGCCGAGTTCAACATTGTTGATATGCGGTGCACCCGCCTTCTTGAAGATGGCCACCATCTCATGCTTGGAGCGATAGAGACTGCCCATCCCGCCGTTCGTCTTGTTCCAGATGCAGAGGTTGATCAGCTTAAAGCCGCAGGCCTTGCCCGCCGCAATCAGCTCTTCAATGTGGCGCCAATCCATGCAGACCATAGCAATCCCGCCATCTACCAACTGCTCAATCAAGCGCACCATTACATCCGATAGAAACGTGCGGAACTCGGCGTCTGACATTTCACCGGAGGCCATCGCAAACTCGCGATGATCGCCGCCATTGCCACTGCGCACATGACCATTAACCGGCACATTGTACGGCGGATCCGTGAAGATCATACGGCACGGTTCACCGTTCAACAGTGACTCGTAGCTTTGAGCCCGCAGAGAGTCGCCGCACAAAATGAGATGATCCCGAAGCTGCCAGAGATCGCCGGGCCGCGTGACAACGGGTTTCGCGGGATCCGGGTCTTCAACTGTCTCGGCCGCCTCAGTCGTGTCATCATCGACGCTACCGATAATGATGTCGATCTCCGGGATCTCGAAGCCTGTGATGTCGAGGCTGAAGTCGAGATCTCCCGCGAGGCTCAGATCCATCAACTCACCGAGTTCGATCCGCAAGGCGTCTTCGTTCCAGTCAGAGAGCTCCGCTAACCTGTTGTCCGCTATCCGGTAGGCCTTCACCTGCGCTGGTGTCAGGTGATCAGCGCAGATTGTAGGGATAGTAGAGAGCTTGAGGCGTTTTGCAGCCTCTATCCGCCCGTGGCCTGTGATAACCGTGTTATCATTGTCAATGACAACGGGAACAACAAAACCGAACTCGGAGATGGAGTCCGCGAGGCGGCCAAGACTCTTTTCAGAGTGAGACCGGACATTGGTTGGATAGGGTTTGAGATCGGAGATTGGCGTCTGATCAACTTTCCCGGTCATCCAGACAGGCCTGTTGCGCCGGGTTTCGGGTGTTGTATTCGATTGCGTGGGCATTTTGCCCTCCTTTCAGGTCGGCGCGTCTCTTGCGCGCTGCATCGGAAAGGATCGCGGTGGACATTCGGAGAGAGCACACAAAGCAACTCCCCGGACCAAACGATCCGGTTAAGTTGCCCCTTCGAATGCTCTCTGCTGGTCAGGTTTTTTCCGGACCGAATGAGTGCTGCCTGCGGGGACAGTCAAGCCCTTCGTTGGGAAGGACAATTCCTACATAGCGCATCACGACACGTCACGCAACCCTTCACGGATGCTAACGCACTATTAACCTTATGGTTTTGTTGACGAATAAACGGTAACACGGCACGCCGCACTGTTCTCAAGACAATTTGCCACTCAGCCAGAAACGACTGGACTAGTGCTGCGAAGCACGCATCAATGTCCTCACGCCCGAAGCCGTTTCGGGCGCTCCTCGGTACCGGGCCCGTAATTCGCGGGTGCCATCACAGAGGAGACGGACATGACCAAACCCAGACAAACCAAGATCGCCAAGGTACAAGCGATGCTGCAACGCCCATCCGGCGCAACCATTGATGCCTTGTGCAAGGCGACAGGCTGGCAAGCCCACTCGGTGCGAGCTGCACTGACCGGGCTGCGCAAAGCCGGGCACGCGATCGAACGCAGCGCGGCTGACAGCAAAACCGGCAAACCGGTGTATCGCATCGTCGCCGCGACAGAGGTGGCGTCGTGACGGTCGCGGAGATCGAAGCCATGGACCGGGCGGCGCTTGTCACCGCCTGGTCAGAGGTCTTCCGCACCCCGGTGCCCAAAGGTTTGAGCAAGGCCCTGATGCGCCGCTTTCTCGCGGTGGAGATCCAGACACGGCGGATGGGCGGCCTGTCAAAGAAGACAAAGGCCGCGCTGCAGAAGGCGCCGGATCATGCGGTCCGACCACAGAGCCGGGTACTGCAACCCGGCGGGCGCCTTCTGCGCGAGTGGAATGGTGTAACGCATGTTGTCGATGTGACCGACGACGGGTTCCTCTGGAAAGATGTAAAATACCGCTCGCTGTCGAAGATCGCCCGCGAGATCACCGGCGCACATTGGTCGGGGCCGCGGTTCTTTGGCCTGACGGGGGTGACAAAGTCATGAGTAAAGCCAAGATCCGCTGTGCCATCTACACCCGCAAGTCTACCGAAGAAGGATTGGATCAGGACTTCAACTCGCTGGACGCACAGCACGAGGCCTGCGCGGCCTATGTCGCAAGCCAGAAACACGAGGGCTGGAAGATGCTGCCGACGCGGTATGACGACGGCGGCATCTCCGGCGGCACGCTGGACCGCCCGGCTCTGCAGCAGCTCATGGCTGACATCGACTCTGGACGCATCGACATGGTGGTGGTCTACAAGATCGATCGGCTCACACGCTCGCTGGCCGACTTCGCCAAGCTGGTCGAGCGGCTGGAGAAGGCGGACTGTTCGTTCGTTTCCGTGACGCAGGCTTTCAACACCTCCTCGTCGATGGGACGCCTGACTCTGAACGTGCTGTTGTCTTTTGCCCAGTTTGAACGCGAAGTCACAGCGGAGCGCATCCGGGACAAGATCGCGGCCTCCAAGAAGAAAGGCCTTTGGATGGGAGGCATCCCGCCGCTGGGATATGATCCGCACCCCGACAAAACCCGCCGCGAATTGGTCGTGAACGTAGAAGAAGCTGAGACAGTTCGTCGGATCTTCCGTCTCTACGAGACCCATCACTGTTTGAATGCGGTTGTGCGTGAGGCCGAGGCTCTGGGAATACGCTCGAAGCGGCATGTGTTTTCCACTGGGCGCACGCAGGGCGGCATGTCCTTCAGCCGGGGGCAAATTTACCATCTGCTCACGAACCCGGTCTACCTCGGACGGATCCGTCACAAGGATCAGACCTTTGACGGTCAGCATCCGGCGATCATTGATCAGGCGCTTTGGGACAGTGTACAGCAACACCTTCAATCCGCCAGCACGCGACGGCGCGGGGGATCAACAACACAGCCGGCCTCGTCCGATGCGCCGCTGAAAGGCAAGGTGCGGGATGAGACTGGGGACATCCTGACGCCCACCCACACCAATCGACACGGCAAGCGGCAAAGGTACTATGTGTCCAACCGCCTGATCTCGGGCGGCGCGGATCCGACAGGGTGGCGGCTGCCGGCGGCGACGTTCGAGACCGCCGTAATCAAAGCGATCACCGCGCATCTCCGTGATCACGCCCGCCGGCACGATGTCCTGCGCGCCTGTGATGTTGCCCGATCTGACACCGACGCGACAGCCGTTCTCAAACTCGCGGCCCGGCTCGACGCCGAAGGCTGCAAACATGCAGTCCCGCTCATCCGCGCCGTGAGACTGGAGCAGTGCACTCTGGCTGTTGAACTCGACCCCTCGGCGGTTGCCGAGGCCATTGACGGTAGTGCCGCGTCGCTCAGCGCGAGGCTATGCACGTTCACCGCGCCCCTCACCTGCAAACGCCGCGGCGTTGAGATGAGGATCGTGGCCGGTGACAGCAGACCCGAGCCTGACCAAACCCTGATCCGCGCTCTGCGCAATGCGCATATCTGGGCGGATGCACTAAAGTCCGGCGAACCACTGAAAAACCTTGCCCAGCGCATCGGACACTCGGAGCGCTACGTCCGGCGCATCACATCCCTAATCTCGCTCTCGCCCAGGCTTCAGGGCGCGATCCTCGAGGGCACGCAGCCCGCGGAACTGAATTTGGAAGCCCTCGTGCGTAGCAACATCCCGCTCGACTGGACTCACCAAGACCGGCTATTCGGCTCGAATTTCTAAGCTTCCCTGCTCAGCGAGTCAGCTTCCCTGTTAGGCTCCTGCAAATTCCCTGTTCGTCAGATTAAATTCCCTGTTCCGCGGCTTAGGGAATTTCTCCACAACTCACTGATATTACTGCCGTAATCACGGCATAAATCACTCAGAACCTGTATAAGTCACAGAAATTCCCTGTAAATTGGCTGTTATCAGGGAAACCGGACCGGCTTATTCAGGCAACTGAGACTGTCGGGGATAATGGCGCGGGATGGGACTGCACGGTCCGTCTCAGGTCGAAAGGCACCCGCGCAAGGCGCGGAATTCACGTGGGAAATCCACGCAAAACGGAACTGTCAGAATGAGACAAGGGTGGGTGGCGGACCGAGGAGGATTCGAACCCCCGACCCCTTGATTCGTAGTCAAGTACTCTATCCAGCTGAGCTATCGGTCCGCGTTGGTGAGGCGGTGTTTAGACCTGCTGCCCGAGACGTGCAAGCCGATTCTTCAAAAAAAAATCAAAAAGTCATGTCCCCGCGCGGAAGGCTGATTTCAAAGACTGTTCCCTCGGGTCCGGTCTCTTTCAAAACCAGATCCCCGCCATGGCCGCGCACCAGCTCTTGCGAGATTGCCAGCCCCAGACCCGAGCCACCCTTTCGGACCCCGCCCTGGAAAGGCGTGAACAGGTTTTCGCGCGCCTTGGGGGGAAGACCCGGCCCTGTGTCGCGGATTTCGATGCACCAAGTGTCATCGTTTTCACAACCCGCAATGGTAACCCGGCCAGGTTTTCCGGAGGCAACCAGCGCCTGTCTTGCGTTGCGCACGAGGTTCATGATGACGCGGTATAATTGTTCGGGGTCGGCACGGGCCACAAGGGTGTCCGGCACTTCGTTCACGATCTCGACGCAGGCATCAGCGACGGCGAGTTGTTCGCTGGCCGCGACATCCGCCGCGATTGCGCGGATCGGAACCATAGTCAGAGTGGGCGCGGGCTCTTCCGCGCGTCCAAAGGCCAATGTGCTTTCACAAAGAGACACAGCCCGGGTGATGGAATTCACCAGTTTCGGCGCCATCCGCCGCACCAGCGGATCATCGCTGGCCTCGATCCGATCGGTAAACAGCTGCGCCGACGTCAGGATATTGCGCAAGTCATGGCTGACCTTGGCGACGGCCCCCCCAAGCTGCGCCAGCCTTTCCCGCTGTTTGAGCGCCTGGGTCAGGTCCGTTTGCAGCATCTTCAGCGCCTCCTCGGCCTCGCGCAGCTCCGTTACCTTCGAATTCGGTGTGATTACGCCACGCGCGTCCTCTGGCGCACTGGCATAGCGCTGCATGTAGCCGACGACGCTTTTGATGGGCCGCACAAGTACGACGCGCACGGCGAGAAACAGAAAAAACGCCGTGATGATGGAGATCACAAAGGAGAGACCGAGAATACGCAACCCGTAGTCAATCATCGCCGTTCGCAACGGCATGCTGTCCATAGTGACTTCGATCAGAAGGCCTGCCCCCTTTACCGGTTCTCCGATGACCCGGATGACTTCGTTTTCGGGCTTGAGAAAGCGGCTGAGCGCATCCCGGATCAAAACCCATGGGCTTGCATCCCGCAAATCGAACGTGTCGGCGATTGGATCGGGAATCGGCGACGACAACATCAGTTGCCGAACCTCATCCCGTCGCAATACGACATTGTAGACGCCTGCGTTTGCCAGCAGTTCCGCCTCGAGATCTTCGGCAAGCATGTCGTCCGCCAGCAAAGCCAGCGAGGCGATCTGCGCGCGTTCGAGCCTGTTCAGCAGAAAGTCCTCGCGGAATCGGGCGATCGACGGGACAAAGATCAGAACCTCGGCCAACATGACGAAGACCGTCGTCAGGATCAGAAATCGGCCCGACAGCGAGTTCAATTTGCGCCCCTCCTCAGGTTAGGTAATCCAGCGCTGGACGAACCTGACCACTCGTTTAACTGTCTGATTCTCAAACAGCCTTGGCGAGAAATAGGCTCCCGCCACCCGTTTGTTAAGCTCTCCGATCGTCGGATAGGGTGAAACCATGGCGGCGATCTGCCCCATCTTCAGGTTATTGGCCAAAGCCAACGACCACAAGTTGATCAACTCACCCGCCTGATGCCCGACGATTGTGGCGCCGACGGGTCGGCCTTTCACGACCATGACCTTGACGAAGCCTTTGGTTTTGCGCTCGGCAATCGCCCGGTCATTGTGGTGATAGTCAAAACGGGCGATTTCGAGCTTTTCTCCATGCGCCTCGCGGGCCTGAGCTTCGGTCAGTCCGATCTGGGCCAGCTCCGGGTCCGTATAGGTGGCCCAAGGAATATGTTCCGTTTTCGCCCTGGACGGCAGACCGAACAGGGCCGAACGAATGATGACACCTGCATGATACCCTGCAACATGGGTGAATTGCAGGCCACCGGCCACATCTCCGATCGCATAGACGCGGCGATTGGTCGTGCGCAGCGCGTCATCCGTCATGATGCCGGTTCTCGTGCGTTCAATTCCGGCTGCCTCCAGATTCAGACGCTCGATATTGGCTTTGCGACCGACGGCGATCAAAAGATGAGAGCCCCGGTGAGTTTCACCGTTTTCGGCAACGACCTCCACAGCGCCCTCTGTTCCGCGCACCTGCGCGATCATGGCGTTTTCCCGGATGTCCACGCCTTCACTGCGCAGGGTATCCAGCACCACGGAGGCAGCCTCGGGATCGTCTTTGCCCAAGGCTTTGAGCCCTTCGACGACCGTCACCTTGCTGCCGAGGCGTATATGGGCCTGCGCCATCTCCATCCCGATCGGTCCGCCCCCGATGATCAGCAGGTGATCTGGCCGCTCTCTCAAGTCAAAGATGGTTTCGTTCGTATAATAGGGCACCGTGTCCAACCCCGGAATCGGCGGCACCAGCGGTGATGAACCGGTCGCGATGACGATGCGACGTGCACAGATGACATGATCCCCGGCCTGCACCTTTTCAGGGGATATGAACGTGCCGTATTCGCGGATGACCTTCACGCCGAAGGCTTCGAACCGCTGCTGACTGTCCATCGGTTCGATCTGCGCGATCACATCATGAACATGATCCTTTACTGCGGCGTAGTCGACCTGAGGGATTGTATCAGCGACGCCAAAACGAACGGAATGCGCCTGAGCGTGGGCCGCTTTGCCACTTGCGATCAGCGCCTTCGACGGGACACAGCCGAAATTCAGGCAATCCCCACCCATCTTGTGCCCTTCCAGCAGGACAACATCCGCACCCATCTGGCTGGCACCCGCGGCGACGGACAATCCTCCGGACCCGGCGCCAATGACCAGGAGATCGGTTTTCAACTCTTTCATGGTTCAGGTGCCTCTTTTCGCGCGCAGTGCTTTGAAAACGATGGGCAAGGCGGCCAATATACACAACCCGATAATCGGCCCGATCACGAACGGTTCCCACAGCAACGAAACATCAGGCGTTTCCCCACGGTCGAATACACCGCCCAGACCGACCCCGATCCACGTGTACACGATACCTCCGGGAATGATGCCCAGCGCGGTCGTCAAAAGAAAATTGCGGAACTTCACACCGACCAAAGCCGGCACGAGATTGGCAACAAAGAACGGCACCACCGGCACCAGACGCAGCAGAAACAACACCGAGATTTCGTTTTCCCGCAGACCGTCCTTCAGTTTCCTGACCGTGCCTTCTGATGATTCCAAGCGCGACGTCAGGGCTTCGCCCAAGCCCCAGCGCGCCGCCAGAAAGATCGCCGACGCACCGATGGTGGCGGACACGACATTGAAAACGGTTCCCGCAAAAAGACCGAAAAGAAAACCGCCCGTCATCGAAGCCACCGCGGCACCGGGAAGTGAAAAGGCCACAATGACGATGTAAATGGCGACAAAAGCGGCTGCCATGATCCAATAGTGACCGTCCCGCCACGCCAGAAGCGCCTCGCGATTGTCCCGCAAGGTCTCGAAAGTCAGGTAATCCCCAAGTGTGAAAAAGCCGACAACGGCAACGCTCAGGATTACAAGCAACGGAATGTGGCGCGCGAAACCATTGCGCGGCGCCTGGCTTGTGTCGGACATCAGATTTTCCGGTTCTTTGTGCTTCATCTTATGCCCAAGATGCGCTGACTGACGGGCCGGCAACAGGGGGATCACGGGGCCTTGATCTGTGTGGCACCGAATGTGAGGGATTTCGGCGATAAACGGGTATTTTGAAACCTTTTGCCGTTGCCGGTTACAGAATTGTTGCAAAAGCTGCGAAAACCTGGCCGTTGGGGTTTGACTTACCCCCCGCTTGGCAGTAGAGGACGGGCTTCGAACACCACGGGCAGGCGAATCCGCGCCGCACCCGACCGCATAGATTGGAGACGGAGCGATGAAACGCACCTATCAGCCTTCGAACCTGGTTCGCAAACGCCGCCACGGTTTCCGCGCGCGCATGGCCACTAAGGCCGGCCGCAAGATCCTGAATGCACGCCGCGCACGCGGCCGCAAATCGCTGAGCGCGTAAACCGCTCACCGATCAGGTTATGAACATGACGCCGCCGGAGGCCCCTGAGGTTGGTAGGAACCACCCCGGGAACAAGCCCCCGGCGGCGTCCGTTTGTGCATCTGCACCCCTGACCGTTCTCAAGAAGCGGTCCGACTTTCTGAAAGCGGCGCGTGCCCGCCGACAAGGCACGTCTTCGATGATGGTTCAGGCCCGCAAGCGCGCGCCCGGCGAGGGCGTCGGGATTCGCGTGGGCTTCACTTGCTCGAAAAAAGTGGGCAATGCCGTGGCCCGCAACCGCGCCAAGCGCCGTCTGCGCGAAGCCGCACGGGCCGTGTTGCCCGAAGCCGGCCGCGACGGGTGGGATTACGTTCTGATCGGCCGTGCCGAAGTTACCGCCAACCGCCCCTATGACGCATTGTTGGACGACCTGCGCTATGCGCTCCGCAAGGTGCATGCGGCCGAAGAATGACCTTCCTGTCCCATATCGTCGCCCTGCCTGTTCGGGCGTATCGGCTGATCTTCAGCCCATGGGTCGGTTTCAACTGTCGCTACCAACCCACCTGTTCCGCCTATGCGCTTGAGGCGCTGGAGAAACACGGGGCGGTCAAAGGATCCTACCTGGCCGCTCATCGGATCTGCCGTTGCCACCCTTGGGGCGGCGACGGATACGATCCGGTACCTGACGACAAGCATAACGACCCTTCGTCCTGACCCCTCGTCAGACTTGACCGGCAAGTGCCGCGCCTGAACAGTTGGACCAGTCCAACCCGAGGTCCCGATGAAATCCCCAGCGCGCGATACCCTGCCAACCCACGATGTCCTGAACCAACCGCCCGCGCGCGGCGGCATCGATCTTTGGCTGTCCGATCCGGTCCTGCAAGACGCAGCAAAGACAGCGGGCGCGCGCGCCTTGGAACTGGCGGCATATGGCAAAACACTCGGAACCGAAGAAACGCGGGAACTGGGTCGGGAAGCCAACCGGCATCCGCCAGAGCTGCGGCTGTTCGATCCCGGCGGCAGACGCCTGGACGAGGTGCGCTTTCACCCGGCCTATCATCAGATGATGCAGATCAGCCAATCGGCGGGCTATGCCGCACTGGCCTGGGATAGACAGCCCGGAGGGCACGCGACCCATGCGGCGATGGTCTATTTGGCCGGACAGGTCGAACCCGGGCATTGCTGCCCGATGACCATGACCTATGCAGCAATCCCTGCACTGGCCGCCAATGAACACATTGCCTCGCTCTGGCAGCCAAAACTCATGGCCCGCCACTATGATCCTTCGAAGGAACCGATCGGTCAAAAGACCAGCGCGACGCTAGGGATGGCGATGACCGAGAAACAGGGCGGTTCGGACATACGCGCCAATACGACCATTGCGGCACGCGACGGGGATCACTGGCGCTTGCGCGGGCACAAGTGGTTCTGTTCCGCGCCAATGTCGGATGGGTTCCTGACACTGGCGCAGGCGCCCGGCGGGTTGACCTGTTTTCTGGCGCCCCGCTGGCTCGAGGGCGAACGCAATGCGATCCAACTGATGCGTCTGAAGGACAAGCTGGGCAACAAATCCAACGCATCCTCGGAAATCGAGTATCATGACGCGCTGGCCTATCAGTTGGGCGAAGAAGGCGCGGGCATACGCACCATACTGGAAATGGTGCACCACACGCGGCTTGATACAGCCATGGCACCGGCCGGGCTGATGCGTGCCGCGCTCAGCGCAGCGCATCATTGGGTGGAACACCGCAGCGCATTTCAGCGCCGATTGATTGATCAACCGCTGATGCAAGCGGTCCTGTCCGACCTTGTTCTGGACTGGGAAGGCGCAGTGACTCTGGGAATGCGTGTGGCGCAGGCATTTGACGGCCAGACACCCGAAGACAAGGCCTTTGCCCGGATCGGCGTCGCATTGGCCAAGTTCCTGAACAACAAGCGCTGCCCGGTCGTCGTCGTCGAAGCGATGGAAGTGCTGGGCGGCATGGGGTACGTCGAAGACACGCCCTTGCCCCTGATCTACCGTGAAGCGCCCCTGAACAGCATCTGGGAGGGGTCAGGCAATGTGATCTGCCTCGATATCCTGCGCACCCTGACGCGTGAGCCGCTGGCCGCCGAGGTTCTGGGGGCCGAGTTGGATGCGGTGAGAGGCACGGACAGAAGTTATGACGCAGCTCTGACCGCGCATCGCAGCCGCTGGCCCGGTCCGCCGCCCGAGGCCGAAGCGCGCTGGTACGCTGAACGTACGGCACTGCTGCTGACGGCCTCGCAATTGCTGCGCCATGCGCCCGGCGCTGTGGCTGACGGCTTTGTTGCCACACGTCTTTCAGGCGATAGCGGCCGCATTCCCGGAGCAGTAGCCGGGTTGGATACCGGCGCCCTGCTGGCGCGGCTTGGCTGACCCGCCACTTGCCCGGTTGCGCCATCTGCTGTAGGGGCAGCGCATGTTTGATGATGCAGACGATATCCACCCGCTCTTTGCTGGCGCGCCCTCGACCACCGAGTTCAAGAAACTGCGCAAACGCATCGTGCGCCAGACCCGCGAAGCGATCGAGCAATACGGGATGGTGGACCCCTCCGCCCATGACAAGACCGGCACACCGCCGCGTTGGCTTGTCTGCCTGTCGGGCGGCAAGGACAGTTATACGCTGCTGGCCGTCCTCTACGAACTCAAATGGCGCGGATTGCTGCCCGTCGATCTTCTGGCTTGCAATCTGGATCAGGGACAACCCGGATTTCCGGCAACGGTCCTGCCAGAGTTTCTGGACCGCATGGGTGTGCCACACAGGATCGAGTACCAGGACACGTACTCTGTTGTGATGGACAAGGTCCCGCAGGGCCGAACATATTGCGCCCTGTGCTCGCGACTTCGCCGCGGCAACCTGTATCGCATTGCCCGGGAAGAAGGCTGTTCCGCCGTCGTGCTGGGCCACCACCGCGACGATATTCTCGAAACGTTTTTCATGAACCTCTTCCACGGAGGCCGTCTGGCCACCATGCCACCGAAACTGGTGAATGAAGAGGGAGATCTTTTTGTCTTCCGCCCGCTTGCCCACGTCGCCGAAGCCGACTGCGAGAAATTTGCCAAGGCCATGCAATATCCGATCATCCCCTGCGATTTGTGCGGCAGTCAGGACGGGTTGCAACGGCAGCAGGTCAAACAGATTCTCGATCAATGGGAAAAGAACAGTCCGGGCCGGCGGCAGGTTATGTTCCGCGCGTTAACAAATGCGCGCCCGTCGCACCTTTTGGATGCAAAACTCTTTGATTTTGTTAATCTTTCCGTAAACTCTGACGAAAAAGCGGAAAATTTGGAAGAAATACCGCTTCTGCGTTAACGACTGACTCAGACTGGTTTCCTAGGCTCGGCACACCATTCATGCCCAAGGTCAGGACCCGATGCGGAATCATCCTTTCGTCGACCGTATTATTGAAGCTTTGAGAAATGTGGCATACGGCCCAGCCGTTCTCGCCTTTGTTCCGGCAACAAGCCTGGGGGCGTTCTGGCTTGGCGGTGAACGCGCTTTGGTCGCGGTGGCTCTGGGCTTGCCCATGATGATTGCCGGCATAGCGGCAATGGCCCCCAACCCGGCAGACAGGAAACGGCAACAAGGTGGCCTGCTGCCGAATGACCAGTTCGAAACTGTTCTGGCAGAGGTGCTCTCGGATAGTCGCCGCAGCGGTGAAACGTCGGCCTGTTTCGCTGTGATCCTGGACGACTATATGCAAATGCTCGATCTGCATGGCCAAGCAGCAGCAAACCATGTGGCACTGCAATTCTGCTCTCGTGTCATGTCCATGATCCGCGCCAGTGACTCCGCGACCCGGATCGATGGAAACAAGATGATGGTTGTTCTGCACCCGGCGCAACAGCTTGATCTGGAAACCTGCATTCAGATGTCGGGACGAATGCAATCCGCGGTCGAAGACCCCATCATGCTGAACGGAACCGGAGTTTACATGTCCTGCTCCATCGGTTTCTGCCTCAGCAGCAATGTCCCCGACGGCACCGCGACGGATTGGTGCGACGCTGCAAACAACGCGCTGCAAGAAGCACAGCAAAACGGGCCGTCGACGATTCGTGCCTTTTCGTCCGAAACACGTCGCCGGGCTCAGGTCAGAACCAATCTGCGCAAGGAATTTGATGCGGCGCTGGAAAGCGGTGAAATTCGTCCATGGTTTCAACCGCAGATCTCGACGGATACCGGGCGCGTGTCCGGGTTCGAGGCTCTGGCCCGCTGGGAACACCCGAAAAAAGGAGTGCTGGGTCCCAATGTCTTTCTGCCCTTTGCCGAACAGGCGGAGTTGATGGGCAAGCTGGGGCAGGCGATGCGGCATCACGCCTTTTGCGCAATGCGCGAATGGGATCGCGCCGGTCTGACCGTACCACGCATCGGCATCAACTTTTCGTCGGACGAATTGCGTGACCCGGGGCTGATCGACCGCCTGAAATGGGAATTGGATCAATGCGATCTGACCCCGGACAGATTGGCGGTCGAAGTATTGGAGACCGTGTTTTCCAGAGGGCCGGATGACGTAATCACCCGCAATGTCACGGGCTTGGCCGCGATGGGGTGCTGTATCGATCTGGACGATTTCGGCACAGGGCATGCCTCGATCGCGTCAATCAAGCGGTTCAACGTGTCCCGGATCAAAATCGACCGCTCTTTCGTGACAAAGGCGGACCAGGACCCAAGCCAGCAGCAGTTGGCCAGCGCAATTCTGACCATGGCAGAACGGCTGAGTCTGGAAACGCTTGCTGAAGGTGTTGAAACGCCCGGGGAACACGCCTTGATGGCGCAATTGGGATGTGACCACGTTCAGGGGTTTGGCATCGGCAAGCCCATGCCTTTCGAAAAAACCAAGGGCTGGATCACGTCTCATTGCAACAAGATCGACGGAATGCCCAAAATCGGGCGGCAAACCGGCTGAAGAACCGGAAACTGCGCCACAGAAGACCAATCCGTGACGAAATGACGAGCGATTCCGCTTGACCTTTGGGCCTGCACTCTGTTGAACCCTGCGGGTGTCTTTCACTGCTCAAGGTGGCTGTCCCAGATGGACGATCAGAACAAGAATCTCATCCTCGCAACCGCGCTCAGCTTTCTCGTGATCCTGGTCTGGTTCGTGCTGTTCCCTCCGCCGGAACCCACACCAACCACGGAACAGGCTGAAATCGCCAGCATCGAAGGGAATGAGGTTCAGACGCCCAGCGCCGCTGATACCGGTACGGTCGGCGAAGCAACTGCAAGCGCCACTGAGGCCGAAGCCGAACCCGAAGCGCCCCGCGTCAGCATCGACACGCCCCGCCTGACGGGCAGCCTGTCGCTTGCCGGTGGCCGAATTGATGAGCTGTCGCTGAAGGATTACAAGGTTTCATTGGCCGAGGATTCTCCGATCGTCGAACTTCTGTCCCCGGTTGGAAGTGACTCTGCCTATTATGCCCTTTATGGCTGGGCCCCCGGCGCGGGCCTGTCGGTCACGGACGTTCCCGGCCCGAACACTCTTTGGACGCTTGAGCAGGGCGAAACTCTGGGTGTTGACACTCCGATCACGCTGGCCTGGGACAATGGAAACGGCCTCACCTTCCGCCGCACCATTGCCGTTGATGAAGACTATATGTTCTCGGTCACCCAGTCGGTCGAGAACACCACGGACGCCGAAGTCGGCATGGCCCCCTACGGCATTCTGGCCCGCCACGGCATGGGCGAAGACGGTGATCTGCCGGGCCTGAAGAACTTCTTCATTCTTCACGAAGGCGTCATGGTCATGTCTGACGGCGTTCTGGATGAGATCGACTATGGCGATGTGCGCGATTTCGATATCGACCCCAATGAACGCGCACAGGCCGAGGTCTATCAGGTCAAAGAAGGCGGCTGGATCGGGTTCACGGATCACTACTGGATGACCACCCTGATCCCGGCCGAGGGTGCAGCGTTCAAAGCCGCTGCCAAATACGATTCACGACGCAAAATCTATCAAACGGAAACGGTGCTGCCGACACTGACAGTCGCGCCCGGTACGACGGAAGAGGTCACGACCAGACTGTTCGCCGGTGCCAAGGAGTGGGAAACCATCCGGGAGTATCAGGCAGAAGGTGTTCAGAAGTTCATCGACAGCATCGACTGGGGTTGGTTCTACTTCCTGACCAAGCCGATCTTCTGGCTGCTGCACAACATCAACGCCCTGATTGGAAACATGGGCTGGTCAATCATCGGCCTGACGCTGATCATCAAGGCCATCCTTTTCCCGCTCGCCTTCAAGTCCTACGTCTCGATGGCGAAGATGAAGGAATTGCAGCCGCAAATGGAAGCCCTGAAAGAAGCCGCAGGCGATGATCGCCAGAAAATGCAGCAGGGCATGATGGAGCTGTACAAAAAGGAAAAGGTGAACCCTGCCGCAGGCTGCTTGCCAATTCTGTTGCAGATTCCGATCTTCTTCTCGCTGTACAAGGTGATTTTCGTGACGATCGAACTGCGTCAGGCCCCATGGTTCGGCCCGTTCCAGGACCTGAGCGCGCCGGACCCAACCTCGATCTTCAACTTCTTTGGCTTGCTGCCTTGGGCCGCACCTGCACCCGAAAGCCTGATGGCGCTGATCTTCATCGGTATTCTGCCGCTGCTGCTGGGTATTTCGATGTGGTTGCAGCAGAAACTGAACCCGGCGCCAACCGATCCGACGCAGGCCATGATCTTTGCCTGGATGCCTTGGGTCTTCATGTTCATGCTGGGTGGTTTCGCCAGTGGTCTGGTCGTGTACTGGATCGCGAACAACACGATCACATTCACACAGCAATATCTGATCATGCGCAGCCAGGGCTATAAGCCGGATGTATTCGGAAACATAAAGTCCGGTTTCAAGCGGACGCCAAAAACGGACAGCAAATGAGCGGAACGGTCTCAAGCCTTTGGCGCCACCCGATCAAAAGCCATGGGCGAGAAGCCCTGAGCCACGTCACACTCATCCCCGGGCAGACCATGCCCGGGGATCGCGTTTGGGCGGTCGCTCATGAGGCCGCCAAAACCGATGGTTCGGAATGGGCACCCTGTTTCAATTTCAGCCGCGGTTCAAAAGCGCCTCAGTTGATGGCCATTTCGGCCGAATTGCAGGGCGACCGGGTTAAATTGCGCCACCCGCAACGACCGGGTCTCAGTTTTGCGCCGGACACCGAACAAGAGGCTTTTCTGGACTGGGTGAAACCGATTATGCCGGCGGACCGGGCTGCATCTGCCCGGATCGTTCGGGTTCCGGGGCGCGGTATGACGGACAGCGACTTTCCATCGATCAGCCTGTGCAACATGGCATCGCATCGCGCAGTCGAACAGAAACTGGACCGGACTCTGTCCATTGTTCGATGGCGCGGCAATATCTGGTTCGAAGGTCTGCCGTTATGGGATGAGTTTGACTGGCTGGGTCGTGACGTGCGCATTGGCGAGGCCGTGCTTCGCGTCCGCGAGCGGATCACGCGATGTATGGCCACCACCGCCAATCCCGAAACCGGTGAGAGGGACGCAGACACCCTGCGCGCCCTGAACAGTTGGGACCATCAGGATTTCGGCGTTTACGCCGAGGTCGTCCAGGGTGGCGAAATCCGCGTCAACGATGAGGTGCAGGTGCTATGACCACGCTTCCCTTCCCCCTGGCCGAAGACCCGGATGAATTCGCCCTGGAGCGAGGCCGCAAACTGTTTGCAGGCCCGTCCGAGTTCGTCAAAGGCGTTGTCGCCATGAATGGCCTTCCCGCCCCTGACCGGTTGGAAGTCTGTTTTGCGGGGCGTTCGAACGTGGGCAAATCCAGCCTGATCAATGCCTTGACCGGCACGAAGGGTCTGGCCCGCGCATCCAACACGCCTGGCCGCACGCAAGAGATCAACTTTTTCACCCAAGGCCCTGAACTCTATCTCGTGGACCTGCCGGGCTATGGCTATGCAAACGCCCCGGTGAAAGTGGTCGAGAAGTGGCAGAAGCTGCTGAAACAATATCTCAGCGGGCGCCAGACACTGCGCCGCGCCTTTGTCCTGATCGACTCGCGCCACGGGGTAAAACCGGTCGATGACGAAATCATGAAGTTGCTGGACACCAGCGCCGTGACATTTCAATGCGTTCTGACCAAGGCAGACAAGGTCAAAGCCAAGGATCGCGAGAAGGTGCTGGAGCAAACCCGGGCCGCGTTGTCCAAACATCCCGCGGCTTTTCCGGAAATTGTACTTACCTCTTCCGAAAAGGGTGATGGCATCGCGACCCTGCGGTCCATCATTGCGCATCTGGAATAGCTTCGCCCTTGGCAGCGTGGGGCAAAGGTCCTAACACGGTTTTCCAGAAGGACTTTAGCTATGAAGACACGAGATATGAACCGGGACTGGATCGCCACCGCAGCCACACTCAACAGCGCCCTGCCCTATCTACAGCGCTATGATGGAGCCATCGTCGTCATCAAACTTGGCGGACACGCCATGGGCAGCGACGAGGCGATGGAAAGCTTTGCCCGGGACGTGGTTCTGATGCGCCAGGTGGGTGTGAACCCGGTGGTCGTCCACGGCGGTGGTCCGATGATCAATGCAATGCTGGGCAAGTTGGACATTCAATCCGAATTCGTGAACGGCAAGCGAGTGACCGACAAGGCCACGGTTGAAGTAGTCGAAATGGTTCTGTCCGGGCTCGTGAACAAGCGCATCGTACAGGCGATCAATGATCAGGGCGGATCAGCCGTAGGCCTGTCCGGCAAGGACGCAGGCCTGATGGTCTGTGATCAGACGGATGCGTCGCTGGGCTTTGTCGGCACCCCGGCCGAGATGAATCCGAAGATCCTGCATGATCTGTTTTCACATGACGTGATTCCGGTCATTGCCCCGCTTGGTGCAGGCTGCGACGGTGAAACATTCAACGTCAATGGCGACACGGCAGCCGGGGCAATCGCTTCTGCGCTCAAGGCAGACCGTCTGTTGCTGCTAACGGATGTTTCCGGTGTCAAGAACGCGGCGGGCGAGGTCGTGACCGAACTCAAGGCCGGTCAGATAAGGGAAATGACCCGCGAAGGCACCATTGCAGGCGGTATGATACCCAAGACAGAAACCGCGCTGGACGCCCTGCACAGCGGCGTGCGGGCCGTCGTCATACTTGATGGGCGCGCACCCAATGCCGTGCTGCTGGAGCTGTTCACCGAACATGGGGCCGGGTCGCTGATACGCCCGGACTGATCCCCGCAAGAGAGGAGGAGGAGACATGACACATCTTGCACAGCCTTCCTCTGATCCTGACGCGACGCCTTATGAACAGGTTGAAAGCGCCGCCCATGATGCTGGTTTGTTGGTCATGGGCGCGCTGCATCCTCGCCATGTTGCAGCCAAAGACCTCGAAACCGGTACGCTGATCCTGTTGGGGGCCGGGCCGGAATTCTGGCCCGTACTGAAGGCCTCACCGGAATGGCACCAGACCGACCCCGTTGACCGATGGTCGCAAAGGGTCGTCGGTCAGATGGCCGAAAGGCTGGGCGCACAGGCGTATTTCCCGTTCGGCGGCCCTCCGTACACGCCATTCATCGACTGGGCGCTCAAATCTGGGCGGACGTTCAGCAGCCCGGTCGGGGCATTGGTGCATGATACCGTTGGGATGATGATTTCCTATCGCGGCGCACTGCATTTTACCGAAGAGTTCGCCATCCCGGCCCCTTCCGGCGTGTCGCCTTGCGAAAGCTGCGCCGCGCCTTGCACGACGACCTGCCCGGTCAGCGCGCTGAACGCGCAGGAGTTCTATGACGTCGCTGCATGCCACGACCATCTGGGCACCGCTGAAGGTCAAACCTGTATGGCGGGCGGGTGTCTGGCCCGCCTTGCCTGCCCCCTGAGCGCGGGCGCAGGACGCGACCCGGAACAATCGGCCCATCACATGAAATCCTTTCATCCGTCATGACCCGAATTCTGATCCTGACACGTCATGCGAAATCCAGCTGGGATAGCCCGGGTCTTGGCGATCATGACCGCCCGCTGAACAAGCGTGGACGAAAGTCAGCCCCGGCCATCGCTGCTTGGTTGCGTCACCACGGCTGGTTGCCGGATGAAGTCCTGAGCTCTACATCAACCCGCACCCGCGAGACATGGGATCGCATGGGTTTGCAGGCCGATAAAGTCAGCTTTCACAGCGCGCTCTACCACGCTGATTCAAAGGTCATGCTGCGGGAACTTTCAGGTGCTACGGAACCGGTGGTATTGATGCTGGGCCACAATCCCGGGATCGCCGATTTTGCCAACCGTCTGGTGCGACAACCGCCAAATCATACACGCTTTTTCGATTATCCAACCTGTGCAACAACCGTCATGTCGTTCGACTTAAACAGCTGGGCCGAGGTCCGATGGCAAACCGGGACGGTGCTGGGGTTCACCATCCCGCGTGAGTTGATCGAATAAAAAAAGGCGGGGCAATACCCCGCCTTAATTCTTTCAGCCTTTGTGCAGGTCAGTGACCCAGAATCTGGCTCAGGAACAGTTTGGTCCGCTCGCTTTGCGGGTTGTTGAAGAACTCTTCGGGTTCGTTCTGTTCCACGATCTGACCGGCATCCATGAAGATCACGCGGTTGGCGACCTGGCGGGCAAAACCCATCTCATGCGTCACGCAAAGCATGGTCATGCCTTCCTCGGCCAGTTCAATCATGGTGTCGAGCACCTCTTTGATCATCTCGGGGTCCAGCGCCGATGTCGGTTCATCGAACAACATGATCCGTGGCATCATGCAGAGCGAGCGGGCAATCGCCACACGCTGCTGTTGACCGCCGGAAAGCTGACCGGGAAACTTGTCAGCCTGCTCGGGGATTTTCACCTTTTCCAGGAAATGCATCGCCCGCTCTTCAGCCTCTTTCTTGGGCGTCTTGCGCACCCAGATTGGGGCCAGCGTACAGTTTTCCAGAATGGTCAGGTGCGGGAACAGGTTGAAGTGCTGGAACACCATTCCGACCTCGGAGCGAATCTTGTCGATGTTCTTCAGGTCATTCGACAGCTCGATACCGTCCACCACGATCTTGCCTTGCTGGTGTTCTTCCAGCGCGTTCAGGCAGCGGATCAGGGTGGACTTGCCCGAACCCGACGGGCCCGCGATCACGATCCGCTCGCCCTGATTGACGGTCAGATTGATGTCGCGCAGCACGTGGAAGGACCCGTACCACTTGTTCATGCTGTTGATTTCAATGGCGACCTCGTCGCTCACCTGCATCTTGGAGCGGTCGATTTCGCGGTCGATTGCAAGTTCAGACATGTGTTGAACTCCTTAACGATGATCTGTGGCAAGGCGACGCTCGAGCCACTGAGAATATTGAGAGATGCCGTAGCAGACGACGAAGAACAGAAGCGCGGCAAAGCCCAGAAGCTCCCAGTAGACGCCGTTCCATTCGGTCGACGCCAGGATGGGTCCCCGGATCATGCCCACCAGATCGAACATCGAAATGACCGAAACCAGTGTCGTATCCTTGAACAGGCCCACGGCCACGTTCACAATCCCGGGGATCGAGATCTTCAGCGCCTGCGGCAGGATGATAAGCCGCATCGCCTGCGGATAATCCAACCCAAGACTGTCTGCGGCCTCGTACTGCCCGCGCGGAAGCGCTGCCAGACCGCCGCGGATCACCTCGGCGATATAGGCGGACGAGAACATGGTGATCATGATCACGACGCGCAGGAACAGGTCGACCGTGCTGTCAGGCGGGAAGAAATAGGCCAGCATCACCGAAGCCACGAACAGCAGCGTGATCAGAGGCACGCCGCGGATGAATTCGATGAAGATGACGCAAACCCACTTGATCAGCGGCATGTTCGACTGTCGCCCCAAGGCCAGTGCGATCCCAAGTGGTACCGACAGCGACACACAGGTTACGCCCAGCATCATGTTCAGCATGAAACCGCCCAAATCACGGCTGGGAACGGCCGTCAGCCACGCATTCTCTGATGCGCCTTCCGGGATCAGGGCCCCTCCGACGTTCCAGATGACCAGTGCCGTCACAATTGCTCCGAAGAACCCGGCCGCAAAGTTGTTGTTGCCCAGCTTCTGGAAGACACCACCGGCGGCTATGCAGCCAACTAGTGCAACCAGAGGCACGAGGATCGTGCCACCCCAGATCAGCCAGAAAGCCAGGAAGGGATAGACCGCAGTGAACAACAGCATCTTGCGAGGCAAGTCAAAGAAAAGCACCGGCGCAATCGCTACCAGCATCAGCACAAAGGCCAGGTTCGGCCGCCAATAGGCATCGACGGGGTACTTGAACCCATAGATCAGCTGCGGCCAGCGTTCCGTCAGAACCGCGAAACAGGCTCCGGTCTTGTCCCCCAGAATCTCGCGGCATTCCGCCAGTGAGTTGGCATTCCACACTCCGTTCAGAATCCATGGCAAGGTATTCTTGAGAAGAATGTAGATCAGGATCAGCGACAGAACTGTCAGGATCGAGTTGACGACCCCTGAGAACAGATTCTCGCGCAGCCATTTGACGACGCCGGTCTCATTTGCCGGCGGCGGTGAGGGCGGGATGGTGCCTTCGGCCACGAAGGCGATCGGGTTTGTTGCTTGATCACTCATGGCTCAGCGCTCCTTCAGCTTGACGGAAGCGTTGTAGATGTTCATCCCCGTCGAAATCAGCAGCGAGGCCGTGAGGTAGAACAACATCAGTAGCAGAACGCATTCAATCGCCCGGCCGGTCTGGTTCAGGGTAATACCACCCAGTGTTGCGGTGATATCCGCATAGCCAACGGCAATCGCGAGAGACGAGTTCTTGGTGATATTCAGATACTGCGAGATCAGCGGCGGGATGATGACCCGCAATGCCTGGGGCAGGATGACCAGTTTCATGATCCGTCCCTGACGCAGGCCCAACGCGGCGGCCGCCTCGGTCTGACCTTTGCTGATCGCCTGAATGCCCGCACGCACGTTTTCCGCGATAAAGGCACCGGTATAGATCGACAGGGCAAACCACAGCGCAATCAGTGGACCACCGGCATTCAGTCCACCGCTGAAGTTAAAGCGCTTCAGCTCGGGGACATCCCAGGTCAGGCCCATGATGATCATCAACAGCACAAAAGGCACCAGCCAGATTGCCAGTTTCGGCAACAGCGTCGCGGGACGCTCGCCGGTTTCCTCCTGCTTCTTGGTCGCGCGTTTTTCGACTTCGCCACTGACGAACCACGATCCGATCAGGACGGCGATGACCAGCAACCAGTTCAGGGCTGTCGATGCAAACAGGCCATTGGCGAACTCGGGACGGGGAAAATAAATACCTCGATTGGTAAAGGCAAAGGACCCAAACAGCATTGAAGACGTCGGGTTTTCCCCCCGGAACGCGCTGGGCGCCGGCAACACGGCCGTCATGATCGTGAAGATGATGATGATCCAGATCAGAACCGGGATGTTCCGGAAGATCTCGACATATACTGCCATCAGCTTCGACACGAGCCAGTTGTTCGACAGTCTCAAAACACCCGCGATCACACCGAAAACCGTTGCGGTGATACAGGCCAGGAAGGCCACGAGCAAAGTGTTCAGCAAACCGACAAGTGCCGCGCGTGCATGCGATGACTGACTGTCATATTCAACAAGACGCTGGTTGATGTCGTACCCGGCGGAATCGCCGAGGAAAGCATAGGAAATATTGAGCCCTGCGGCCCTGAGGTTCTGGATCAGGTTGTTGCCCAGATACCAGATGGAAAGCGCAATGACGATGGCCGCAATCACCTGAAATGTAAGAGAGCGATAGCGGGTATCGTTTATGAGCATAGACAACCGAAAATCAGCTTTCGGTGGGTCAGTCATAGTCGACATATTTTGGGATCCCCGTGGCTTGCGAGCTGTTTCATTTCGGCGAGGTTTTCCCCGCTCTGCATCTGCCCGCAGCAATTTATTGTAGAAGAGGGCGCAGGTTGCCCCGCGCCCTCTTCCATTGATGCCTTAACGGAACGGCGGCGAGTACAGCAGGCCGCCTTCGGTCCACTGTGCGTTCAGGCCGCGCGCCAGGCCGATCGGTGTTTCTTCACCGATGTTCTTGGCAAAGATTTCACCATAGTTGCCGCCAGCTTTGATCGCTTTGGCCGCCCAGTCGGCGTCCAGACCCAGCATTTCACCCAGAGTGCCTTCTGTACCCAGCAGGCGGTTGATTTCCGGGTTGTCGGTGCCGGCGCTCAGCTCGTCGATATTTGCCGAGGTCACGCCCAGCTCTTCAGCCGAAATCAGTGCGTTCAGGGTCCAGCGAACAACGTCGCCCCACTCGTGGTCGCCATGACGGACCAGCGGGCCCAGCGGCTCTTTCGAGATGATTTCGGGCAGCAGGATGTGCTCGTCCGGCGCTTCGAAGGTGGCGCGGGTTGCGGCCAGGCCCGATGCATCGGTGGTGTAAACGTCACATGCACCAGCCAGGTACTGCTGCTGCGCTTCGGCGTTGGTTTCGATCGGAACCGGCTCGTAGCTGATGTTGTTGGCGCGGAAGAAATCGGCCAGGTTCAGCTCGGTGGTGGTGCCGGTCTGGATGCAGACACGGGCGCCGTCCAGTTCCTTGGCCGAGCTGACGCCCAGCGCCTTGGGAACCATGAAGCCCTGACCGTCATAATAGTTCACACCGGTGAATTCGAACTTCAGGTCGACGTCGCGGCTGAAGGTCCAGGTGGTGTTCCTTGCCAGCATGTCGATCTCGCCCGAGGCCAGAGCGGTAAAACGTGTCTTACCAGTGGTCGGAACGAATTCAACGGCGTTGGCGTCACCCAGAACGGCAGCAGCAACGGCGCGGCACAGCGATACGTCAAAGCCTTGCCATTCGCCATTTGCGTCGGGCGCAGCAAAACCAACCAGACCGGTGGTCACACCACAATTCAGCTTGCCGCGTGCTTTAACGTCGTCAACGGTCCCCGCCATGGCTGCGCCAGCAGCAAGACCGGCAATCGTTGCCGCGCCCAAGATTACGGATTTTTTCATTTTTACCTCTTCCTGATTTTCCGCCCCGTCCGAGACGGCTCTGCCCGGCAAGTGGATGCCGGATAGGTTACCCCAAAGGTGTCTCCCCTTTAGTGGCACCGAGTTTGGGCGTATTCATAAACAAACGTCAAGGGCCGGATCATCGAAATCGATGGATCAGGCCCCAAGCTGTTTACAGATTTGCTCAAAAAACCGGAATTTAGGATCAAACCGATAATTCAAAGAAGCGTTTGGCATGCATAAAGGCTGCTTTCTTGGCCTCGGCAACCTGATGGGCTTCTTCGTCATGGCCCCATTGTTCAATCTGCCAGGTTTCATCCAATCTTGAAATGCGCCATATTTCGTCCGGATTGCGCCAATTCATGGCGGCCGCAAAGCCAAGAATCAATGACCCCGACAGGCTGACCAGATCGTGAAAAGCGGCCAGTTGGAACGCATCCAGCCCGTGCACCCGAGATCGCAATATCGCCAGGGCGGATTCCGGCTGCGGTTGATGCAGGACGCCCGCAACCGGAACCAGACGGGCAGACAGCGCGGTCTCGGCCCAATCCAGGGCGGGATCCCATTCGGCGCTCTGACGATCCTGCAACTCCTGCGGGTGGGTTGCGCGATAACACAACAAATCGGAATCGCCATAATCGGCCAGCATGTCGGCCACTTCCCCGTGCTGGATGCGGACTTTGTCTATCGCTGCATTTGCAGAACGGGTGAAAGGCATCACGGCAGGATCAACTTCTTTTTCCTGCGCGTCCCATTCCCCTGCCACCGCTTCGGCCATGGGGCGGGTTGGCAGGATCAGGTCTGCCTTGGCGGGTGTTTTGACCCTGCGGCCATCCAGTTCGACGGTGAAGCCGCCATCAACCGCGACAACGGTGCTGTCCTTCCAAAAGCGTTTCGGTTTCCAGTCACTCATCTTTCAATTCCACATCCCAGCCAGCGCATTGGGCAACTGGTCAAAGGTTTCGATAATGCAAGAAGCTGCGGTCAGAGCCGATCGGTCGTGATAGCCCCAGGTGACGCCGATACCGCGAACACCGGCGGCCGCGGCCATATCCATGTCAAAGCTCGTGTCGCCGATCATCACTGCGCAGGCCGGATCGACCCCGGTTTCCGCCAATGCGGTCTGCACCATGGACGGATGCGGCTTTGACGGGTGGTGATCCGCGACCTGCCGGGTCACGAAATACGGTTCCAGCCCGTGGGCTTCGATCAATGCGTCCAACCCGCGCTGCGACTTGCCGGTTGCCACGCCAAGAAGCACTTCGGGCACGGCATGCAACGTTTCAATCGCCTCGCGCGCACCGGGGTACAGCGGCGAACTTGCCGCGCCCAATTCAAGACGATGGGCGTGATAGGCCACTTTATACCCGTCGACCAGATCGTTCTGGACCGAAAGAGGCTGTTCCGGCACCAACCGTGCGATGGCATGCGGCAGCGACAAGCCGACAATGGACAGGATCGCCTTTCGCGTCGGAACCGGCACGGAAGCGGCCTGAAAGCTGGCGGTCATGGAATGAACGATGCTGCCCTGACTGTCGACCAGAGTGCCGTCGACGTCGAACAGGACCAGCCGCAAGGGTGCGCTCATTGCAGCGCCTCAAACGGGTCGTCGGCCGCTAGATCCTCGCTCCATCCGAACGTGTCCCAGCTGTGCTTCATATGCTCGGGCAAGGGCGCCGTCACGGTCACTGGTTTCCGCGTCACCGGATGCAGGAAGGATAGCCGCCGTGCGTGCAGATGCAGCTTTTTGCTGATGATCCCACCCAGTTGCGCACCCCATCCGTCGCCAAGGTTTTCCTGCCCCGAACCACCGTATTTTCCGTCGCCGATAATCGGATGTCCGATTGCGGCCATATGCGCCCTCAATTGGTGCGTACGTCCGGTGATCGGCTCCATCGCGACCCAGGCGGCGCGGCCGGCAACGCGATAAAGGGTTGCATAATGCGTATGCGCGCGTTTTGCGCCCGGAGTGCTGTCAATTTCGTTCATGTGCACGGGGATCATCTTTTCACCCTCGCCGTGCTTGCCATGACCGGTCGCCTTGACAAGGCCGGTCTTGATCTCACCCAGGTACGGCGTTGGAACACCGGCAACCAGCGCCCAGTAGATCTTGCGCGTATCACGGTGACGGAAAGCGGCCGTCAAACCCTTGGCGGCCTCACGCGTGCGTGCCAGCAGCAGAACACCTGACGTGTCCTTGTCCAATCTATGAACCAGCCGAGGGTTCTCGTCATAGCCGAACCGCAGCGCTTCGGACAGGCTGTCAACATGCCTTGTCTGCCCGCTGCCGCCCTGCACCGGCAGACCATGCGGCTTGTTCAGCGCCAGAATGTGATCGTCGCGGTAGATCACGCAGGACTGGATCATCTTGGCATCCGCATCCGAGATGTGATGCTTGACCTCAGCCGGTTTGTGATCAGCGTCCGGCAAAGGCGGCACGCGAACAACCTGCCCTGCCTCCAACCGGGTCGAGGCCTTGGCACGGCTACCGTCAACACGCAATTCTCCCTTGCGGCACATCTTTTCAATGCGCCCCTGGCTGACATGCGGAAACAGGCGGCGCAGCCAGCGATCCACGCGCTGGTCCCCATCCCCTTCGGCGACTGTAATCATCTGCACGCCACTCATGCCATTACCCCTTTTTCCGCGCGGGTGATCCGCCCGGATTGCGTGTTTATCCGTGTCCCAGAAATCATGGGCGTCTGTCGCGCGCAACGCGGCAAGAGTCAAGGTATCAGGCTCTGGATCTCAGATGTTCGAGAAGTCGCCGTGCCGCCCCGCTCCATCCCGAAAACGGGCCGCACCAGCGGTTCCTTCGCGGCGAATGGCATCCAACCCGTTGGCCCATTCAACCTTCAGCGCGTCACGAACCGGCATTCCACGGGTTTCGATGATCGACCGGCGGTCTGCCCGAACGGCCTCTTGCGGGAAACGGGCGATATCATGTGCCATGTCTTCAGCCGCCTTTCGTGCTGCGCCATGCGGAACGACCTTTTCCGCCAGCCCAATCCTGTAACACTCCTCCGCCTCGACCTTGCGACCGGTCAGAGCAATCTCCAACGCCTTGCCCTGCCCCACCAGACGCGGCAACCTGACCGAACCACCATCCATCAGGGTAATCCCCCAGCGGCGGCAAAACACACCCAAGTAAGCCGTTTCCGCCATGACCCGGATATCGCACCACAAGGCAAGCTCCATTCCTCCGGCCACTGCCGCGCCTTCTATCGCGCCGATGACAGGTTTCGAAAGCTCCAGCCGCGACGGCCCCATGGGCCCCAGCGTTGACGGGGCCGAACCGATGGGAAAGCCATGTTTGTCGAAATACGCCTCGCGCCGTTCGGGATCGGCCAGCGATGCGGCAAGTTTCAGATCCCACCCTGCACAGAAATTGCCACCTTTGCCCCAGAATACCGCAGCCTTGGCCGAACTGGCCTCGAAACTCAGAAATGCCTCAACCAGAGCCTCGGCATGTTTCGTATCAACGGCGTTCCGCGCATCCGGCCTGTCATGAATGACGGTCCAGACATCTTCGGATTTTTCGATTGAAACCGGCATATCAAGTCCTCCCCTGCAAGCTTTGACCCAAGGGAAGCGTTCAATTTCAATCCTGTCGCTTGTGACGCAGCGGAACCTCCACGACTGACCCTGCGTTACTAGCTGTTCCGCTGTGTCCGCAGCTTGGCAAAATAATCGAGGCGTTTCTTTAGCTCACGCTCGAAACCGCGCTCGACCGGCTGATACAAAACCGGGCGTTTCATCGTCTCGGGGAAGTAGTTCTGACCGGAAAACCCGTCCTCGGCATCATGGTCATAGGCATAGCCCGCGCCGTAACCCTGACCCTTCATCAAAGAGGTCGGCGCGTTCAGGATATGCTTGGGCGGTGGCTCGCTGCCGGATTGCTTGGCCAGCCGCATTGCCGCCTTGTAGCCGACATAGGCGCCGTTGGATTTTGGCGCCAGGGCAAGATAGACCAGCGCCTGAGCAAGCGCCAACTCGCCCTCGGGTGAACCCAGACGTTCGTAGGTTTCCCACGATTGCAAACAAATGGCCTGCGCCTGCGGATCGGCCAGGCCTATGTCCTCGACCGCCATGCGTGTGATCCTGCGCGCAAGATACCGCGGATCTTCGCCCCCGGTTAGCATGCGCGCAAACCAATACAAGGCCGCATCGGGGTCAGATCCGCGCACCGATTTGTGCAGGGCCGAGATCAGGTTGTAATGTTCATCTCCGGATTTGTCGTATTTTGCAGCCCGCCGCATCAAACGCGTTGACAGCGCGTCGGGGTCCAGCGGCGCGTCCACTTTCCACGCCGAAACCTGTTCGATCAGGTTCAGCAAAGCCCGACCGTCGCCATCGGCCATCTCTTGCAACGCATCGCGGGCGGCAGGCGTCAATGGCAACGCGTGGCCCAGCTCTTTCTCGGCCCGCTGGGTCAGACGCTCCAGATCGGCAAGGCTCAACCGTTCCAGCACCAGCACCTGCGACCGGCTGAGCACTGCGGCATTCAGTTCGAATGACGGGTTCTCGGTGGTTGCGCCGACCAACAGGATGGTCCCGTCTTCCATATGGGGCAGAAACCCATCTTGCTGAGCCTTGTTGAAGCGGTGAATCTCGTCCACGAACAACAAGGTGCCCTGTCCGTTCTGGCGGCGTATCTTCGCGGCCTCGAAGACTTTCTTCAGATCCGGCACACCGGTAAAGATCGCACTGATCTGAACGAAATGCAGATCGGTTTCCTGTGCCAACAGCCGTGCAATCGTGGTCTTTCCAACTCCGGGAGGGCCCCAGAAGATCAGGCTGGACAGACTGCCTGCCGCCAGCATGACACCCAGAGGGGCCTCGGGGCCCAGCACCTGCTCCTGCCCGATCACCTCGGCCAGGGATCGAGGCCGCAACCGGTCAGCCAGAGGCCGGTGAGGAGAAGCGGCAGGTTCTGCCGCCCCGGTATCGAACAGATCACTCACAGGTCACAACCGGAACCGCAAAGAGACGGACCGCCCCCCGCGCACCAGACCTATCTGCACGTAACGGCCCGGATCGGTCAGCGCGGTCTCAACGTCCCGAGGGCGCTGGATCTCATCGGCATTGATGCTTTCAAGAATATCACCGGTTCGCAAACCCGCCCTTCCGCCATACGGGCCGGGATCCACCACGACGACACCGGTCAGCGACAGCGACAATCCCATCCTGGTGATCACCGCGGGATTGACCCGGGACACCACCAACCCCGGAAGAACGGTTCTGTCATTCAACGTCGTTTCTTCGGCGGCCGGAACATCGGGGGCTTTGATAAGCGCCACCTCGACATCTTCACTTTGGTCGCCGCGCAGACGGGTCAGAACCGAGGTTCCGCCCACTCCGGCGACCGACATCCGAAACTTCATCTCGGCGGGCGAATTGACCTCATCCCCGTCCACATGGGTTACCACGTCTCCCACTCTGAACCCTGCGTCGCGCAAAGGACTGAGCTCATGCAGATCAGAGATCACAACGCCCAACGGGATGGCCAGACCAAGGGATTCCGCGATATCCGCGCTCATGTGTTGACCCGACATTCCCGCCCACGGGCTGACGAAGGTTTCGTTTCCCTGCTGCGCCTGCTTGAGGAATTGCGCCACCAGATTGGCGGGGATGGCAAAGCCTATTCCGTTTGACCCACCCGATCGGGTCAGAATCGAGGTATTGATCCCGATCAGTTGGCCATTCACATCGATCAGCGCCCCGCCGGAGTTGCCCGGATTGATTGCCGCATCCGTCTGGATGAAATACCCGCGACCATTCCCGGTTGCCGTGCCCGTGCGCGCCAGCCCCGAGATGATGCCGGACGATACCGTCTGCCCGACCCCGAACGGGTTTCCGATGGCCAGGGCCAGCTCTCCAACCTCGACCTGATCGGAATCGCGAAGGGTCAGGTAGGGCAGGTCTTCGGCCTCTTTCAGCCGCAGGATCGCGATATCGCTTTCCTCATGGCCCAGCACAACCTCGGCCGAAAACTCGCGCCGATCCGTGGTGACAACCCGGATCTCGGTCGCAGAGCCAACCACGTGATAGTTGGAAACAACATACCCATCGTCAGACAGAATAACCCCGGAACCCAGCGAGTTTTGAACACGCTGACGGGGTTCGCCAAATCCCCGGCCAAAGAAATCCTGAAAGAACGGGTCCGAGAAAAACGGGCTAGCCCGGCCCTGCCGGACGATCTTGGCATAGATGTTCACAACCGCCGGCGATGCCTGTTTCACGACCGGGGCAAATCCCAACGAAATCTCGGCCTGTGACTGCGGAACTTTCGTTTCGGCCATTCCTTGCGTCGCGCAGGTCAAGGCAACAAGGGTCAGCATTACGCGGATCATGGTGGCTCCGTTTTTTGCGATTGGCCCAGATATGCTGACACAAAATCTGAATTGCAAGTCGGCGGTCGGGTATGCCCCGCAACATGTCGGACATGCCATAACGAAAAAACCTCCGTCCGGTTTCCCGAACGGAGGTTCGACCGTGACCTTGGGTCAGATCTTATTCTTCGTCTGCTGCCTCTTCGGCGGCAACGCGGGCTTTGTCAGCCGCACCTTTGGCGTCCAGATCACGATCAACGAATTCGATGATCGCCATCGGGGCCATATCGCCATAGCGGAAGCCAGCTTTCAGAATGCGGACATAACCGCCCTGACGCTCGGCGTAGCGGGGGCCCAGAACTTCGAACAGCTTGGCGACGTCTTTGTCTTCCTTCAGCTGTGCTGCGGCCTGACGGCGGGCGTGCAGGTCGCCGCGCTTGCCCAGAGTGATCAGTTTTTCAACGATCGGGCGCAGTTCTTTTGCCTTGGGCAGAGTTGTTTTGATTTGCTCATGCTCGATGAGCGAGCCAGCCATGTTCGCAAACAGCGCCTTGCGGTGCTCATGAGTACGGTTCAGGCGGCGATAACCACGTGCGTGACGCATTTTCTAGTTCCTTCTTTTGCGTTTTGCTTTGTCTGGCCGGCGATGCGTGTCACCGGCTCTCCTTGGGGCGGGAATGCCCATATGGTCCCCGGATATTCCCACTTTGGGCCGGGCATTGGGGAAGACGCGCTTAGAACGCGTCTTCGAATTTCTTGGCCAAATCTTCGATGTTGTCCGGCGGCCAATCCTCGACATCCATGCCCAGGTGCAGGCCCATGCCGGACAGCACTTCCTTGATCTCGTTCAGCGACTTGCGGCCGAAGTTCGGGGTGCGCAGCATCTCGGCTTCGGTCTTTTGGATCAGGTCGCCGATATAGACGATGTTGTCGTTCTTTAGGCAGTTTGCCGAACGGACCGACAGTTCCAGCTCGTCCACCTTCTTCAGCAGCAGCGGGTTGAACTCCAGACCATCGTCCTCGTCTTGACGGCTTGCCGATTCCGGCTCGTCGAAGTTGACGAAGATCGACAGCTGATCCTGAAGGATACGAGCGGCAAAGGCCAGTGCGTCTTCCGGCGTGATCGAACCATCGGTTTCGATCTTCAGGGTCAGTTTGTCATAGTCCAGAACCTGACCTTCACGGGTCGGCTGAACGTCATAAGCGACCTTTTTGACCGGCGAATAGATCGCATCAATCGGGATCAGGCCGATGGGTGCGTCTTCGGGCTTGTTCTTCTCGGCCGAGACATAGCCCTTGCCGGTGTTGACGGTCAGCTCCATGAACAGGTCAGCGCCATCGTCGAGGTGGCAGATGACGTGATCGCGGTTCAGAACCTCGATGCCGGCGCTTTCGCTGATGTCACCCGCAGTGACGACCGCGGGGCCTTTGGCATTGATCGACAGGCGCTTGGGGCCTTCGACTTCCATGCGCAGGGCAACCTGCTTGAGGTTCAGGATGATGTCGGTGACGTCTTCACGAACGCCTGCCACGCTCGAAAACTCGTGCAGGACGTTGTCGATCTGGACGCTGGTGATGGCCGCACCTTGCAGCGAGCTCATCAGGACGCGGCGCAGGGCGTTGCCCAGGGTCAGACCAAAGCCACGCTCCAGCGGTTCGGCAACCAGGGTGGCCTGACGTGCAGGATCATTGCCCGGCTTGGCTTCCAGCTGGGTCGGCTTGATCAATTCTGCCCAATTCTTGTGGATCATGTAATCCCTCCATTCCTGTCCGCGCCCCATGACCAACAAGGTGCAGACGCCCGAGGTTCAAAATGACGTGCTGGGGCCGTGCAGAAACACAGCCCCAGCTCAATTCAAAATCGCTTAGACGCGACGACGTTTCGGCGGGCGGCAGCCGTTGTGAGCAATCGGTGTCACGTCGCGGATCGACGTGATGTTGAAGCCCACGGCAGCCAGCGCGCGCAGTGCCGATTCACGGCCCGAACCGGGGCCCTGAACTTCGACTTCCAGCGTCTTGACGCCATGTTCCTGCGCCTTCTTGCCTGCGTCTTCGGCAGCCATCTGAGCGGCGTAGGGGGTCGATTTCCGCGATCCCTTGAAGCCCATGGTACCGGCAGACGACCACGAGATGGCGTTGCCCTGTACGTCCGAGATCAGGATCTTGGTGTTGTTGAAGGTCGAATTCACATGGGCAACGCCCGATGCGATGTTCTTACGCTCTTTGCGCTTAACGCGAGTCTTGTCACGTGCCATCGGTCAGACCCTCCCTTATTTCTTCTTACCAGCGATGGCCTTTGCGGGGCCTTTGCGGGTACGAGCGTTGGTGTGGGTACGCTGACCGCGAACCGGCAGGTTGCGGCGGTGACGCAGACCGCGATAGCAGCCCAGGTCCATCAAGCGCTTGACGTTCATCTGAACTTCACGACGCAGGTCACCTTCAACGGTGAAATTTGCGTCGATGTGCTCGCGGATGGCCAGAACTTCGGCGTCGGACAGTTCGTTGACGCGACGGTGCGCTTCAATGCCCACGGCTTCGCAGATCGCTTTGGCCGAGGTGTTTCCGATACCGGTGATATATGTGAGGGCGATAGGTACCCGCTTTGCAGTCGGGATGTTTACGCCGGCAATACGTGCCACGTGTCACTTTCCTTTTCGTTGCGGTTCCGTAACTCCAGAACCTTTTTTCACAACGCTTTACCGTGGCAGTGTGGCCAGAGGGTTCAGCATTAATCGAGGTGGTCGGGGCGGTTGGGACGAATCCCGCACGCGGTCTTGATTCCCTTTAGGGATGGGGGTCGATATGGGCTTTTGGCGGTGCCGTCAAGCCCATATTGAAATCAGCCGAGAATGGCCTCGATCGACGCTGTGACTTCCTTGATGTCCGCCAGCCCGTTCACGGGGCGCAGATCGCCCTTGGCGTAGTAATAGCCAATCAGCGGTGAGGTCTTCTTGTAGTATTCCATCAACCGCGTGCGCAGACTGTCTTCGTTATCGTCGGCGCGACGAACGAAGTCATTTTCCTTGCCGCAATTGGTGCATTTGCCGTCAGCCGGGATCGGCTTGGTCTTGTCGTTATAGACCTCACCACATCCGCCGCAGGTTGACCGCG
The DNA here is from genome assembly GCF_009363615.1 of Ruegeria sp. THAF33. Classification (NCBI taxonomy): domain Bacteria; kingdom Pseudomonadati; phylum Pseudomonadota; class Alphaproteobacteria; order Rhodobacterales; family Roseobacteraceae; genus Ruegeria; species Ruegeria sp. THAF33. Next base: position 333,043 of record NZ_CP045384.1, on the reverse strand, counting down.
CGGTAATCCGCTCCACCAGAGCATCGTCATCCACGCGCATCTCGATCACGGTATGCAGGGACTGGCCCAGCTTGGTCAGCAGAGCCGACAGCGCGTCGGCCTGTGCCAAAGTGCGGGGGAAGCCGTCAAAGATGAAACCGGCGCCTTTTTCGGTGGTCAGTTTTTCCTCAATCAGGCCGATCACGATCTCATCGGTGACCAGCTTGCCCGCGTCCATGATCGCGGCAACCTTCTGGCCCATTTCGGTTCCGCTGGTCTTGGCCTCGCGCAGCATATCCCCGGTGCTGAGCTGCACCATCCCGCGGGTCTCTACCAGGTGACGCGCCTGCGTTCCCTTGCCTGCCCCCGGGGGGCCCAGAAGAATGATGTTCATCGGCGAGCAGCTCCCTTTCTGCCGCGTTTCTTGCCTTTGCCGCGCAGCTGGGACTTTTCGATAAGCCCTTCGTATTGATGCGCCAACAGGTGGCTCTGGACCTGCTGGATCGTGTCCATGGTCACAGAGACGATAATCAGAACCGAGGTGCCACCGAAATAGAACGGAATGGCAAACTGGCCCCGCAGAATTTCGGGCAGCAGACAGACCGCCGCCAGATAGGCCGAACCCAGAACCAGCACGCGGTTGACCACGTATTCCAGATACTCGGCGGTTTTCTTGCCGGGCCGGATGCCGGGCACAAAACCGTTCTGCTTTTTCAGGTTGTCCGCCACATCGTCCGGTTTGAACGACACGTTGAACGTATAGAAATAGGCGAAGAACACGATCATCGAGGCAAAGAACAGAAGGTAAAGCGGCTGTCCGGGGCCGAAATTGGCCAGCAGCCACGACATGACCGGCCCGTTGGCAGCACCGGACGAGAAGGTCGAGATCGTGACCGGCAGCAGCAGCAGCGAGCTGGCGAAGATCGCCGGAATAACACCCGCAGGGTTGACCTTGACCGGCAAGTGGCTTGAGCCGCCTTCGTAGACTTTCATACCGGCCTGGCGGCGCGGATACTGAATGTGGATCTTGCGCAGGGCGCGCTCCATGAACACCACAAAGGTGATGACCGCGATGACCATAACGATCACGCCGACGATCACGGCAGGGCTGATCGCACCGCTGCGGCCGCTTGCAAAGAACTGCGCCAGAGCAGCCGGAACCTCGGCAATGATGCCGACGAAGATGATCAAAGAGATACCGTTGCCGATCCCGCGTGCAGTGATCTGCTCACCCAGCCACATCAGGAACATGGTACCGCCAACCAGCGTTATCATGGTCGACATGCGGAAATAGAGCCCCGGATCAGTCGCAAGATCGCCCGATTCCAGCGAAACGGCCAGACCATAAGCCTGAACGGTGGCCAGAGCCACGGTGCCGAACCGGGTATACTGGTTGATCTTCTTGCGCCCCTGCTCGCCCTCTTTCTTGAGCTGTTCGAGCGCGGGAACCATGGATGTCAGAAGCTGAACGATGATCGAGGCCGAGATGTAAGGCATGATGCCGAGGGCAAAGATACCCATCCGCCCCAGCGCCCCGCCGGTGAACATCGAAATCATGCCGCCGATGCCCTGCCCCGCCTGTTCCATGAATTCGCGCAAAGCTGCTCCGTCAATCCCCGGCACCGGAATAAAGGTGCCCAGACGATAGACGATCAGCAAACCCAGCGTGAACAGGATGCGGTTGCGCAGATCGGTGGCCTTGCCTAAAGCAGCCCAGCTTGTGTTGGCTGCCATTTGTTCTGCTGCTGATACCATAAATCGGTCTCTCTTATGCAAACGCCGCCCGGAACCGTTTTCCGGCTCGGACGGCGTCTTGGAAAACTCTGAGGTCTATGTAAGCGGGTCTTTGCCCGCTCACAAGCGATTACTCTGCCGCAGCAGCTTTTGTGACCTTCAGTGAACCGCCCGCTTTCTCAACTGCCTCGACGGCAGATTTCGAAGCACCGGTCACTTCCAGGTTCACCTTGGCGCTGATTTCGCCTTTGGCCAGAACGCGGATACCGTCCAGCTTGCGGCGCACCAGACCGGACGCGACCAGAGCGTCTTCGGTGATCGCAGCCGAAGCGTCCAGCTTGCCGGCGTCGACGAATTTCTGGATCAGACCCAGATTGATAACCGCGAATTCCTTGCGGTTCGGCTTGTTGAAGCCGCGCTTGGGCAAACGCTGGTACAATGGCATCTGGCCGCCTTCGTAGCCATTGATGGCCACACCCGAACGGGATTTCTGGCCTTTGATACCACGGCCACCCATTTTACCTTTGCCGGAACCCGGACCACGGCCGACGCGGGTGCGTTTCGGGCTGGCGCCTGGATTGTCGCGCAGTTCGTTCAGTTTCATGTCGCTTCTCCTAAGCCGGATATGACCCCGAAGCGTGATGGGCCAAACACGGCATTTCTTGGTTTTGATTCTCGTGGCGGAAAGCCACCGCAGGCGTATAGGCCCGATAACCGCACTTGACAAGCCTGTAGATTGCCTTGCGCCGCGGGATGCCGGCATGAGGTCTTGAGCCCAGTGTTACGCAAAGGGCACCTCTGCCGGCCTTTGACCGAAAAGTGACCGTGAAATGCAGCAACTTTTGCAAAAACCGCTTGCTATGTCGGGGTGGTCGTCTATCCGGTGGCCAGCAAACACTAGACTGGCAGGCGTATGACTGAACCCTCTCTCTCGCTCCGCGACAAGCCGGAGACCACCGCCGCACGTGACTGGGTAACAACGCTTGCCAAATATCGCGAACCGGACCAAATGCGCAGCGCTTTTGAGCTGGGCGTAAGCATTGTCCCCTTTTTCGGACTGTGGGCATTGTCCTGGATGTCACTTTCAGTCAGCTATTGGCTGGCCTTTGTGATTTCCGCCCTCAATGCGGCCTTTCTGTTGCGCTTGTTTGCCATCCAGCATGATTGCGGGCACGGCGCATTCTTCAAAAACCGGGCCGTCAGCGACTGGATCGGGCGCGGCATCGGAGTTCTGACACTGACACCATATGATGTCTGGCGCCGCAGTCATTCCACGCATCACAACAGTTCCGGCAACCTGGACAAGCGCGGGATGGGCGATGTCCACACCCTGACCGTGGCGGAATACCGCGCCAAAACACCACTGAACAGGTTCTGGTACCGCGTGTACCGGAACCCGATCACTCTGTTCGTGCTTGGCCCCGGTTATCTGTTTCTGTTTCAAAACCGCCTTCCGCTGGGCCTGACAGACAGCGTAAGGTTCTGGGTCAGCGCGATGGCGACCAATCTTGCGATTCTGGTTGCCCTTGTGGCCATCTACTATTTTGGCGGGCTGATGCCGATGTTGCTGATCTTCCTGCCGTCGACTCTGATTGCCGCAACGGCCGGAGTTTGGCTGTTTTATGTACAACACCAGTTCGAGAACACGCATTGGGACGCGGATGCAGACTGGCAACTGCATGAAGCGGCGCTGCACGGAAGTTCGCACTATATCCTGCCCTCGGTGTTGCAGTGGTTCAGTGCCAATATCGGCATCCACCATGTACACCACCTCTACAGCCGCATTCCGTTCTATCGTCTGACCGAAGTGCTGCGCGATCATGAAGAACTGGCGAACAGCAACCGGATGACCATCCGGGAAAGCCTCGCCAATGCGCGGCTTCACCTGTGGGACGAGAAGAAACGTCGTCTGTTGTCCTTCGCCGAGGCCCGCGCACTTTATGGGTAACGGGCATGCCCGGCGCTTTCGTTTCTGGAATCGAAGCGCATGCCTTGCGTCAACGGCAGGCGTGTGGCGCGGGATAGCCTCTATCCATCACGACGACTTTCTCGGGCGCGATTTTGACAAAGAATGCGCGCGTCACAAACCGGTATTCAACCGGTGCAAACGCAGGCGCGACTAAGGTGCCTTCATCCGGATCTTGGCTGGCTTGATCGCCCGCGCCTGGACGGGAAAGCGATCGCGATTGACGCAAGCCGCATCGCGACCTGCATTGCAGTGAAAAAGGCGGTGACCATCTGGTGACATGAACACCACTCTGCACGACATCAGTGATAACTAGGATTGACCGTTCAACCTGTTCGTCGATGCTGGGCAAGGCTGCGGCACCGTGAAAGAAAACTAGCCTCCCCGGGCCTGTGGACACGGCGGAAATCCCTCATGCCTTTGCAGAAATCAAACAAAATCCCTTGTCACACCCCCGCCCCGATGCCATATGCAAAGTGCTTACGTTTTTCTATTCGACCTACTGTCTCCTTCATCGGCAGTCAGTCTATCGATACAGACCGACGACGCCAGGCTGCCGCAACTCCGTGGGCAGCACTCAAACAGGAGACACGGATATGCCAGCAGGCACCGTAAAATGGTTCAATACCACCAAAGGCTTCGGCTTCATCGCACCGGAAGAAGGCGGCAAAGATGTATTCGTACACATCTCGGCTGTCGAACGTTCGGGCCTGACCGGTCTGGCCGACAACCAGAAAGTCACGTACGAGCTGCGCGCCGGTCGTGACGGCCGCGAAAGCGCCGACAGCATCCAGCTGGCCTGAGCTTGATATCGGGTGAGGGGATCCCCCTCGCCCCTTTCCCGCCACCACCTCGGGTGGCAGGCAGGACACATCACGTCCACGTGATGACTGCCCTAGAATTGACCAAATATCATATGATGATGAAATTGGTTTCAGTTTCATTGGTCATTCGACGAGGGTTTCGATGTTTACACGCCGTATTTTTCTGGCCGGAACAGCAGCAAGCATGTTGCCGGGCATCGCCCGCGCCAAAAAGGCGGTCGAGTATGATCCGACACCGCAATTCGTGCGCATCAAGAAACAGTTCGTACCAGGACAGCTGCTGGTCGCGCCCAGGTCGTTCTACCTTTACTTCGTCACGGAACCTCGCAAGGCGATCCGCTATGGCTGTGGCGTCGGCAAGGCAGGGCTGGAATTTACCGGCACAGCAACCATCGATGTGAAAAAGGAATGGCCGACCTGGCGCCCGACCGATGAGATGATCGAACGTGATCCCGTCGCTTACGCCAAATTCAAGGACAACGACTATGTCCAACCCGGCGGCGGAGATAACCCGCTGGGCGCGCGCGCGCTGTATCTGTTCCAGAACGGTGTCGACACCTATTTCCGCATCCACGGCACGACGCAGCCGCAGACCATTGGCCGGGCGGTGTCCAACGGTTGCATACGAATGCTGAACGAGCATGTGATCGATTTGTACAACCGGGTCCCGATCGGAACCGTTGTCACGGTCGTCTAGGTGCCCATGGATTGGCGCCTATTCCGCTCGACCCGCCTGATCAACAAGCTTCAGAACGGACGGCCCCAGTGATTCAACGATCTTTACCACCCCATCCGCGTTTGGATGTATTCCGTCCGGCTGCATGAACTGCGATACCGCACCGGGGTCGCCCTCGGCCGCAAGCCCTTCGAAGAAACTGGCGGCGAAGAGGACGTCGAACTCCTTCGCCAAGTCTGGGTACATTCCGTCGAAAGCTTGCTTGTAATCGGCCCCGTAGTTGCCCGGCGCCTGCATACCGATCAGCAGAACCGGTACATTCGCGTCTAGCGCCACGTCCAGGATCCTGCGCAGATTGGCCTTTGATACGGCAGGGTCGATCCCACGCAGCAGGTCGTTGCCGCCAAGGGCAACGATCATGCCATCCACATCCGGTGTCAGGGTCCAGTCCACACGTGCGGCCCCGCCCGCCGTCGTGTCGCCCGAAACACCTGCGTTGATGACGCGGACATCCGCGCCCTGCGTCTGCAACCAGCGTTCAAGCTGTGGAACAAACCCGCTTTCCTCCACCAGCCCATAGCCCTGAGTCAGCGAGTCCCCCAAAGCCGCAATCACCACTTGTTCGGCTGTGGCCGCAAAACCGCACCACGTGAAAAGGCCTGCCATCAAAGCCTTGCGCAACGTGGTGATCGCTCCATATCCCAAAAGACCGCTCCTTTTTCGGGTAGACCCATGACGACTGCTGTTCTCGCCCTCCAAGATGCCTCTTTGTCCCTGGATGGCAATGCCGGGCGGGTCGATATTCTGCATGACATTACGTTGACTGTGAACAAGGGCGAGACGCTGGGGCTTATCGGGCCTTCTGGCTCGGGCAAGTCTTCGCTGCTGATGTTGATGGCGGGGTTGGAGCAGGCGACGCACGGTCAAATCATGGCGCTGGGTCAAGACCTTACCGACATGGATGAGGACGCTCTGGCCCGGTTTCGGCGCGACAGTATGGGGGTGGTGTTTCAGAACTTCCATCTGATCCCGACGATGACCGCGCTTGAAAACGTGGCAACCCCACTGGAACTGGCAGGGCACAAGGATGCGTTCGACCGGGCCGAGCAAGAGCTGGACGCCGTTGGCCTGTCGCACCGTCGCGATCATTACCCGGCGCAACTTTCGGGCGGAGAACAACAGCGTGTTGCCTTGGCACGAGCATCTGCGCCGCGCCCCAAAATCCTGTTGGCTGATGAACCGACCGGGAACCTGGACGAAACCAACGGGGCCGCAATTGTTGATTTGCTGTTTGGTCTGCGCCGGAAATACGATGCAACCCTGGTTCTGGTGACCCACAGCCATTCATTGGCCGAAAGATGTGATCGGGTCGTTCGGTTGCGTGACGGCAGGATCGCCGAAGAGACCCGGCAGGAGGCCGCGGAATGAGCCTGCGGATGGCCGGGCGGCTCGCCCGCCGCGAGCTGCGCGGAGGCCTGAGCGGTTTTCGGATCTTTCTGGCCTGCTTGGCGTTGGGGGTCGCAGCCATCGCGGCCGTCGGGTCGGTGCGGCAGGCCATACAGGCTGGGCTTGCGCAAGAAGGGGCCTCGCTGCTGGGGGGCGATGCCGAACTTGAATTCACCTATCGTTTTGCCGATGAGGCAGAGCGCGCCTGGATGCAACAGACATCCGTCCAGATGTCCGAGGTTGTCGATTTCCGCTCGATGGCCGTTGTGCCCGGCGCGACAGGTCCGGAACGAGCGCTGACTCAGGTTAAGTCGGTCGACAACGCGTACCCACTTGTCGGCTCGGTACGGCTGGAACCCGAGATCCCGCTGGAAGACGCCCTGAACGGTAGCTCCGGCTTGCCCGGGGCCGTGATGGAACCTGTGCTGATGGACCGGCTTGGGTTGTCCGTCGGTGATCGGTTTTCACTTGGGACGCAAGAGCTCATCCTGACGGCTGGCTTGCTGGACGAGCCCGACAGCGCGGCGGATGGGTTTGGCCTTGGGCCGCGCACTCTGGTGCGAACCGAGGCATTGCAGGCGTCCGGTCTGCTGGAACCCGGAACGCTGTTTTCAACAAAGTACAGGATGATCCTGCCCCGGAACGCAGATCTTTCGGATGTATCCGCAAGGGCCGACGCGGCATTCGAAGGCACGGGAATGCGCTGGACGGATGCACGCAACGGTGCCCCCGGGATATCCGAGTTCGTCAATCGCCTGAGTGCATTTCTTGTCCTTGTCGGGCTGTCCGGGCTTGCCGTCGGAGGCATCGGCGTTTCTGCCGCCGTGCGTGCTTATCTGGGGCAGAAGACGGAAACGGTTGCGACTCTGCGCACCTTGGGGGCCGATCGCGCCACCATTTTTCAAACCTACATGATTCAAATTGGCGTTCTGTCCGTCTTCGGGATCGCGATCGGCCTGACGCTGGGTGGATTGGCGCCGCTTGTTCTGGCCCCGCTGCTGGAAAGCCAATTGCCGGTTCCAGCAGTGTTTTCCCTTTATCCACAGCCGCTGATCGAGGCAGCAATATACGGTCTGCTCACAGCGTTCCTGTTCACCCTTTGGCCACTGGCCCGCACCGAAGATGTGCGCGCCGCGACGTTGTTTCGCGACGCGCTGAGCTCGGCCCGCCCCTTTCCACGTCTGATTTACGTCGTGGCAACGGGTGCCGGGCTGTTGTTGCTGATCGCCCTGGCATCATGGTTCAGCGGCTCGACGCGGCTTACTGTCTGGACCGGCGGCGGGCTTGTCGGTGCACTGGCGCTGTTGGCCCTCGCCGCTTATGCCATTCGCAAACTGGCCCGGGCTGGGACTTCGTTGGCCCGCGGGCGACCCACAGTCAGATGGGCGTTGTCGGCCATCTCGGACCCACGCGAAGGTGCAGGATCTGTGGTTCTGTCACTGGGGCTGGGCTTGTCGGTGCTGGCTGCGGTCGGGCAGATCGACGGTACCCTGCGCAACGCCATTTCGGGCAACTTGCCGGATGTCGCGCCGTCGTACTTCTTCGTAGACATCCAGAGAGATCAAATGCCCGGCTTCACCGAACGCTTGCAAAGTGACCCCGCGGTCAGCCGCATTGAAAGCGCGCCGATGTTGCGCGGGATCATCACGCAGATCAACGGCCGGCCCGCTCGGGACGTGGCCGGAGATCACTGGGTGCTGGAAGGGGATCGCGGCGTGACCTATTCGGTTCAACCGCCGCCGAACGCACGCCTGACCGCAGGGGAATGGTGGGCCGAAGATTACGCAGGTGCACCCCAGGTCAGCTTTGCCGCAGAAGAAGCCGAAGAGATGGGCCTGAACCTGGGCGACCAACTGACCGTCAATATCCTGGGGCGAGACATCACGGCAGAGCTGACGTCCCTGCGCGAGGTGGATTTCTCTACCGCGGGAATGGGCTTTGTCATGTCGATGAACCCCTCTGCGCTGGCCGGTGCGCCGCACAGTTTTATCGCGACGGTCTATGCCGAAGAACAGGCCGAGGCGGCCATCCTGCGGGATCTTGCCGGCCAGTTCCCCAATATCACGGCCATCCGGGTGCGCGACGCCATTGATCGTGTCTCGGGCCTGCTGGCAGGCATCGCCGCAGCGACCTCGTACGGTGCAGGAGTATCGCTGCTGACCGGATTTCTGGTTCTGATCGGCGCAGCGGCGGCGGGCGAACCTGCCCGCAGATACGAAGCAGCGATCCTCAGGACATTGGGTGCAGATCGTGGCAGTATCCTGCGCAGCTTTGGCCTGCGATCTGTTCTGCTTGGGGCCGCTGCGGGATGCGTCGCGCTGTTCGTTGGCATTCTGGGCGGCTGGGCCGTTGCCACCTACATCTTCGACACAGAGTTCACGGTCATCTGGTCATCGGCCTTCGGCATCGTTCTGGCCGGGATAGGCGTCACGTTATGTGCTGGGCTGGCATTTGCCCTGCGTCCACTTTCGGTGCGTCCGGCGCGCATATTGCGCGCGAGCGATTGAAATCAGCGCACGCAGGCCACGGGCTGCAAGAGCCTCAGCAGCGGATCATTGTCACATACCAAAGCATCCAGGGTAACATCGTCCAGGGACGCATAGAACACCTCTGCCGCGTCCTGAAGCGCAAGCCTCAGCCGGCAGGCATCCGTGAGCGGGCACGTGTTGTCAGCGTCGGCGAAACACTCGGCAAGGGGCAAAGCCCCTTCAACATGCCGGAACACCGCACCGATGCGTATCTGATCCGCCGGGCGCGCCAGCGACATGCCACCGTTTCGACCGCGCTGCGTGCTCAGATAGTTCAGCTGGCTCAGCTGATTGATCACCTGCGCCAGATGGTTTTCCGAAATGTTGCACACTTCGGCGATTTCGGATTTCGTGACCAGCCTGTCCGGGTGAGCTGCGCAATACATCAACAGGCGCACAGCGATATTCGTCCTTTTGGTAATCCGCATGAGGGCCTCCCTAAATTCAAGATGCAACCTTATTGCATGTCCGGGAAAAAAGCGGTTTGACATACATCAATCGACCCAAAGGACACTTCTTGGATGGCCGACCCCTATTTCTTTGGCTATGGCAGCCTCGTGAACCTCGCGACGCATGATTTCCCCGATCCGCGCCCCGCGCGACTGAAGGGTTGGCGGCGGGCCTGGCGGCATACCGATCTGCGACCCGTGGCGTTTCTGACTGCTGTGCCCGACCCGAAGTCAGAGATCGAAGGCATGATTGCGCATGTTCCCAATAATGACTGGGCCGCGCTGGATGAACGGGAATGGGCGTATGACCGAATTCCTGCAACGCAGTCGGTTTCACATCCCCTGACGCACGACGTCGAAATAGCTGTCTACGCCGTCCCGCAGGATCGGCACAGCCAGCCCAGCAATCACCACCCGTTGCTGCTCAGCTATATCGACGTTGTCGTGCAGGGTTACTTGGGGGCGTTCGGCGAGGACGGCGCGGATCGTTTCTTTGAGACGACAACAGGCTGGGCCGCCCCGATCCTGAATGATCGCGCCGAACCGCGTTATCCACGCCATCAGCAACTCAAACCTGTCGAACGTGATTTTGTCGATGACCGCCTGACAAGTTTATCGGTGCGGTTCGTACAGCCGGCGTAACAAAAATGGGCCACGCCGATGACGTGGCCCAGAAAATTGGTGTGCCACCACGTTAGCCGCGCGCGCGGATCACCTGTAGCAACGGCATCAACGCAGCCATTTCCGGGCCGCGCTCCATGCCGGTCAACGCTTTGCGCAGAGGCATGAACAGGCCTTTGCCCTTGCGACCGGTTGCCTCTTTCACGGCTTTGGTCCAGGTGCCCCACGTGTCACCATCGAACGAACCTTCGGGCAGCAAGGCCATCGCCTGGGCAATAAATTCCCGATCTTCATCGGCGATCAGGGGATCGGCCCCGTCACGGCACAGTTCCCACCAGCCCTTGAGATCGGCCAGGGTGGTGATGTTTTCACGGGCCATGGCCCAGAAAGGTTCTGCCAATTCATCTGGAACACCGGCATCCGCAACGGCACTGGCCACATCTGACAGCGGCAGCGATTGCAAATGCCTGGCGGTCAGCGGAAACAGGTCCTGTACATCGAACTTGGTCGGCGCGGCGCCAAACCGGCGTACATCGAACCCTTCGATCAGCTCGGCCATTTCCGAGCGCAGCTCAACCGGATCAGACGAGCCCAGACGCGCCATCAGGCTCAGCAACGCCATCGGTTGCACCCCTTGTTCGCGAAGATCGCGCAAGGCCAGCGTGCCCAGCCGTTTCGACAATGCCTCGCCCTGCGGACCAGTCAGCAGAGAATGGTGGGCAAAACGCGGACAACGCCCGCCCAGCGCCTCGATGATCTGGATCTGCGTTGCCGTGTTGGTCACATGGTCCGAACCCCGTACGACATCCGTCACGCCCATTTCAGTATCATCCACAACCGACGCAATCGTATAGAGAACCTGACCATCGCCACGGATCAGAACCGGATCGGAAACCGAAGCCGCATCAATCGAGATGTCGCCAAGAATGCCGTCATTCCATTCGATACGTTCATGATCCAGCTTGAAGCGCCAGACGCCGTTGCCACGTTCAGCGCGCAGCTTCTCTTTCTCGGCCTCCGACAGGTTCAGCGCAGCGCGGTCATAGACCGGCGGCTTGCCCATGTTCAGTTGCTTCTTGCGTTTCAGATCCAGCTCGGTCGGCGTTTCGAACGCTTCGTACAAACGACCCATCGCGCGCAGCTTGTCGGCCGCTTCGGCATAGCGGTCCAGACGGTCCGACTGACGCTCGACCCGGTCCCAATGCAAACCCAGCCATTCCAGGTCCTGCTTGATGGCATCGACATATTCTTCTTTCGACCGCTCGGGGTCGGTATCATCGATGCGCAGGATGAACGTACCGCCTGCCTTGCGGGCAATCAGATAGTTCATCAGGGCGGTGCGCAGGTTGCCCACATGGATGTAACCGGTGGGCGACGGGGCGAAACGGGTGGTTGTCATGGGTGTCTCCTGTTGGCGCGGCTCTTGTCACATGGGGGCGTTTTTGTCCAGCCGCCGCTTGATCCATCAGGTGATTCAGAACGGTTTCACCGGCCACACCCTGTCGAGGTCGTCCAGTCCGGCGCGAATGAGTTCGCGCAAAACGCCCGTGTCGATTTCCGCCAGTTTGTTGACGTAAAGACAGGACTTGCCCAGCTTGTGCTTTCCCAATCTGGCCATGAGTTCCGCAAAATCTGCGTAACCCGGCATGATGTAAATCACCAAAGCTGATTTGCGCGGCGAAAAACCGGTTGCCAGAAAGTCCCCTTCACGACCCGATTTGTAGCGATAGTGGTAGCGGCCATACCCGACGATCGACGGGCCCCACATGACCGGGCTAAACCCGGTGGTGGCGCGAAACAATTTGTCAAGCTGGTGCGCGTCTTCAGCACGGCGCGCCGGTTGAACCGTTCTCAGGAAATTCTCGACGCTTTGATCTGTCGGAACTGTCTTGTTGTCTGATCGCGCCATGAACAAAAATTAACACGTATTATTCATCCATGCACCCCATCTGAATGGCGTATAAACTGGCAAGAGACTCTCGACGCCCTAACTGCAACAATGATGTCCTGACAGGGAGAACGAAGATGACAATAAAACTTTCACGCCGCGCCGCTTTGGGAAGTGCCGCCGCCTTGCCGTTTGCAGCTGCGGCCGCACCGGTTCTGGCCGCCAGCCCGGAAACCAAAGCAAACTCGACCATCGCAAGGTCATTTCATATTGGCGATTTCACGGTCACGACCCTGCTGGATGGCAGCTTTCCACGCGACGGAGCCAAAGAGATTTTTGGGGGCGGAGCGACGGACGAAGAATTTGCCAAGGTTTCGGCTGAAAACTTCATTCCGGCAGACGTCGCACAGTTTTTCTTTACCCCCTCACTGGTCAACACGGGATCAGAGCTGGTTCTGTTTGATACCGGTCTGGGGCAAGGTGGCATACAGGCCGCGCTGGCAGATGCGGGCGTGACCCCGGATCAGATCGATGTGGTCGTGATAACGCATATGCACCCTGACCATATCGGTGGCATGACCACCGAAGGCGCGCCGACCTTTGCGAATGCGCGCTACGTGACGGCTTCTCCGGAATATGATTTCTGGGCTGCGCAGGACGCAGGCAATCGCGTGGGCGATCTGGTCGCTGAAAAAGTTACACCGCTGGCCGAGAAAATGACCTTTGTCGAAGACGGGGGCGAGGTTGCCTCGGGCATTACCGCAGTGGCCGCTTATGGCCACACACCGGGCCACACGGTCTACCATCTGGAAAGCAACGGGCAACGTCTGGTGCTGACGGCGGATCTGGCCAACCACTATGTCTGGTCTTTCGCCCATCCCGAATGGGAAGTCCGGTTTGACATGGACAAGGCCGCAGCCACTGCCGCACGCCGCGATGTTCTTGGCATGCTGGCTGCCGACAAAGTGCCGATGGTCGGCTATCACATGCCCTTCCCCGGCGCCGGGTATGTTGAGACCCGTGGAGAAGGCTTTCGCTTTGTCCCGGTCAGCTACCAGATGATGGGCTAAGCGTTCAGTACCCCGGATCCGGCCGCACTTTTGAACCGTCACTGAACCGCGACAAGCGAAAGGCGGCCGGGTCCACGCAAGGCGTTGTTTCGGCAACCAGATCAGCCATCAGCCGCCCCGCCCCGGGGCCGATTCCAAAGCCATGGCCTGAAAACCCCGTGGCAATGTACATTCCCGGCAGATCATCCACGCCCGAGATGACGGGAATGGCATCCGGCGTCACATCGATCATACCTGCCCAGCTTTGTACGATCTCGCCTGTTTGCACAGCTGGGTATCCCTTGCATGCACTGGCCCAGGCGCGTCGCAGTGTTTTTTGAGACGGCTCAGGGTCCAGGATCCGGCACTTTTCGAACGGCGTCACATCGGTTGGCAGCCATCTCCGATCCTGTTTTGCTTCGATCGTCCAGCGTTTGGACAGGCGAAAGCGCAGAGATTTCCACTCCTGTACAAAAGCCGGCAGAAACTGCATCGCCAATCGAAAGCTGTCCGGCACGATGTCCACGGTATTCTCATGGCCGGAGGCAATTGTGTAACCGCCATCGGCCCGTTTTCGGATCGCAAAGTCATCCGACCACAACGACGTCTCGGGCCCCTCTGCGACTGGGGATGTGCGCAGGACCGTATTCAGAACCTTCAGCTGCGGCAGTTCGATCCCCGCATTGCCTGCAAACAGGCGCGACCACGCGCCCCCGGCCAGAACGACGCGGCCGCTGGCAACTTTGCCGCGCTCGGTGAAAACACCGGCGATACGTCCAGCCTGAACGTCCACACTGCGCACGGCGCAATTCGTCATGATCACTGCGCCCCGAGCCCGCGCGGCTTCGGCGATAGCGGGGGCTGTCCATTGAGGTTCGGCACGACCGTCCTGCGGCATGTACAAACCGGATTCAAAGCCCGATTGGTTGCCGTGCAAAAGGTCTGCCAACTCACCGCCCGAAACCATCCGCGCGCCGGTCTGCAATCCGTCCACATGGTGCAGCCACCGTTCCATGTTGCCGGCATCCCGCCTGCCGGATGCGCCAAAAAGGATACCGGATCGGGTGTAACCTGTCTTGCGGTCCAGCCGGTCATCGAGCGTCTGCCAGATGCGCAACGATTCCTGCATCAGGGGTATCTCTCTTGGGTCGCGCATCCCAAGACGGACCCAACCCCAATTGCGAGAACTTTGTTCGGCCGCAATCTGCCCTTTCTCGCACAAAAGAACCGAAGCGCCCCGCTCGGCCAGTTCCAACGCGGTTGAAACGCCGATGATTCCGCCGCCGATGACCACGACATCAACGGTTTTGGGCAGGGCAAGATCAGGTTCTACAGGAGTCGGTTTGGGCGCGGTCATCAATAGGCCTTACTCTGTCGCTTGGACCGCTATGGAGACCAAAAGACAAAGCATGGGCAATACAAACTGCCACCGCAACATAAGATTTTCGGCATCTGTGACCCAGACGCCTGAGGTTAAAAGCGCGGGCCGAAGGTTACGCTGCGCCGGACAGTTCCGCCCATTTCTGGCGCAAGATCGCGGACAACCGGTTTTCCTTCAGCGCCGCTTGCGCGGATACGTCTTCCTGAGGAAGCAATTGCGGAAACTCTGGCCGCAACATGGCCGCTTTCTGATCTTCCGACTGCCGCTGTTCATTCAACAAATCGGCAATTGCTGCATCCAGCTTTTTTTCATCCAATTCTTGCGGCGGAGATTCCATTGTGCGCCATTTCAAAGGCGCATGAAGCGATCTTTCATAATCCTCGTACATTTTAACACCAAACCATTCACTCAGACATCCAACCCCGGATACGCTGCGTTCGCCACATTCAGCCTTCGCCATCAACGGCAATGCGTCGCATCCGCCCCACATTGGGCAACTTCCAAGCAAAAATGTGTCAGAAAAATGTCACCCAAGCAAGCCAGGGATGGCCTTTTCGCACGGTTGCGCGGGCTTTGCCCCTCGATCAAGGAACAATGCACAACACGGAAACTTCACTGTTTCCGATCTGACGGGCTTGGCTTCGATTTCAGTGACGATCACGCCAGCGATTTACGATCGGGTACCGCCGGTCCAGCCAGAATGCCCGCTTGCTCAAGCGCGTGCCCGGAGCGGACTGGAACCGTTTGTACTCGCTGATATAGATCAGGTGCTCGACCTTTCGCGCGTCCGCCTCGTCAAATCCGGCGGCGACGCAATCCGCGATGGAGCCATCCTGATCGACCAGAATGTCAAGTATCGCGTCCAGTACGGGATAGTCCGGCAGACTGTCACTGTCCTTCTGATCTTCGCGCAGTTCGGCGCTGGGGGGTTTGTCAATGACGGACGGGCGAATGACCTCTCCGTCAGGCCCCATCATCCAGTCCCGATGGTTGGCGTTGCGCCAGCGGCAGGTTTCGAACACGCGGGTCTTGTACAGATCCTTGATCGGGTTGTAGCCGCCATTCATGTCGCCATAGATCGTGGCATAGCCCACCGCGACCTCGGACTTGTTGCCGGTGGTCAAAAGCATTTCACCAAACTTGTTCGAAATCGCCATCAGCAAAAGCCCGCGCAGGCGCGACTGAATGTTCTCCTCGGTCAAGCCTTCGTCCAACCCCGCAAATAGCGGAGCAAGCGTGTTGGTAACGGCAGCCCGGCTTTCCGAAATCGGCACATGGTCATAATGCACACCCAGCGCCTTGGCGACGGCCTCGGCATCGTCCAATGACGCTTGGCTGGTATATTCCGACGGCAACATCACGCAGCGAACATTGTCGGCCCCGATGGCATCCACCGCGATGGTCGCCACCAACGCGGAATCGATCCCTCCGGACAGTCCCAGAACTGCCTTTTTGAAACCGGTCTTGCCCATATAGTCCCGCAGGGACTGCACCATCGCGCGATAATCCTGCTCCCACACATCCGGCTGGGGCACGATTTCTGCCGGCACAATGCGCCAGCCATCATCGCCGCGCTCAAGATCCACCTGCGCAACAACTTCGTCGAATACCGGCATCCGGAAGGCCAGCTCTCCGCCCGGGTTGAGACCGAAGCTGGCGCCGTCAAAGACCTGATCGTCCTGCCCGCCGACCATGTTCAGGTAGATCAGCGGCAGGCCCGTTTCGACCACGCGCGCGACCATATGGTTCAGACGTACATCGTATTTGTTCCGGAAATAGGGCGACCCATTGGGGATCAGCAGAAACTCGGCCCCGGTTTCCTCAAGGGTTTCCGCCACATCCGGGTGCCAGCCATCCTCGCAGATGGGGCTGCCGATCCGGAAGTTGCCAACTGAATACGGACCGCCCAGAGGACCCGCATCATACAGGCGCACTTCGTCGAAAACAGTCTCATTCGGCAGGTGGTGCTTCAGAACCTTGCTGGTGATCCGCCCCCCCTTCAGGATCAGATAGGCATTGTACAACTTGCCATCATCGACCCACGGACCACCCAGGGCAATCGCGGGCCCATCGGCGCATTTCGCGGCCAGAGACTCGACCGCATCCATGGCCGCGCGATGAAACACAGGCTTCAGCACCAGATCCTGCGTGTTGTATCCGGTGATGAACATCTCGGGGAACGCCACCAGATCGGCCCCCGCCGCCTTGCCCTGTTCCCACGCGGCAACGACCTTGGCCGCATTGCCGTCGATATCCCCTACGGTCGGGTTCAGTTGCGCCAGAGTGATGCGGAAACGGTCGGCCATGCTGCCCTCTTGCCTCGTCAGTCCTATTGCCATTTAGCAGATCATCGCGCGAGTAAAAGGCCAATGCGGCAAAACCCGTTGCCCTGCCCTCGACGGTATCCTAGTTTTGCGCCCAGGGATGCAACCAACGATGATCCGGCAGGCAGGACCAAAATGAACGTGATCCGAAACTCAATTGGGGCTGTGGCCATGAGCCTGGCAGCTGCGACCGCTTTTGCGCAGGACGGCACGATTATCGTCAAGGATGACGAAGTGGGTGGCGTCTACGAGGGCACTTATGAGAATGGCCTGCGCCACGGGACGGGTACGTATAGGCTGCCCAACGGGTTCGAATACACCGGCCAGTGGGTGGAAGGCGAAATTCAGGGCCAGGGCGTCACCAAGTACCCGGATGGATCGGTTTATGAAGGCGCGTTCGTCAAAGGTCAGCCGGAAGGGCGCGGCAAGATCGTTTACGCCAATGGCAGCAGCTATGATGGAGAATGGTCCAACGGATCCATCAACGGCACGGGCATCGCTGAATTTGCCAATGGCTCGCGCTATGAAGGTGAGTTCAGGAACGCACAACGGCACGGCAAGGGCAAACTGACCTTTCCCGACGGATACGTCTACGATGGCGACTGGGTGGACGGTCAGCGGCAAGGCAAGGCCACAATCACCTATGCCGATGGCAGCGTTTACGAAGGCGATGTCAACGCCGGCTTGCGCGATGGCACGGGCACCCAGACGATGCCTGACGGAATGGTGTACGAAGGCGAATGGACGCAGGACCAGATCACCGGGACAGGTCGCCTGACCTATGCCAATGGTGATGTGTATGAAGGCGAGCTTGTGCAGGGGCGCCGTCAGGGCAAAGGCAAAGTAACTCACGCGTCAGGGGACGTCTATGAGGGCGACTTTGTCGATGATCGCCGCCATGGCACAGGCACGTTCACCGGAACCGATGGTTTTGTGTACACCGGCGACTGGAACCAAGGTCAGATAGAAGGCCTGGGTGAGCTGACCTATCCCGACGGTTCGGTTTACGTGGGCGATTTCGTGGCCGATCTGGCGGAAGGAAACGGCCGCATCACCTATCCCGACGGCTCCACTTACGAGGGTGAGTGGATCGCCGGCGTCATCGAAGGCCAGGGTACGGCGACCTATGCCACCGGCATGATCTACAAGGGTCAGTTCAAAAACGCACAAAGCCACGGCAAGGGTGTGATGACCCGCGCGGACGGTTCGATCTATGACGGAGACTGGGTCAACGGGGTTCGTCAGGGAAAAGGCAAGGCGACCTACTCTGACGGCACGGTCTACACCGGGGATTTCGTGAACGGTAAGCGCCACGGCAAAGGAGAAATCGTGACCCCTGCCGGGTTCAAGTATGTCGGCGACTGGTCCGAAGGCAGAATCAACGGCGAAGGCATAGCGACCTATTCGAACGGCGACGTCTATGAGGGCAACTTTGTCGACAACAAAAGGCAGGGCAGCGGAACCATGCGCTATGCCAACGGGCAAGAAGAAACCGGTATCTGGGAAAACGGTGTTTTACCAAATCAAACTCCGGACCAGCAGGGCGGCGTAGACGCTCCGGCACAGCAGACAGACCCGCTCTCAGAGGCGGAGCAACCAGATCCGTCTGGCGAATGATCGTTCACCAGGGAACTGGTTTTCCGGCCCAGTCAAAGAACCCACCGGTATCCGCCGGGAGCAACCCGCCGATCACGGACAACAGGTTGCGCGCGGCTTCACCGGGTTCAACGGCGGGATGCCGTCCCAGATATTTCCGAGTAAACTCTGTTTTGACCGTGCCGGGATGCAGCGCAACACATATCGCCTGTTTATGAGTCCGGGCCAATTCAATTGCCGAAGTATGGACGATTTGATTGACCGCGGCCTTGGCCGCGCGGTAGCTGATCCAGCCGCCCATCCGATTGTCGCCAATGGACCCGACCCGCGCGGACAATACAACAAATACCGAACGCCGCTGTCGCGGCAACAACTGATGGGCCCGGCTTAGCACCAACGCCGGACCAACGGCATTCAGAGCAAACTGGTCCATCATTGCCCTTGCCGAAACAGATCGAATGGTCTTTTCGGGCGCATTGCCTGAAATTTCCAGCGCCCCGGAAGCGACGAGAACAAGATCGAACGGGCCCGATAGGCGATCAAGCATCCGGCTTGCTCGATCTGGCTCCATCAGATCGAACCCCTCGACAGAGCGCGAGAGGCACGTCACCGCAACGCCCCGCGCCTCCAATTGCTCGCGTACGGCCGCTCCAATCCCGCCGGACGCACCAATGATCAAAGCAGTATCCATTTTCGACCAGCTAGCGGCATGGACGGATCAATCAAGGGACAGGGAATTTCCACCCCCCCTACACCGCAACTTGTCGAAAATTGGTTCTTTTCATTCCCGGCGGCGTCTGTATAACCTCAACCCCATGATCAACTGCGCAGATATCCCTTTTGCCAAAGCCGCCCCTCGCGGCGCGGTTCTGCGTGGCCTACTGATCCTAATCCGCCTCTGAGCGTGCCATCCGGCGCGCCCGCTCAGAGGAGGACGCCAGCGCGCCAACAGGCTTTAGGACAGACAAGAAAGAGATTCCCATGACCAACGTGACCGACCAAGACCGTGTCTTGATCTTTGATACCACTTTGCGCGACGGCGAGCAGAGCCCCGGCGCGACGATGACCCATGACGAAAAGCTCGAGATTGCCGAACTGTTGGATGACATGGGCGTCGACATCATCGAAGCGGGATTTCCGATCGCATCCGAAGGTGACTTCAAAGCGGTGTCCGAGATCGCACAACGATCGAAAAACAGCCGCATCTGCGGTCTGGCCCGCGCCAATTTCGCCGATATCGACCGCTGCTGGGAGGCGGTCAAACACGCGGAACAGAACCGCATTCACACATTCATCGGCACCTCTCCGCTGCACCGCGCCATTCCGAACCTGACGCAGGACGAGATGGCTGACAAAATTCACGAAACGGTCAGCCACGCGCGCAACCTGTGCGAAAACGTGCAGTGGTCGCCGATGGACGCGACCCGGACCGAGTGGGATTACCTGTGCCGCGTCATCGAAATCGCGATCAAGGCCGGGGCAACCACCATCAACATCCCCGACACCGTGGGATATACTGCGCCTCTGGAATCCGCTGACCTGATCAAACGCCTGATCGAAACGGTTCCGGGCGCAGATCAGGTGATCTTCGCCACCCATTGTCACAACGACCTCGGCATGGCGACAGCGAACTCGCTGGCGGCGGTCATCGGCGGCGCGCGCCAGATCGAATGCACCATCAACGGCCTGGGCGAACGCGCCGGCAACACCGCCCTGGAAGAGGTCGTGATGGCCATGCGCACGCGCAATGACATCATGCCCTTCCACACCGGGATCGACACGACCAAGATCATGCATATCTCGCGCCGGGTCGCGACCGTGTCGGGCTTCAACGTTCAGTTCAACAAGGCCATCGTCGGCAAGAACGCGTTTGCCCACGAAAGCGGCATCCATCAGGACGGCATGCTCAAGAACCGCGACAATTTCGAGATCATGCGCCCCGAGGATATCGGCCTGTCGGGCACGTCCCTGCCTCTGGGCAAACACTCGGGCCGCGCGGCTCTGCGCGACAAACTGGAAACGCTGGGCTTTGAAGTTGGCGACAATCAACTCAAAGACATCTTCGTGCGGTTCAAGGATCTGGCGGATCGCAAGAAAGAAGTGTTCGACGACGATCTCATTGCGCTGATGACGTTGGACGAGGCGGACGACTATCTGCAATTGGTGTCGATGAAAGTCACCTGCGGCACCGGCGGGCAGGCGGAAGCGACGGTCGAGCTGGAAGTCGACGGCAAGGACGTCATCGCAACTGAACACGGTGACGGGCCGGTAGACGCGACCTTCAAGGCGATCCGAGCGATTCACCCCAACACGGCCCGTTTGCAGCTGTATCAGGTTCATGCGGTGACCGAAGGCACAGATGCGCAGGCCACGGTTTCGGTCAGGCTGGAAGAAGATGGCATGATCGCCACGGGTCAGTCGGCGAACACGGATACCGTCGTGGCTTCGGCCAAAGCCTACATCCACGCGCTGAACCGCCTGATCGTGCGCCGGGAAAAGACCGGCCCGGGCGCGGATGCCCGCGAAATCAGCTACAAAGACCTGACCTGATCCAAATTGGCACGGTGAGGGGCTCCCGCACCTGCGGTTGCCCGGCTGCGCCGAGCACCCTTGCAGCTTTGGGCCCGGCAGCGCGCCTGCGGCGCGCTGCCGGGCCCAACATGTTTGACGGCATCTCTGATGCAGGCAAACAGGGCGGGAGTATCGGTTGCATTTCTGATGGCTGACCTCAGAGACCTGCAAATAGCTGCGACAGGCGTGTCGTTTCTTCCTCGATGCCGAATGGTGCGTTCAGAATGAACATCCCTGACCCCACCATCCGATGCCCTTCGCGCACCGGTGGAAATGTCACCTCATGACAAATGGCTTTGGGGAAGTTTTGCGCTTCAAGCGTCGCGATCATCCGGGCGTGGCGTTTGTCCGACAGAACCGGGTACCACAGCGCGATCACCCCGACATTCCATTTCCGGTGCAGTTTGGCAATCACTCCGGGCAGTCGATCGTAATCGGTCTTCACCTCATAGCTTGGGTCTATCAGCAAAAGCCCCCGTCGCGGCGTCGGAGGCAGCAGGGATTGCACCAGCTCAAACCCGTCCTGCCGATACACCTTCGCCCCGAACGGTGACATTGCCAAAGACAGCGCGGCATATTCCTGGGGGTGCAGCTCGGCAAAATGCAGGCTGTCCTGATCCCTCAACAGATGTGCTGCAATCATCGGCGATCCCGGATAGGCCGCGTCGCCGTGCCGGGCCTGTATGTTTTTCAGAACCCGCGCCATCGGATGTCCGGGGCCGAACCACCCTTCTCGTTGCGCGCGCGCGATTCCTGCCGCCGCCTCGCCCGTCCGCATGGATTCGTCCGCGTCCAACTGGTACAGCCCCCGCCCGGAATGCGTTTCGACATAGCTGAGCGGCTTGTCCTTCTGTGTCAGATAATTCAGCACCCAGGCCAGCAATGCGTGCTTTTGGACATCAGCCAGATTCCCGGCGTGGTAAATGTGTTGATAAGAGAGCATTTTGCCTTCTAAAGTCCCATTCAATAAGGCGGAAAGGTGCTGATTGTCGCGGAATCAGCCCTTTTACCGGGCGTGATGGCACCCTATAAGTCATCCGTCCCGGAACCGTCGAGTCGCGGGCAGTAGAAAAACCGACATACAGGATCAGGGGAAACATGGGGATCTTTGGCAATCTGGGCGGCCTGTTCACAGCGGACATGGCCATCGACCTTGGAACGGCGAACACGCTGGTTTACGTCAAGGGGCGCGGTGTCATCCTGTCTGAGCCTTCGGTCGTAGCCTATCACGTCAAGGACGGCGTGAAGAAAGTTCTGGCTGTCGGCGAAGATGCCAAGCTGATGCTGGGCCGGACGCCCGGTTCGATCGAAGCCATCCGCCCCATGCGCGAAGGTGTGATTGCCGACTTCGATACAGCCGAAGAAATGATCAAGCACTTCATCCGCAAGGTGCACAAGCGTTCGACTTTCTCGAAGCCCAAGATCATCGTCTGCGTCCCCCATGGCGCGACACCCGTTGAAAAGCGGGCGATCCGTCAGTCGGTTCTGTCCGCTGGTGCCCGCCGCGCCGGCCTGATCGCCGAACCGATCGCCGCCGCCATCGGCGCGGGCATGCCGATCACCGACCCGACCGGCAACATGGTCGTCGACATCGGCGGTGGTACAACCGAAGTGGCGGTTCTGTCGCTGGGCGACATCGTCTATGCCCGCTCGGTCCGCGTGGGTGGCGACCGCATGGACGAAGCCATCATCTCGTACCTGCGTCGCCAGCAGAACCTGCTGGTCGGTGAATCCACTGCGGAACGCATCAAGACGACGATCGGCACGGCGCGGATGCCTGATGATGGCCGCGGCCAGTCGATGCATATCCGGGGTCGTGACCTGTTGAACGGCGTACCCAAGGAAATCGAGATCAGCCAGGCCCAGGTCGCCGAGGCGCTGTCGGAACCCGTCCAGCAGATCTGCGAAGCGGTGATGACTGCGCTGGAAACCACTCCGCCCGATCTGGCCGCCGATATCGTGGATCGCGGCGTCATGCTGACAGGCGGTGGTGCATTGCTGGGTGATCTGGATCTGGCCCTGCGCGAACAGACCGGCCTGGCCGTGTCGATTGCCGACGAAAGCCTGAATTGTGTGGCTTTGGGCACCGGCAAGGCGCTAGAATACGAAAAACAGCTGCGCCATGCGATTGACTACGAAAGCTGAGGCGCGCACCTTTCAGGGGGCAGTCTGAATTCGGCACGAGCAGCACGGGAAGGTAACCTGTGGCAAAAGACCGATCACAGCGCGATGACTACACGACCCCTCTGCGCCGCTTGTTGCTGGGGATCATCATCCTGTGCTTGCTGGGTATCTTTCTGGTTTGGCGGATCGACAGCCCGCGCGTCGAGCGGTTCCGCGCGCAGGTGGTGGACGCGGTCGTACCGTCGATGGATTGGGCCATGGTGCCCGTGACCGCCGCTGTGAACCTTGTGCGCGATTTCCAAAGCTACCAGCGTCTGAGCGAGCAGAACCGCGAGCTGCGCAGCGAACTGCGCCTGATGCGTGCCTGGAAAGAGGCCGCACTGCAATTGGAGCAGGAAAATGCGCGGCTGTTGGATCTGAACAATGTCCGCCTCGACCCGCGCCTGACATACATCACGGGTGTTGTGATGGCCGACAGCGGGTCACCCTTCCGGCAGTCCGTCCTGTTGAATGTAGGGGAGCGCGACGGGATCGTTGATGGCTGGGCCACGATGGATGGAATCGGGCTGGTTGGCCGAATTTCCGGCGTCGGACCAGATACGGCTCGGGTGATCCTGGTGACGGATGCCACCAGCGCCATTCCGGCAACGATTCAGCCTTCTGGCCAGACCGCGTTGATCAAAGGAGACAATACTCCGGCCCCAGTGGTCGAATTCTTGGAAAACCGAGAGCTGGTCCGCCCCGGTGATCGGGTGATCACATCCGGCGACGGAGGCGTTTTTCCGGCAGGCCTTTTGATCGGCCAGATCGCCGCGGATCCGGGCGGCCGTCTGCGCGTTCGCCTTTCTGCGGATTTTGAACGGCTCGAGTTTCTTCGCGTTCTGCGCTTCCATTCGCCCCCGCCAATTCAGGATCCGGGTGGGATCGTCGGGCCAACTCGGCCCGAAACTGCGCTTGTACCGGATGAGGTAAGCGATGGATAGGCCCGCCTCATACAACTGGGCCATGCGCGGCCTTTACGTTGCGCTGGCCTTTGTCGTGCTGTTCATGCACTTGCTGCCGCTCGATGCGCAACCGGATCGATGGCCTTTTCCTGATGTATTGGTTGCGCTGACCTTTGCCTGGGTATTGCGGCGCCCCGATTATGTGCCCACCCTGTTGGTCGCGTTTGTCATGCTGATGGCGGATCTTTTGCTGCAACGCCCGCCCGGCCTTCTGGCTGCGCTGGTGGTGTTTGGCACAGCCTATCTGCGCTCTGCCGCTCCGGGTATGAAGGACACTGGATTTGTCGGAGAATGGATGTCCGTCGGTGTGGTGATTGCCATGGTGTTTTTGACGAACAGAGTCGTTTTGTCGATCTTGTCGGTGCAGCAGGCCGCTTTGTGGCCAGTCGTGATGCAACTTGTGCTGACAATCGCCTTCTACCCGTTCATCGTGCTGTTGAGCCAAAGCGTATTTGGCGTCCACCGCCAGTCTGCTGCTGATGGCGGAGCCGTAGGGGGCGGAGCATGAAACAACGCAAACCCAAGTCGCAGGGCCTTGCCTATAAACGCCTGCCACGCCGGGCGCTGCTGCTGGGCGGTTTGCAGGCGGCTTTTATCGGCGGGTTGGCCGCACGGATGCGTTTCATGCAGGTGGATCAGGCCGACGAATACCGCCTGCTGGCCGAAGAAAACCGCATCAACATTCGACTGATCCCGCCAACCCGTGGACGCATCTATGACCGCAATGGTCAGATCATCGGTCAGAACTCACCATCCTATCGCATCGTTATCGTGCGTGAAGACGCAGGTGACGTCGACAAGGTGATTGCCAAATTGTCGGAACTCATCCCGCTGAACGATGATGAGATCCAACGCGCCCGGACCGAAATGCGCCGATCAGCGCCGTTCCTGCCGGTGACTCTGGCGGATCAGGTCACTTGGGAAGACATCTCGAAAGTCGCGGTCAATGCCCCGGCCCTGCCGGGTGTGACGCCCGAGGTCGGCCTGACACGGCAATACCCACGCTATGAGGATTTCGCCCATATCGTCGGCTATGTCGGCCCGGTCAGCGACTACGATCTCAGCAAGCTCGAAGACCCCGAGCCGGTTTTGCGAATTCCCCGGTTTCAGATTGGCAAGGTCGGGTTGGAAGCCAAGCAGGAAACAGCCTTGCGTGGCAAAGCCGGCGCAAAGCGTGTCGAAGTCAACGCCACAGGGCGCGTCATGCGCGAGCTGGACCGGCAGGAAGGTCAGCCGGGTGCGGACTTGCAATTGGCGATCGATGCCGACCTGCAACAATATGCGCAAGCGCGGCTGGCAGGTGAAAGCGCGGCTGCAATTGTTCTGGATTGCGAAACCGGGGACCTGCGCGCTGTCAGCTCTACACCCAGTTTCGATCCTAATCTGTTTGTGCGCGGTATCTCGGTCGCGGATTATCGGGCTTTGACGGGGGACAAGTATCGCCCTCTGGCCAACAAGTCCGTACAAGGCACTTATCCTCCGGGGTCGACGTTCAAGATGGTCACCGCATTGGCCGCGCTGGAGGCCGGCGTAATAGGCCCTGGAAACACAGTGTATTGCCCCGGACATCTGAAGGTCGGCAGCCGCAGGTTCCACTGCTGGAAGCGCGGTGGGCATGGTACGGTCGATCTGAACCTGTCGCTTAAACGCAGCTGCGACGTCTATTACTACGACGTGGCTTTGCGGGTCGGGATCGACAAGATATCCGAAATGGCCCGTACATTGGGGCTGGGCGTCAAGCACGATATTCCGATGTCGGCGGTTGCCGCTGGACTTGCCCCCAATCAGGAATGGAAGCAGCGGACACACGGTCAGGATTGGCTGGTGGGCGACACGGCCAACGCGTCCATCGGGCAAGGGTTCATGCTGGCATCACCGCTTCAACTGGCCGTCATGACGGCTCGTATAGCCACCGGCCGATCGGTGACACCGCGCCTTGTACGATCGATCGACGGTGTCGAGCAGCCTTCGGGCGCAGGGGAACCGCTGGACATCAACGCCTACAATCTGGAACAGGTGCGCAAGGCCATGTACTCGGTCTCGAATGATCGGCGGGGGACGGCCTATCGCAGTCGCATCATCGCAGACGAGTTCCGCATGGCCGGCAAAACCGGCACCAGCCAAGTCCGCAACATCACCAAGGCCGAGCGTGCCGCCGGCGTGATCCGCAACGAAGACCTGCCATGGGAGCGTCGCGACCACGCCTTGTTCGTCTGCTTCGCGCCCTATGACAATCCGAAATACGCGGTTGCCGTGGTCGTTGAACATGGCGGCGGCGGGTCCAAGGCGGCGGCACCGGTGGCCCGCGACATCATGCTTCAGGCGCTCTATGACGGTACTCCGCCGCTTGAGGCGTATCCGGTTGCCGACCGCGAGCGTATCAAGGAACAGCAAAAACGGCTCGAGGGCGACCGTCGCCCCAAAGCGCGTCCCGATGGAAAGGACCGCGCATGAGCTATCTTGAATATGCCGTGAAATCCACGCCCTCGGGGTTTCGGAAATTCCTGTACATGAACTGGCCGCTGACCCTGTTGCTGATCAGCACGGCCAGCGCCGGGTTCCTGATGCTGTATTCGGTTGCCGGTGGGTCGTGGACACCCTGGGCAGAACCGCAGATGGAGCGGTTCGGACTTGGCCTGATCGCGATGTTCATCATTGCTTTGGTTCCGATCTGGTTCTGGCGCAACATGTCCGTGCTGGCCTATCTCGGGTCGGTTGCGTTGCTGGTATTCGTGGAGTTGTTCGGAACCATCGGCATGGGCGCGCAGCGTTGGATCGACCTTGGATTCATGCGCCTGCAACCCTCAGAAGTCATGAAAGTGGCCCTGGTCATGGTTCTGGCGGCCTATTACGACTGGCTGCCATCGCACAAGACGTCCCGCCCTCTGTGGGTCTTTATTCCCGTGGCCCTGATTGTCCTGCCCACGCTGCTGGTTCTGAAGCAGCCGGATCTCGGCACGTCGATCCTGCTGTTGGCTGCCGGTGGCGGGCTGATGTTTCTTGCGGGTGTCCACTGGGCCTACTTTGCAGCCGTCATTGCCGCCGTCGTGGGCCTGATCGCCGCCGTGTTCAACAGTCGCGGGACCGACTGGCAGTTGCTCAAGGATTATCAGTTCCGCCGGATCGACACGTTTCTTGACCCCTCTACCGATCCTTTGGGTGCCGGATATCACATCACGCAATCCAAGATCGCCCTTGGTTCCGGGGGCTGGAACGGGCGCGGTTTCATGCAGGGTACGCAATCCCGGCTGAACTTCCTGCCCGAGAAACACACCGATTTCATCTTCACCACCCTCGCAGAGGAGTTCGGATTCGTCGGAGGCATCACGCTCTTGATTCTCTACGCCCTGATCCTTGTGTTCTGCATGGCGACCGCGCTGGCCACCAAGGATCGGTTCTCGTCACTGGTTACTCTGGGCATCGCGCTGAACTTCTTCTTGTTCTTTGCCGTCAACATGTCGATGGTGATGGGCATGGCACCGGTTGTGGGCGTCCCTCTGCCAATGGTCAGCTATGGCGGATCGGCCATGCTGGTGCTGATGGCCGCGTTCGGCATCGTCCAAAGCGCTCATATCCATCGTCCCCGCTGATCTGAAAGGCCCCCAATGCCCGTAAACGTTCTGTTTTCCGCGCGCCCTGCCCTGTGGCCCGTGTATGAACTGCTGCTCAATCGATACCTTGCGGAAGCCGGCGTTGAGGCGCGGCTCGGTACGGAGTTTGACCCGGATCAGGTCGATTACGTTGTCTACGCTCCGAATGGCGGGTTACTGGATTTTTCGCCCTTTACACGCCTGAAAGCGGTTCTGAGTCTCTGGGCCGGGGTTGAAAAGATCGCGGACAATGACACGCTGACCGTCCCCTTGGCGCGAATGGTGGATCACGGGCTGACGCAGGGTATGACCGAATGGGTGGTGGGCCACGTGCTGCGCTATCATCTGGGAATGGATCGCCACATCACCATCCAGGATGGCGTCTGGGCCCCGGATGCCCCGCCTTTGGCGCAAGAGCGCAAAGTGTGCATTCTGGGCCTGGGCGCTTTGGGCGAAGCCGCGGCCCGCGCCCTGGCCTCGCTGAATTTCACGGTCACAGGCTGGAGCCGCACCGCCAAGGCCATCCCCGGCGTAACCTGCCTGCATGGCCCAGACGGTCTGCGTGACGCGCTTTCCCGGGCCGAGATACTGGTTCTGCTGCTGCCTGACACCGCTGCCACCGAAAACGCGTTGAATGCTGAAACGCTGGCCCTGCTGCCCAAGGGCGCGCGGATCATCAACCCGGGTCGCGGGCCCCTGATCGATGACGATGCGCTGCTGGTTGCCTTGAACGCGGGTCAGGTCGGTCACGCGACGCTGGATGTGTTCCGGGTCGAACCCCTGCCCCCCGATCATCCGTATTGGGCACATCGGAACGTGACGGTGACCCCTCATATCGCGTCCGAGACCCGCCCGGCCACAGCCGCGCAGGTCATTTGCGAAAACATCCGGCGCGGCGAAGCCGGAGAGCCCTTCGTGCACCTGGTGGATCGCGCTTTGGGCTACTGATTTCAGGCCGCGATCAGACCGCGGCCTTTCAACAGGGCGTCAACCCCCGGCAATCTTCCCCGGAACGCCAGATACAGGTCTTCTGCCTCGCGCGAACCGCCAGTGGACAGGATGTTGTCCTCCAACGCTTTGGCGCGTTCGGGGTCAAAGGCACCTCCCGCCTCTTCAAAGGCGGCAAAGGCGTCGGCATCCATCACTTCGGACCACATATAGCTGTAGTACCCCGAGCTGTAGCCATCGCCTGCAAAGACATGCGCGAAATGCGGAGTAGCGTGGCGCATTCCAATGGCCTTCGGCATCCCCAACCCGGCCAAAACTTCTGACTGTTTCGCCATCGGATCTGTCGGCGCCTCGCCATCGTGGAAGGCCAGATCAACAAGGGCCGAGGCGACATATTCCACCGTCTGGAATCCCTGATCGAAATTGGCCGCCTTCAGCACCTTTTGCAGCATTTCCTGCGGCATCGGCTCGCCCGTTTCCGCATGGGTCGCAAACTCGGCAAGAACCTCGGGCACTTCCAGCCAGTGTTCGTAAAGCTGGCTGGGCAATTCTACGAAATCGCGCGCCACAGACGTGCCCGAGATGCTTTCATATGTCACGTTGGACAGCATCTGGTGCAGGGCATGGCCGAATTCATGAAACAGGGTCCGCGCGTCATCATAGGACAGCAGGGCGGGATCCCCCTTGGCAAAGTTGCAGACATTGATGACAACCGGTGTCTGCTTCTTTGGGAATTTGGCCTGCGCCCTCATCGCGCTGCACCAGGCACCTGACCGCTTGGACCCTCGTGCAAAGTAGTCTCCGATAAATACGGCAACATGCTGCCCGTCGCGGGTAACGTCCCAAGCCCGGCAATCCGGGTGATAGAGGGGTACGTCCAACGGTTTGAATTCCAGCCCGAAAAGCCGGTTGGCGCAGGCAAACGAAGCCTCAATCATGCGATCCAGTTGCAGATAGGGTTTCAACGCGGCCTCATCCAGATCATGTTCCGCCTTGCGCCGCTTTTCAGCATAGTACCGCCAATCCCAGGCTTCCAGAGGGCCGTTGATGCCGTCTTCCTGCATCATCTGCGTCAGAACATCCGCGTCGGCGTCGGCGCGGGACTTGGCCGGTCCCCAAACCTGCATCAACAGTTCACGCACCCGATCCGGCGTGCGCGCCATCTCGGTTTCCAGCTTGTAGTCGGCGAATGTATCATAGCCCAGAAGCTTGGCACGCTCTTCGCGCAAGGCCAGAATCTCGGCCGCGATATCTCGGTTGTCTGTCTCGCCCCCATTGGCACCGCGTGCGGCCCAGGCGCGATAGGCTTTTTCACGCAGGTCCCGGCGGGGCGAGAATTGCAGAAACGGCACGATCAGCGACCGTGACAAGGTGACCACCGGCCCCTGTGCCTTCTTCTCCTGCCCAGCGGCACGCGCCGCGTCCACGACGAAATCCGGCAGGCCGTTCAGATCCTCTTCGGTCAGATCCATGTACCAGTCCCGCTCATCCGCCAGCAGGTTCTGGGTAAACGACGTGCCCAGCGACGCGAGGCGCGACTTGATCTTTTGCATACGGGCGTCTTCGTCTCCTTCCAAAGCCGCGCCGGCACGCACAAAGCCCCGGTGGGTCAGCATCAGCACACGCGCCTGTTCCTCGGTCAGGTCAAGATCATCGCGCCGTGCCCATAGGTCGGCCACACGCTTGAACAGCGACTTGTTGGAAGAAATGCCCGAAAAATGCGCCGAAAGCCTGGGGGAAAACGCGCGTTGCAGTTCTTCCCGCTTGGGGTTGCTGTCCGCGCCCGCGATCGTGAAGAAGACCGACAGGACCTTGTCAAGTTGCCCGCCCGCAGCCTCGAGCGCCTCGATCGTGTTGGCGAATGTGGGGGTATCCGGATTTGCCGCTATCGCGTCAATTTCGGCGTTGTGCTCTTTCATCGCCTGCTCCAGTGCCGGCGAGAAATCATCATCCGAGATATCGGAAAAAGGGGCGATTTCAAATGGTGTGGTCCAGTTGGACAGGATCGGGTTGGTCATGCGGATCTCCTTTGATCCCATAGCTATGTCGCCATGGCCGGGTGTTCCAGAACACCCAACCCACGTGAAGAAAGGTTAATCGTTTCTGATGCCACAAATGGGGCAATCGTCCCGGCGGGTCAGAGCAATCTTTCGGCTTTCGCCATACAGCGCGTCATAGATCAGCATCTCGCCGCGCAGCGCCATGCCGGCGCCCGTCATCACCTTGATCGCCTCGACCGCCATCATCGATCCGACGACGCCCGGCAGCGGGCCGATCACGCCGGCCTCGGAACAGGACGGGGCCAGACCGGGGGCCGGGGCCTCTGGGAAGATGCACTGATAGCAGGGGCTGCCATTGGCCGGATCAAACACACTCAGCTGACCTTCCCACTGCGACAAAGCCCCCGAAATCAGCGGTTTGCCCAGCGCGACGGCGGTTCGGTTTGCCAGATACCGGGTCTCAAAATTGTCGGTTCCGTCAAGGATCAGATCGAAGTCTGCAAACAGGTCGGTGGCGATTTCCTCGCTCAAGCGGCGGTGATAGGGCAGAACAACGACGTTCGGGTTTTGCGCCTCCATCGCCTGCTGGGCCGAAAAGACCTTGGGCATTCCAATATCCGCGTCCCGGTGAATGACCTGTCGTTGCAGGTTGGCATTCTCGACAACGTCATCGTCGATGATCCCGATCGTGCCGACACCCGCAGCCGCCAGATATTGCAGCGCAGGTGCGCCCAGACCACCTGCGCCAATGACCAGAACGCGGGCTTTTTTAAGCTTTTTCTGACCGGGCCCACCCAGTTCGCGCAAAACGATATGGCGGGCATAGCGGTCCAGCTCGGTCTCGGTAAATCGGTCCGAGGGCATGTCGGGCTCCGGGTCCGCAGATGAAACTGCACGGTTGCGCAAGGCTTTGAGTACTCTGCCATACAGCAAAGCCAGCGCCACGAAACCCACAAGGATCAGCCACAGCGCCGCAGACCCGCCGGTTGCTTCGCGAAGAGGGTGCCCATCCGGCAAGATCAGATGGGACAGTATGACGCCGGCCAGCAGCACACTCACGGAAACCATGCGCGCTTTTTTCGACGTGCCGGCGATATAACCGACACCCCAAAGCCCCGCAGCCAGGATGAAAACCAACAGCATCAGCCGCGCCCGGTCGAGCCGAAACCGCCAGCCCCGCGATCGGTTTCGCCCAGCGCCTGAGCCAGTTCAAACCTGGCCTGCACCACCGGCGCGACCACAAGCTGCGCGATACGATCTCCGTGGGCGATCTCGAACCGTTCCTGGCCCGCATTCATCACGATCACGCCCAAGGGCCCACGATAGTCACTGTCGATGGTGCCCGGCGTGTTGGGCAGTGTAATCCCATGTTTCAACGCAAGGCCCGAGCGGGGCCGAACCTGAACCTCATACCCTTGCGGGATTTCAATGCGCAGGCCGGTCGGCACCAGCGCCCGCTGACCGGGGTCCAGCGTAATCGGCGCGCCGTCGGGCAGATTGGCACGCACGTCCGCGCCGGCTGCCCCCGAGGTTTCGTAAGAGGGAAGCGCCACGGCGGGGTCTGCCCCGTCTTCGCGGATCACCCGGATTGCAACCATGCCCTTGCCTTTCCTTCAGCCTACCAACGCGTCCGCGATTTTCGCCGCCAGACGCCGGGCAACTTCGTCTTTGCCCATACGGGGCCATTCCTCGGCCCCGTTGTCCGAAATCAGGGTTACCGCATTTTCCGACCCGCCCATAATGCCTGTTGCAGGGCTGACATCGTTTGCGACGATCCAGTCGCAGCCTTTGCGCAGACGCTTGGCCGTGGCGTGTTCGATCACATTGTCGGTCTCGGCCGCAAAGCCTACAACCAACGGCGGGCGGTTCACGCCCATCCCGGAAACACGTTTCAGAATGTCCGGGTTTTCGGCGAATTCCAGTACCGGCAGGCCATCGCGGCTTTTCTTCAGCTTCTTGTCCGATGCGCTGGCGACCCGCCAGTCCGCGACCGCAGCCGCGAATATTCCGGCATCGACGGGCAGAGCTGCATCAACTGCATCAGACATCTGTTGCGCGGTTTCGACAGGTACGACCCGCACACCCACCGGGGGCGGCACGTCTGCCGGGCCGGTCACAAAGGTCACCTCGGCCCCCAATTCCGCCAGCGCCCGGGCCACGGCGGCACCTTGGGCCCCGGACGAACGGTTGGCTATATACCGGACCGGATCTATCGGCTCATGCGTCGGGCCGGACGTCACCAGCACCCGCCTGCCCGCCAAGGGCCCCGCAGACAACCGAGCCTCAACCGCCGTGACAATTTCCAGCGGCTCTGACATGCGCCCCGGACCGTATTCGCCACAGGCCATGTCGCCTTCGTTCGGGCCCACAAAGCGCACGCCATCCGCTTGCAGCTGCTTCAGGTTTCGCTGTGTTGCCGGGTGGGTCCACATGCGCACATTCATCGCGGGCGCACACAGAATGGGTGTGTCCGTGGCCATCAGAAGCGTCGAGGCCAGATCGTTGGCCAGCCCTGCGGCCATCTTGCCCATCAGATCCGCCGTTGCGGGGGCCACAACGATCAGATCCGCAGAGCGGGACAGTTGAATATGCCCCATCTCGGCCTCATCGGTGAGGTCAAACAGATCGCGATAGCCTTTTTCACCTGCCAGAGCCGATACCGACAGCGGTGTCACAAACTCTTCCGCAGCGCGCGTCAATACAGGGGTCACGTCCGCGCCACGCTCGCGCAATCTGCGGATCAGGTCCAGCGATTTGTAGGCCGCGATTCCGCCACCGATAATCAGCAGAATGCGTTTGGATGACAGCATGTTCAGCCCTTCCCGTCCCGGTCGGTCCCGACATTAGGCAAGGCCCGCAGGTAGTTCCAGCGATTAATTCTGAACCTGAAATGCTGCACAGGGGTCTTCGCGCTCGGCCGTGGGGCTATCAACCACGATATCGAATTCTCCGTCGATTGCTCCATCCTCGGATTGTCCGACGGCCACGACTTTCCAACCTGGTCTGAGGCGCGCAAGATAGGTCGGTATGCCCCGATCCTTTCGCGCGTGACCATTTCCAGTAATCACGGCAACCGGACCCCCGGTTTCGTCCATCGCACGGACCACGGCACGGGCCAGCACAGCATCGCGCAATCGTTGGATCGCAACCATCTGGGGCAACATTTCAGCCGGAAGCGCATCGCAATGCGCCGCCAACTGGTCGGCTTCGCGCGCGGCCTGTTCTTCGGGCGATAGAGGCACCGTCAGACCATAACGCGCCGCGTCTGCCCCCAACGCCGTGGCGGCACCGCGTTCCATCGCGGCACGCGCAGCAGCACGCGGAACCATGGCCCCGTAAACCGGCGCGCCCGATGCCTCGAACACCGGATAATACATGCTGAGCGGCGGCCAGCCACTTTCAGCCCATTTCAAAATGCGGCTCAGTTCTTCTGGGTTGGACACAGCTTTCTGAGCGAGCCTCTGCGCGCCCTCTTCCGTGACCATTTCCCAGACGACGGCCGAAGGTGAAACAGCCTTGAGCGCTTCGGCCTGCACCAGATGATGCGTCGGGTTGTCGTGAACTTCCCCCAATATCACGACATCGGCGTCCCGCATCACGGACATGGCATCAGCGGGAACAAGTCTATCTGCCAGCCCCGGTCGCGCTGCCGCAACCGTAAGACCCAGAAGGCACACAAGAATCGCAAACTGTTTCATGCGATGAAGTGTTGCACCTCGCGCGACTGGGCTTCAAGGTTCTTGCGCATTTTCGCGAAGGCTGCGGCCTCAAGCTGTCGTACACGTTCCTTGGACAGGCCCAGCTCGGTTCCCAGGCTTTCCAGGGTTCGCGCGGGGTCTCGCAGCTTGCGCTCGCGCACAATGAAACGCTCGCGATCATTCAAGGCATTCATCGCCGTCAACAGCCACTTGCGCAATTGTTCGGTATCATGGCTGTGTTCAACTGCTTCGGCTGCCTGCTCGCGGTCATCTTCCAGAGCATCGATCCACTCGCGCCCATCCTCATCAGCGGATTGCACCGCATTCAGCGAAAAATCAGAGCCGGACAGACGACCTTCCATCATCTCGACGTCGCGCAGCGGCACACCGATTTCCGTGGCGATCATCTGATGCAACTGATGACGGTCCAGTTCCTGACCTTCAGTGGCGGCTTCACGTTCCAGCCGGGCCTGAACTCGCCGCATGTTGAAGAACAGCGACTTCTGAGATGAGGTTGACCCGGTCCGAACCATGGACCAGTTCCGCATCACATAGTCCTGAATGCTTGCCTTGATCCACCATACAGCATAGGTCGAAAACCGCACGCCGCGATCTGGATCGAACTTGTCTGCGGCCTTCATCAGGCCAAGGCCTGCTTCCTGAATGAGATCATTCATCGGCGCGCCATAGCGCTTGAACTTGGCCGCCATCGAAATCGCCAGACGCATATAGGCGGTGATCAGACGGTGCAACGCCTGTTCATCACGCTCATCACGCCAAGCATAAGCCAGTTTCAGTTCGGTTTCCGCATCCAGCAGCTCGGCCTTCATTGCTTGCCGGGACATCGAAAAGTCCGTCGCATTATCCAGTGCCATAAACCTCTCCCCTGTTTGCAGGTACTGGTCAGACTTGCTTTGCCGACCTATGACCATTACGCAAAACAGCACCAAACGGATCAACTATAGGTAAGTACTGTGTCGCCGGATTTAACCTTGGTTCTGGGTGGGGCCGCGTCAGGCAAGTCGGTTTTCGCCGAAGAACTGGTTGTTTCTCAGGGGAAAAGCCGACTTTACCTTGCGACATCACAAGTGTTTGATGACGAGATGCGCCAGAAGATTGAGCGCCATCTTGAACAACGCGGCGACGGGTGGACTACGGTTGAAGAACCCTTCGATCCGGGGCCGGTTCTGGCCACATTGTCGCCCGATCAGATTTGCCTGATTGACTGCGCCACCATGTGGCTGAGCAACCACCTGTTGGCCGAATCCGATCTGGAAGCGGCACAAACCGCCCTACTTGACGCCCTTCGTGGATGCCCGGCGCAAATCGTGATGGTCTCGAACGAAGTTGGCCACGGCATTGTCCCGGACAACGCCCTAGCCCGCCGGTTTCGCGAAGCCCAGGGGCGGCTGAACATCGCACTTGCAGCGCAGGCCGATCTGGTAGTGCAAATCACTGCCGGGTTGCCCTTGGTTCTGAAAGGGCAAATGCCGTGACGCGCCTTCACCTCGTCCGACACGGGCCGACACATGCGAAAACCATGGTCGGCTGGTCCGACCTGCCCGCCGACCTGAGTGATACAGCCGCACTGAAACGTCTGCACGACCATTTGCCGCCCGAGGCGCTTGTGATCTCGTCCGATCTGTCACGGGCAGTTGAAACCGCCACGGCCATACAAGGCCAACGTCAACGCCTTCCTCATCATCCGGGCTTGCGGGAAATCCATTTTGGTCACTGGGAGTTGCGCGGATTTGCCGAAATCGAAGCCGAAGACCCGGAACTGGCCTTTGCGTATTGGGACAACCCCGGCGATGTCCGCCCGCCGCAAGGTGAAAGCTGGAACGACGTCCGCGATCGGGTCGACGCGGCGATCGACACGCTTGTTTCTGCACATTCAGGCCGCGATCTGATCATCGTTGCACATTTCGGCGTTATCCTTACCCAGGTGCAGCGCGCCCTTGATCTGGACGGACAACAGACTTTTTCACACCGAATCGACAACCTGTCGGTGACGGATATCCTGATCGACGCAGACAGGTCGTCCGTCGGTACAATCAATCACCTTCCGTGAACAGACCCCGCACAAATCAATGTTTTACCGAACTGCGAACCTGCGGCATCGTCTGCGTATGACATATGATTTGTATATCGGCGACCGCCTCTTCTCCAGCTGGTCAATGCGTGGCTGGTTGATGCTTGAGAAATTCAACTTGCCCTACAGAAGCCACATGATTGGCCTGTATTCGGGCACAATGACACAGGATATGGAGCCCTTGGCCCCAGCGCGACTTGTGCCTGCCCTGCGCCTGCCGGAAGGAACCGTGGTGAGCGAAAGCCTGGCCATTGCTGAAACCCTGGCCGAGCGCCACCTTGATGCCGGGTTGTGGCCATCACATCCCGCCGCCCGGGCAACCGCCCGCTGGCTATGCGCCGAGATGGTGGCAGGGGTTGGTGCCTTGCGGGATGAATGCCCGATGCAATTGCTGCACGTCTGGCAGGGTTTCGACCCATCAGATGAAACACTGGCAGATCTGGCACGCATCGAAATACTCTGGGACCATGCACGCAGAGAGTCTGGTGCGGAACAAGGCCCGTTGTTCGGCTCGTATTCGCTGGCGGACGTGTTTTACACACCTGTCGCAGCGCGGATCATCGGATATGGGCTGCCAGTTTCCAAGGCGAACCGGACCTACTGCCTGGACCTTTTGTCAGACCCCGCCGTCAGACAATGGCGCGCAATGGGCCTGACTGTCAGATACGACCCTTTTCCCTATCGTCTGGATTTGCCGTCCAAGCCCTGGCCGATCGGAGGGGTTTCAACCGCCAAGCCGGTCTCCGGCCCGTCAATCAACCAAGTTTGCCCGTATTCCGGCAAACCCGTTGCGGAATTTCTGGAGTTGGATGGAAAATGCTGGGGCTTCTGCAATCCATTCTGCCGCGACAAAACAATTGCCGATCCCGACGCGTGGCCAAAATTCGCTGCATTGCGCGCAACCGTTAACGACTCTTAAACCACAATCATGGCAGCAACACCCTGTTAACCAAGAACAGGACTGCCATGGTCGCCCGCGCCCACACTGTTGCCTTTCACGGCGTCGAAGCCCGCCCGGTCGAGGTGCAATGTGCCGTATCGCCCGGCTTGCCGGCCTTTTCCATCGTTGGCCTTCCCGACAAGGCCGTGTCCGAAGCCCGCGACCGTGTCCGCAGCGCGCTGAGTGCGATGGCCATCGCTCTGCCCTCTAAACGAATTACGATCAACCTGTCTCCTGCGGATCTGCCCAAGGAAGGCAGCCATTTCGACCTGCCCATCGCAGTCGCGCTGTTATCGGCACTCGAGGTCATCCCAGCCGATGCCGCCGAAGGAACGGTCGCACTGGGAGAGTTGTCGCTTGATGGCTCTCTGGTGCCTGTCGTCGGCGCCCTGCCCGCCGCCATGACGGCCGCATCCGAGGAACGCATGTTGCTGTGTCCCAAAGCTTCCAGCGCCGAGGCTGCATGGGTCGACGCCACTCAGGTTATCGGCGCGGGTTCCCTGGGCGATGTCGTCCGCCATTTCTCGGGACAGTGCCCTTTGCCGGCGGCACAACCCGGCGAGGTGAATCTGACGCCCAGCGTGCGGGATCTGCGCGATGTAAAGGGGCAGGAACGCGCCAAACGCGCTTTGGAAATCGCGGCAGCCGGGCGTCACCATCTGATCATGATCGGCACGCCGGGGTCGGGCAAATCCATGTTGGCTGCACGGCTTCCGGGCATCTTGCCACCGCTGACCGCAGTCGAAGCGTTGGAAACTTCGATGATCCAATCCCTGTGCGGGTTGCTGGATGAAGGCGGCATCAACCGCACGCGTCCTTTTCGGGAACCGCATCATACGGCCTCAATGGCAGCCATTGTCGGCGGGGGCAAAGGTGCCAAGCCCGGTGAGATCTCTTTGGCGCATAACGGCGTGCTGTTCATGGATGAGTTCCCCGAATTTCCGCGTACGGTTCTGGAGACCCTGCGCCAGCCAATAGAGTCCGGAGAAGTCATGGTGGCGCGTGCCAATGCCCATGTGAAATACCCCTGCCGCTTCATGCTGGTGGCCGCCGCGAACCCGTGCAAATGCGGCTACCTGACGGATCCATCGCGCGCCTGCTCTCGCGCACCCGGCTGCGGCGAAGACTATCTGAACCGTATCTCGGGGCCCTTGATGGACAGGTTCGACCTGCGGATCGAAGTTCCGCCTGTGGGCTTCACCGATCTTGATCTGCCCCCTTCCGGCGACAGCTCGGCGACAGTTGCCACGCGGGTTGAAAACGCCCGCGCCATACAGGCAGACCGGTTTCGGGGAATGCCAGAGATGCGTCAGAATTCCGACGCCGAAGGCAAAGTTCTGGAACAGATCGCAACACCCGATGCAGAAGGAAAAGCAGTTTTGCTGAAGGCGGCTGATCGGTTCGGCCTATCGGCCCGTGCCTTTCATCGCATTCTGAGGGTGGCGCGGACGATCGCCGACCTGGACGGCTCAGACGACATCCGTAGACCACATGTGGCAGAGGCGCTGAGCTTTCGCATCAGCGCCCGGGTCATGGCTTAGACCTTGGCTTCAATCGCCTGCCAGATCTTCTCGGCGATGTTCACGCCGTCGAACCGTTCCAGCTCTTGAATACCGGTCGGCGAGGTCACGTTGATTTCGGTTAGATAGTCACCAATGATGTCGATCCCGACAAAAATCTGCCCTTTTTCCTTCAGCAGCGGTCCGATGGCGGCGCAGATCTCCAGATCACGCTCTGACAACCCGATCTTTTCCGGGCGTCCGCCCACATGCATGTTTGACCGCGTTTCGCCCGCGGCCGGCACCCGGTTGATTGCGCCAACCGGTTCACCGTCCACCAGGATCACCCGCTTGTCGCCATTGCTGACATCCGGCAGGAACTTTTGCACGATCAGAGGCTCGCGCGAGAACCCCGTGAACAGCTCGTGCAGAGAGGTCAGGTTGCGGTCATTGGCATCCAGTCGGAACACGCCCGCACCGCCATTGCCATAAAGCGGCTTGAGGATGATATCGCCGTGCTTTTCCTTGAACGCCTTGATCGTTTTTATATCACGGGCAATCGTTGTCGGCGGCGTCAGGTCAGGGAAATCCAAAACCAGCAGTTTTTCAGGATAGTTCCGAACCCAGAACGGGTCGTTGACCACCAGCGTTTGCCCTTTCAGGCGGTCCAGCAGATGGGTGGACGTGATGTAATGCATGTCAAAGGGTGGATCCTGACGCAGCCAGACCACGTCGAAATCGGCCAGGTCAACTTCACGTTCGGGGCTCAGAACCGCCGGATCGCCGGCGACCCGCTGCACGGTCATGTCATGGCCGCGCGCCGTGATACGACCTTCCTGATAGGCCAGCTGATCCGGCCCATAGAAAAACAACGAATGACCGCGCGCCTGCGCCTCTTCCGCCAGACGGAAGGAGCTGTCGGCGTTGATGTCCACGGCCCCGATCGGGTCCATTTGAAAGGCGATTTTCATGGCGTGTCCCTCAGTTTCACGCAAGATACATGGCCCAGCAGGCCTGAGGGTTCAATGGGGCTTAGGCGTGACCGAAGGCGTTTTCGATGATTTGAACCGCGCCAGTGCCATCTACCAGTGCCGCGTCAAATCGGACATTGGTCAATTGCCCACCCGGTTCGTTTTCCAGGTATTGCGCGGCTGAAGCACAGATTCGGTCGATTTGTCTTTGGCTGATCCGGGCTGCAGCTTTTTCGAAACTGGAGCTTTTCTTGACCTCGATGAACACCAGCCCATCGCCGTCCCGCACAATCAGATCGATTTCACCACCGGCACCCCGCCACCGGCGATGCGCAATTGCAAACCCCCGGCGCTCGTAGTCCGAGGCGACCCGAAGCTCGGCTGACTGCCCCGCCTGATAGGAAACCGAGCCCTGAATTGCACGCCGCCCCATGTCATCCCTTTCCCAGTTTCAGAGCTTTCTGGTAAATTGGACGGCGCGGCAGATCATACATTTCTGACACAAGATCCGCTGCGTCCCTGACCGAATGAGTTTCCAAAGCTCGTTTCAAAGCCTCTTCTACGTCGGATTCGTTAACGCTTTGCGAATGGCCACGGTCCACCAGCAGAACGATCTCACCCTTGACCGGTTTTTCCTGAATTTCTGCCGCCAGATCGGCCAGGCTTCCACGGCGGATTTCTTCGAATTTTTTTGTCAGTTCACGGCACAAAGCCGCCTGACGGTCTGCCCCCAGGCAATCCGCAAGATCTGCAAGGCTGGCCGAGACGCGTTTTGGGGATTCATAGAACACCAAGGTGCCTGGTATGTTTTTCAACGTCTCAATCCGGGTCCGGCGTGCACCTGATGCGTTCGGCAAGAAACCTGCGAAAAAGAACGAATCCGTTGGCAGACCCGCCAGGGTCAGCGCTGTTATGGCGGCGGAAGCCCCGGGCGCACAGGTCACCATATGCCCGGCTTCGGCCGCCTGTTTGCCCAGATCATATCCCGGATCAGCGATCAGCGGCATACCCGCCTCGGATGCATAGGCGACCGATTGCCCCTGTGCCAGGGCATCCATAAGCCTGCCACGCGCCCCGGCGCCGCTGTGATCATGGTAGGCTTGGATATGCCGACCCTCCAGGGGGATGCCATGGATTTCCATCAACCGCCGCAGGCTCCGGGTGTCCTCCGCCGCTATCACATCGGCCGAGGCCAGAACATCCAGCGCCCTGAGCGTAATGTCGCGCGCGGTTCCGATCGGAGTGGCAACAAAATACAGGCCCGCAGCCAATCTGATCTTTTGGAAATTCAAAGCTGGAC
Source organism: Ruegeria sp. THAF33 (assembly GCF_009363615.1). Lineage (NCBI taxonomy): Bacteria > Pseudomonadati > Pseudomonadota > Alphaproteobacteria > Rhodobacterales > Roseobacteraceae > Ruegeria > Ruegeria sp. THAF33. The sequence continues at coordinate 291,845 of NZ_CP045384.1, read as the reverse complement.
CCTCACAGCGTGACGTTTATTATCGCGGCTCAACAGAACAGAAGCATTCACAGCCGCCGGATCAGGGAGTTTTCATTTAGATGTTTACCGTTTGCAAGCCCGTAAGCAAGCTGGCGAAAGCCGCCATTGCCCTGACGACCGCAGCATTTCTGGCCGCTTGTGAGCCGGGCGGCGTTGGGGGTGGCCCTTCGATTGACACGTCGAATCCTGTTCCGGTTGCTTTGCTGGTTCCCCGCTCGGGCGACGCCGCGCTGGCGCAGAGCCTTGAGAATGCGGCCCGTATGGCAATGTCCGATCTGCCTAACGTCAAAATCGACCTGCGTGTTTACGATACGGCAGGAAACCCGACCACGGCGACAGCGGTGGCCCAGCAGGCCGTTGCCGAAGGCGCCAAGATCATTGTCGGCCCTGTTTACGCCCAGGCGGCAAACGCTGCCGGACTGGCCGTACTGAACAATAACGTGAATGTTCTTTCGTTCTCGAACAACACCAGCATTGCGGGTGGCAATGTATTTGTACTTGGACCGACCTTTGAAAACACCGCCAACCGGCTGGTGAATTATGCGGGCAGGCAAGGCAAAACGAACACGGTTATCGTGCACAGCAATGATGCCGCGGGGCAAGTGGGGCAAGCTGCCATCGCCAATGCTCTGGCAAACAGCCGGGTCAACAATGCGGGAACGGTCGGATACGACCGGTCGCAACAGGGTGTCATCAACTCGGTTCCCACCATCAAGGCCACCGTCGATTCGACAGGGGCGGACTCGATTTTCATGACGGCAACGACAGCGGGTGCCTTGCCACTTTTCTCGCAATTGCTGCCTGAGGCCGGCGTTTCTCCGGCGACGACACAATTCATCGGTCTAACCCGTTGGGATATCCCCCCGCAAACGCTGGAGCTGCCGGGCGTGCAAGGGGGATGGTTCGCCCTGCCCGACCCGTCAAAGGCCCAAGCCTATCGTCAACGCTATAACGCGACATATGGAGAAGCGCCTCATCCGATCAGCGGTCTGGCCTATGACGGAATAGCGGCGATTGGTGCTTTGGTCAGCCAGGGCAAATCCAATGCTCTGACCGGTGCTGCCCTGACCCAAAATGCCGGTTTCCAAGGTGTTGGCGGTATCTTCCGCCTCCGCCCGAACGGCACCAATGAACGCGGCCTTGCCGTAGCGACGATTCAGAATAAACAGGTGGTTGTGATTGACCCTGCCCCGCAAAGCTTCTCTGGTGCCGGTTTCTGAGCGATCGGGCGAGACCATGGCGCCGGATGGCGCGCTAATTTGCCCTGCCGAAAACATCTTTGACAGCGTCAGCGTCAATGATGCGCTGGCCGAGGTGTTCGAGACCAGCTCTGACAACAGCAAAATGCGTTCTGAAACAGTGCGCATTCTGCGCGACGCTCAGAAAGCGGGTCGCAAAGCCATTGCCGATGCCTTCAGCGAACGTCCGTTCGACGCGCGTGCGCTGACCCGGTCCTATACCTACCTGACGGACCAGCTGGTCGGAACCGCGATGCTGGTCTCCAGCACGCGCCTGCACCCGCTTGCGACGCCAACACAAGGTGAAAAGATCGCCGTACTGGCCGTTGGCGGATATGGGCGCGGTGAAATGGCACCGTCTTCTGATGTCGATCTGCTGTTTCTGACCCCGTACAAAATCACCGCCTGGGCCGAGAGCGTCATTGAATCGATGCTTTATATCCTTTGGGATCTCAGGCTTAAGGTCGGGCATTCCTCGCGCACGATCAAAGACTGCCTTCGGCTGGGCACCGAGGATTTCACGATCCGCACGGCAATGCTTGAACAACGCTATCTGGCGGGCGACAAGGCGTTGGCCGACGAGCTTGAGCGACGCCTGAAAACCGAGCTGTTCAAAGGAACCGAGCGGGAATTCATCGAAGCCAAACTGAACGAACGAGATGAGCGTCACCTGAAACAGGGAGAGCGCTACAAGGTCGAACCCAATGTGAAAGAGGGCAAAGGGGGGTTGCGCGACCTCCAATCCCTCTACTGGATCGCAAAGTACATCTATGGCGTTCAGGACGTGGCCGAACTTGTGCCTTTGGGTCTGTTCACCCCGGAAGAGTTCAAGACTTTCGTTCAGGCCGAAGAATTTCTTTGGGCTGTTCGTTCGCATTTGCATCTGGTGACGGGTCGCGCCACCGAGCAACTGACTTTTGACATGCAGGTCGAGGTTGCCGCGCGCATGGGCTATGAGGATCACGCCGGTCGCCGGGCGGTCGAGGTGTTCATGCAACGCTATTTCCGCGAAGCCACGCGTGTCGGCGAGTTGACGCGGATTTTTCTGACGAAGCTTGAGGCGCTGCACGTGAAAGGCGCACCTTTGCTGGAGCGTATTTTCCGCAGGCGCCGTCGGGTCAAAGCGGGATACCGGGTTGTTCACGGTCGTCTGGACGTAGCGGACCCTGACAAATTTCTGTCCGACAAGGTAAACCTTCTGCGCCTGTTCGAAGAAGGCTTGCGAACGGGAATGCTGATCCATCCGGATGCCATGCGTCTGGTGGCGGCAAATCTGCATCTGATCGACGACGAAATGCGCAATGACAAAGAGGCGCGGCGCATCTTTCTGGACCTGATGCTGAAACACGGCAACCCAGAGCGAGCCTTGCGGCGGATGAACGAACTGGGCGTACTATCCGCCTTCCTGCCCGAGTTCGAGCCCATCGTGGCCATGATGCAGTTCAACATGTACCACAGCTATACGGTGGACGAGCATACCATCCAGTGCATCGTAAATCTGGCCCAGATCGAACGCGGAGAGTTGATTGAATCGCTGCCTCTTGCCTCATCGATTCTGAAAGGTGGGGTCAATCGCAAGGTGCTGTATGTCGCCCTGTTGCTGCATGATATCGCGAAGGGGCGCCCCGAGGATCACTCGATCCTTGGGGCACAGATCGCGCGCAAGGTGGCACCAAGACTGGGCCTGAACAAAGCAGATTCGGAAACGGTCGAATGGCTGGTGCGCTATCACCTGCTGATGTCCGACATGGCACAGAAACGTGACATTTCAGACCCCCGCACAGTGCGTGATTTCGCCAAGGCAGTTCAAACCGTCAAACGGCTGGACCTGTTGACCGTTCTGACCGTCTGCGACATTCGCGGCGTGGGGCCGAACACATGGAACAACTGGAAAGCCACGCTTTTGCGTGCCCTTCACGCTGAAACCAAGCGCGCGCTGGAAACCGGGATGGAGGACCTCAACCGCGCCAATCGCGGCGCCGAGGCAAAGAAAGCCCTGCGCACCGAACTGGCAGCCTGGTCCAAGGCCGACCTCAAATCCGAGACGGGGCGCCACTACGACCCGTATTGGCAGGGTCTCAATCTGGCCACACATGTCGAGTTTGCGAACATGCTGCGTGCGCTGGAACAAAGCGGCGACCCCGGCGCGATGGAGATCCGCCTGCAACCGGACGAGGATCGCGACGCAACCCGAGCCTGTTTTGCCATGGGCGACCACCCCGGTATCTTTGCCCGCATTGCCGGCGCGCTGGCCCTGGTTGGCGCGAATGTCGTGGATGCGCGCAGCTATACGACCAAAGACGGCTATGTCACCGATGCATTCTGGATTCAAGACGCCGAAGGGCACCCGTTTGAAGCCTCGCGCCTGCCACGTCTTACACAGATGATCCATAAGACATTGCGCGGCGAAGTGGTTGCGAAGGAGGCGTTGAAGTCACGCGACAAGATCAAGAAACGCGAGCGTGCCTTCAACGTTCCAACGCATATCACCTTCGACAATGACGGTTCTGAAATATACACGATCATCGAAGTGGACACCCGCGACCGTCCGGGTCTGTTGTTCGATCTGACCCGGACCCTCGCCGCAGCGAATGTCTACATCGCCAATGCCGTGATCGCGACCTATGGAGAACAGGTGGTCGATACATTTTACGTCAAGGATATGTTCGGCTTGAAATATCATTCGGAAAGCAAGCAACGTGGGCTTGAGGCCAAGCTGCGCAAGGCGATCACCGAAGGCGCCGAGCGTGCGGCCTCATGAAGCAAATCCGTTTGTTTTCAGGCCTGTTCACGGTCGGCTTCTGGACGCTGGCCAGTCGAATACTGGGGTTTCTGCGGGAAATTCTGCTGACCGCCTTCATCGGCCCCGGGCCGGTGATGGATGCTTTCGTCGCGGCCTTTCGCCTGCCGAACATGTTCCGCCGCTTTTTCGCCGAAGGTGCGTTTAACGCGGCTTTTGTGCCCATGTTCTCGAAACGGCTGGAGGCGGACGAGAACCCCCAGGGGTTCGCGCAGGATGCGTTCAACCTGTTGGCCGTGGCCGTTCTGGCGCTGGTCGGGCTGGCCATGGTTTTCATGCCGGGTCTGGTGTGGCTGACGGCCGAAGGGTTCCATGGGGATGAACGTTTCGAGCTGGCCGTGGACTATGGCTATGTCGTGTTCCCGTATATCCTTTTCATGTCCTTGGCGGCGTTGTTTTCGGGGGTATTGAACGCCACTGGCAGGTTCGCAGCGGCCGCAGCGGCACCTGTTTTGCTGAACATCTTTGCCTGCACCGCGCTGATTGCCGGGGCCATCTCTGGAGGCGAGGTGATACGATGGCTGATCTCGGTCATTCCGGTCGCCGGCGTCGCACAACTGGTGCTGGTCTGGGTGGCGACCGAACGTGCAGGTATCCGTATCCGCCCGGGCCTGCCCCACCTGACGCCCGAGATGCGCCGGATGGTCCGCATCGCGGTTCCCGCCGCCTTGGCCATGGGGGTTACGCAGGTCAATCTGGTGGTCGGACAACTGGTGGCGTCAAATACCGAAAAGGCCGTGAGTTGGCTGTTTGCCGCGGATCGCCTGTACCAACTGCCTTTGGGCGTCGTCGGAATCGCCATTGGCATTGTCCTGCTGCCCGACCTGTCCCGCCGCCTGCGCGCCGACGACAAGGAAGGGGCCCGCAACGCGTTTTCCCGCGCCGGGGAATTCATGCTGCTGTTGACGTTGCCCTCGACCGTGGCGTTCCTGATGATCCCGAACCCGCTGGTTTCGGTACTGTTCGAAAGGGGACAGTTCAGTCCCGAGGATACCGCTGCGACAGCTCTGGCGGTCGCGATTTATGGCATTGGTCTGCCTGCATTCATGCTGCAAAAACTGCTGCAACCACTTTTCTTTGCGCGCGAGGATACGCGTTCCCCATTCCGATATGCGGTGGTCGCAATGGTCGTGAACGCGGCATTGGCGTTTGGCCTTTTCCCGCTGGTGGGTTGGATCGCCCCTGCGATTGCTGCGTCAACTGCCGGCTGGGCCATGGTTGTTCTTCTGGCGATCGGTGCACGTCGCATGGGCGAAGAAGCGCGTTTCGATGACCGTTTCAAGGCACGTGCGGGACGGATCGTTCTGGCCTCGGTCGGCATGGGCGCGGTTTTGTTTGCGTTGATCCACTTCTTAGGTTGGACGCTGGACATTCCCGGTTGGCGCTATCTGGCGCTTTTGGTCCTGATCGTGGTCGCCGCCGTCTCGTATTTCTGTCTTGGTCATGTCCTGGGAGCGTTCAAATTGTCAGAGTTCAAACGCGCCTTGCGCCGGGCCTGATCAATCGCGGCGGATGCGCCCGACGATCCGGGCCCAGGCCCCCGGCGCCACCAGAAATGACATGCCAAAGCCGGTGGCAAACCCACCCAGATCGGCGACCCATTCCGCGTTTCCGCCGAAGATCAGACCAAATAGGAACTGAATGCCCATCAGAACGGCGATCAGTTGGAACGCCCTTGCCTGATTTGCCCCCACAAGCGACAGTTTGCGCCACAACAACCACGTGAATCCTCCGATCAGGCCATAAACAGGTGGAAACCCTCCGATCAGGGGATAGCGCGGGTCCAGCAAAACGGCATAACTCAACGCGCCGCCAATCCCCGAGACGACGAAGATCAGCAGCATGGGGACACCACCGAAAACCTCACCAACCATTTTTCCCATCGCCAGAACGAAGACACAGACAAAAATCGCCTGCGTAAAGTTGGCGGATACAAAGGGATAGGTCACGAACCGGACCAGATGTTCGAACGGCCAACGCCCGTTCAGCACCATCCAATCGAAAATATCTGCCGAGAAGGCATAGTGCTGTATCGCGTCCAGACGCCAACCCACGGCCGCCGGCCCTCCGATCAAACCGCGCGATCCCAGCGTGAAGGCCAGTTCGATGCCGATGATGAACAGAACCAGCGCCACCACAACGGGCGGCAACGGGTTTACGGCGGGTGTGTAATGCTCACTGCTCATCGGGCTGGCCTTTCGCGGCTGTTGACGTCCCTTTGCCTCATGGGTAAGCGACGGGAGCCGATTTTTCCAGACAGGAGTTCCCTTTGATGACCGAGACCCAGTTCACGCCCCGCGTGTTTTCCGGCGCACAGCCTTCGGGTAACCTGCACCTCGGCAATTATCTCGGTGCGCTTCGGAACTGGGTGAGAATGCAAAGCGAGGAATTTGAAACCATCTATTGCATGGTCGATCTTCATGCAATCACGGTCTGGCAAAATCCAACCGAGTTGCAGCATGCAACGCGGGAGCTTTGTGCCGGTTACATCGCTTCTGGACTAAACCCCGAAAAATCGATTTTGTTCAATCAAAGCCAAGTGCCGGAACACGCGCAACTGGCTTGGATATTTAACTGTGTTGCTCGTATGGGTTGGATGCAGCGCATGACCCAGTGGAAGGACAAGGCCGGCAAAAACCAGCAGAACGCTTCGCTTGGCTTGTTTGCCTATCCTGCTCTGATGGCTGCGGACATCCTCATCTACCACGCGACCCACGTACCGGTAGGGGAAGACCAGAAACAGCATCTTGAGCTGACTCGCGACATCGCCATCAAGTTCAACAACGATTTCGGCGTCGATTTCTTTCCCGTCACCGAGCCGGTGATCGAAGGTGCGGCCACACGGGTCATGAGCCTGAGGGACGGATCAAAGAAGATGTCGAAATCCGATCCTTCTGACATGAGCCGGATCAACCTGACGGATGACGCCGAAACGATTGCCAAGAAAATCCGCAAAGCCAAGACCGACCCTGATGCTCTGCCGTCAGAGGCCGAAGGGCTCGAGGACCGCCCCGAGGCGCGTAACCTGGTCAATATCTACGCGGCCCTGAACGATCAAACCATCGAACAGGTTCTGTCCGAAGTAGGCGGCAAGCAGTTCGGTGAGTTCAAACCGATGCTGGCCGATCTGGCAGTGGCGAAACTGGCTCCGATCTCGACCGAAATGTCACGCCTGATGGGGGATCAGGCCGAGATTGACCGGATTCTCGCCCGCGGCGCCGAGCGCGCACGTGAAATCGCTGCTCCGATCCTGCAAAAGACCTACGAAATCGTTGGCATGGTTGGCGCCGCATCACGCTGATTGCACTGGACCTTCGCCTGACGCCCTCCTAGGGTTTGCCTGAATCAAAGGAGGGCGTCATGGCAACCGGCACGAACATCCGGACCTATTTTCAAGGCCAATGGCATGAGGGGGATGCACCCATCATGCGCGCGGCGGATCATGGCGCCTGGCTGGGATCTTCGGTCTTTGACGGCGCGCGATATTTTGACGGCGTGGCCCCGGATCTGGAGGCCCATTGCGCACGGGTAAATCGGTCAGCCGAAGCCTTGATGCTGACGCCGACCACGACGACCGAACAGATGGTCGAGTTGATACGCGAAGGGTTGCAGGCCTACAGCCCGGACACAGCCGTTTACATTCGTCCGATGTACTGGGGGATCGACGGTGACAGCACGGCAATAGTCCCTCAGGAAAACAGCACCGGTTTTGCCATCTGCCTGGAAGAAATCCCAATGGCCCCGGAAACCGCGTCGGCCACTCTGTCGACCACGCGCTTCCGCCGCCCGGTTCTGGAAAGCGCGGTCGTAAACGCCAAGGCGGGGTGCCTTTACCCCAACAACGCCCGCATGCTGCAAGAGGCGCGCTCGAAAGGCTTTTCCAACGCTTTGGTGGCCGATGCGATGGGGCATGTGGCGGAAACGGCGACGGCCAACATCTTCATGGTGAAGGATGGCGAAGTCTTTACACCGATCCCGAACGGAACCTTCCTGGCTGGAATTACCCGAGCACGGCATATCAAAAACCTGCGCGCAGATGGAGTAAAGGTCCACGAAACGGTTCTGAGCTTCGAGGATTTCCACGAGGCCGACGAGGTCTTCATGTCCGGCAACATGAGCAAGGTCACACCGGTAACTGCGCTGGAGGAAACGCAATTTCAGGTGGGTCCTATTGCTCGCCGTGCCCGCGCCCTCTATTGGGATTGGGCTGCAAGTGAACGATAGCACTATGCCTCAGGCTTGCCCGAGTTGCCAGCGTGCGATCGGTCGGGCATGATCCCGGAAACCTAAAGAGGATACCCATGCGTAAGTTCCTAGTCGTTCTGGATGACAGCCGCGAATGCCTGAACGCGATGCGGTTTGCCGCGATGCGGGCTGCCCATACCGGAGGTGGTGTGACGGTCCTGTCTGTCATCCCGCCCGACGAGTTCAATCACTGGATCGGTGTGGCCGAAACCATGCGTGAAGAAGCCCGCGAACGTATCCACGCGCATTTCGAAGTGTTTGCCAAATGGATGCGGGACAAGCAGAACGTGGAACCGGAACTGGCCATTCGCGAAGGCGATCCCGTGGCACAGATCATCGAACATGTTCAGTCCGATCCCGAGATTGGTGTTCTTGTACTTGGGGCAGGGACCGACAAGAAAGGTCCTGGTCCGTTGGTGACTCAACTGACGAAGAATTCGGGTAGCCTGCCGATTCCGATCACGATCGTTCCGGGCAATCTGAGCAAAGAGAAACTGGAAGAAATAACCTGAGGAGCGGCGATGGCGAAGACGATACAGTTCTGGTTCGAATTCGCCTCGACCTATTCCTACCTCAGCGCGATGCGGATCGAAGCGGCCGCGCAAGACAAAGGCGTTGACATTGAATGGCACCCGTTCCTGTTGGGTCCGATTTTCGCGGATCAAGGATGGCGCACCTCACCTTTCAACCTGTATCCGGCCAAAGGGCGGTACATGTGGCGCGATATGGAACGTCTGTGCAAGGCGCGCGGGCTTCCTTTTGCAAAGCCTGATCCATTTCCGCAGAATTCGCTCAGGGCAGCACGTCTGGTTCTGGGCATCGAGGATCATCGGGAACGGGCGGCGTTTGTTCGGGCCGTCTTGAGCGCCGAATTCGGCGCCGGGCAGAATATCTCAGAGGACAGCGTATTGGCCTCCTGTCTCGACGAAGCAGGGGTGCACAGCGGCGTGATGAACCGCGCAGGGGACCCGGACATAAAACAGGCCCTGTTCGAACAATCTGCCCGCGCCAAGGCGCTTGGTCTGTTTGGTGCACCAAGTTTTCTGGCCGGGGAAGAGTTGTTCTGGGGCGATGATCGTCTGGATGATGCACTAGAATACGCCTCCACAATTTAGAATCGTTCCAAATCTTGACTTCCCGTGCGCCTGCGCGCATATCAGAAGCACATCAGACGGAGCGCCCTCATGTTCATCCAGACCGAATCCACCCCCAATCCGGCCACGTTGAAATTCCTGCCCGGCCAAACGGTGCTGGAAGCTGGAACAGCGGATTTCCCAACTGCGGAAGCGGGCGAAAAATCCCCTTTGGCCAAACGCATTTTTGCGGTCAACGGTGTGACTGGCGTGTTTTTTGGCAACGATTTTGTCACCGTTACCAAATCGGACGACGTTCAGTGGGACCACATCAAACCGGCCATTCTTGGCGCAGTGATGGAGCATTATCAATCCGGCCAGCCTGTTATGGGCGCAGATTCCGCCGGGGCCTCGGGCCATGCCGAACACTCTGGAGAGGACGCTGATATCGTCAATCAGATCAAGGATTTGCTGGACAGCCGTGTGCGTCCTGCCGTGGCTCAGGATGGGGGTGATATCACGTTCCACGGGTTTGATCGCGGCGTCGTCTATCTGCACATGCAGGGGGCCTGCGCGGGTTGCCCGTCTTCGACATTGACCCTGAAGATGGGTATCGAAAACCTTCTGCGCCATTACATTCCGGAAGTGACCGAGGTTCGCCCTGTTGCCGTCTAACCCGACTATTCTGGCATTTGACACATCGGCCGCGCATTGCGCGGCCGCTTTGTTGCGCGACGGCGAAATCGTGACGTCTCGTGCCGAAGCAATGTCACGCGGACAAGCCGAACGATTGATTCCGCTGTTGGAAGACGTTCTGGCGGAAACCGGATGTGATTGGGCCGGTTTGGACGCGATCGGCGTTGGGATAGGGCCCGGGAACTTCACCGGCATCCGTATTTCGGTTTCGGCCGCGCGGGGTCTTGCACTTGGGCTGGAAATCCCTGCGGTCGGAGTTTCCGGCTTCGATGCCTTGCGTGAGCTGGCGGAAGGCGGGCAGACACCGGCGATCCCTGCCCCGCGCGACCAGGTTTATGTGAAAATGCCCGGTGCCGATCCGTGTCTCTTGCCTCGGGCCGAAGCGGAACTTGGCGGGCCGTTGTATTCCTGCTCTGACCCTGCCTTGCTGGCACAAGCCATCGCCCGGCTGGCCGCGCGGCGCTGGGATCGTACCAGCTTGCCGCCTGCACCTTTGTACGTAAGGCCCGCCGACGCGGCTCCGTCCCGCGATACCCCCCCTGTTCTGCTGAACGAATGACACCGCACGAGATGGCATCGACCCAAGCCGCAGCGTTTTCGCACTCGCGCGGCTGGACAGAAGATGAATTCGCCGCCCTTCTTGAAAACCGCTTTACTCATGCCGTCGGAGATTCCCGGTGCTTTGCACTGTTTCAGGTGATTGCGCGCGAAGCCGAGTTGCTGACAATTGCGACCCACCCTTCGTTTCAAAGGCAAGGCCTGGCACTTCGACTCATGCAGGAATGGCATGATCAAGCGATCGATTTGCAGGCAACGCGTGCCTTTCTGGATGTCGCGGCCGACAACATTGCGGCCATTTCCCTGTACAATCGATGCGGATATCGGCAGTGCGGGCTGCGCAAGGCGTACTATGCACGCGAAACGGGCCAGAAAACTAATGCACTCGTAATGGAATGCCGCCTGCCCCTACGGCAATCGCCCGTTTTTTAGACCATTTGGTCAGAATTCAGTTGACCATGGTGGTTGCAAACCCCCTTAATACCCGCCATCACAACAGTTATGCTCGCTAAAAGTGGGTGAACGGGGCTAATCTGACCCTGTGCCAACAAAATAAAATTGGGAGACTGAAATGACCCTGATGAAATCCTTGATGGGTGCTGCCGCTGCCGTCGCAATGTCAGCCGGAGCGGTACTGGCCGAACCGGCGGTGATCTTTGACCTGGGCGGCAAGTTCGACAAGTCCTTCAACGAGGCCGCCTATAACGGCGCGCAGCGCTGGGCGAATGAAACCGGCGGCAAGTATCTGGAAATCGAAATTCAGGCAGAACCGCAGCGCGAACAGGCCCTGCGCCGGTTTGCGGAATCCGGTGCAAATCCGATCATCACCATGGGGTTCGGAATCGCTGACGCCCTGGCGGCTGTTGCAAGTGATTACCCCGACACCAAATTCGTCGCTGTTGACGTGACTTGGCTGGACGCTCCAAACATCCGCCAGATTGGCTTTGCCGAGCACGAAGGGTCCTACCTGGTCGGGATGATGGCCGCCATGGCGTCGAAATCCGGCACCGTTGGTTTCATCGGAGGTATGGACATCCCGTTGATTCGCCATTTCGGATGCGGCTATGCCCAGGGCGCTAAGGCCGTGAACCCAGACATCAATGTTGTTGCCAACATGACAGGAACAACGCCTGCTGCCTGGAACGATCCGGTAAAAGGTTCGGAGCTTACAAAAGCGCAGATCAGCCAGGGCGCTGATGTGATATACGCTGCGGCCGGCGGAACCGGCGTTGGCGTTCTGCAAACTGCGGCTGACGAGGGCATCCTGTCGATTGGTGTGGACAGCAACCAGAATCACCTGCACCCAGGCAAAGTTCTGACTTCGATGCTGAAGCGTGTGGACGTCGCTGTTTATGAAGCGATGAAAGCAGGCGAAAACGTTGAAACCGGCGTTTTCATCATGGGTCTGGCCGAAGATGGGGTCGGCGTTGCCATGGATGAAAACAACAAAGAGCTTGTTTCGGTTCGCATGAGCGACGCCGTAGACGAAGCCCGCAAGGCGATCATCAACGGCGAAATCAATGTTGTAAGCTATTACGAGAACGACAGCTGCCCGGCGCTGCAGTTCTGATACCGTGCGGGGCGGGAGAGTGCCTTCCGCCTCGCCACCCACTTCGCCATCCTGGCGGACAGCCGGATGGGTTTCTCGGCAGTTGAGGGCAAGACATGACCGTCCCAGCCATTGAGCTCAAAGGGATATCCAAAGCCTTTGGGCCAGTTCAGGCCAACAAAGACATCTCGATCAGCGTTGCACCCGGTACGATCCATGGGATCATCGGTGAAAACGGCGCAGGCAAATCCACGTTGATGAGCATTCTCTTCGGCTTTTACAAAGCCGACAAAGGTGAGATCTGGATCAATGGGACCAAGACCGACATCCCGGACAGCCAGGCGGCCATCGCCTCGGGCATCGGGATGGTGTTCCAGCATTTCAAGCTGGTGGAAAATTTCACAGTTCTGGAAAACATCGTACTGGGCGCCGAGGATGGCGGGCTGCTGGCGCCATCACTGGCAAAAGCCCGCAAAGAGCTGAAAGAGCTCGAGGAAGAATACGAACTGTTCGTCGATCCCGACAAGCGCATCGACGAGATCGGCGTGGGGATGCAGCAGCGGGTCGAGATCCTGAAGGCGCTGTACCGCAAGGCCGAAATTCTGATTCTGGACGAACCGACCGGCGTGTTGACCCCAGCCGAAGCCGATCAGCTGTTCCGCATCCTCGACCGGCTGCGGTCCGAGGGCAAAACGGTCATCGTGATCACCCACAAACTGCGCGAGATCATGGAAAACACCGACACGGTATCGGTTATGCGGCGCGGGCAAATGACGGCCACGGTCAAAACATCCGAGACCAGCCCCGAGGAGCTGGCCGAGCTGATGGTCGGCCGCAAGGTTCTGCTGCAAGTCGACAAAGTGCCCGCGACGCCCGGCGAACCCATTCTCGAGATCGAAAATCTCAGCGTTTTTGATTCGGCAGGCGTTGAACGGGTCAAAAATATCGACCTGACCGTACGCGCAGGTGAGATCGTCGGCATCGCCGGCGTGGCCGGCAATGGTCAATCCGAACTGCTGGAAGTTCTTGGTGGAATGCGCCCCGGACAGGGCACGATCAAGCTGAACGGCGAACCGCTGGCACTGAGTGGGGCCGGATCAGATGGTCAGGCCCGCCGCGCGCATCACATCGCCCACGTGCCCGAAGACCGGCAGCGCGAAGGCCTGATCATGGACTTCCACGCCTGGGAAAACGTGGCCTTCGGATATCACCGCGACCCGGCCTATAAACGCGGTATCTTCATGGACAACGCGGCGTTGCGCGCCGATACCGAAGCCAAGATCGAAAAATTCGACGTCCGCCCGCCCAATCCCTGGCTGGCAGCCAAAAGTTTCTCGGGCGGCAATCAGCAGAAAATCGTTGTCGCCCGCGAGATTGAACGCAACCCTGACCTGCTGCTGGTCGGGCAACCCACGCGGGGCGTGGACATCGGCGCCATCGAGTTCATTCACAAACAGATTGTCGCGCTGCGTGATCAGGGCAAGGCAATCCTGCTGGTATCGGTCGAACTGGAAGAAATCTTCTCGCTCTCGGACCGGATCGCGGTGATGTTTGACGGACATATCATGGGAGAACGCCTGCCCCATGAGACAGATGAAAAAGAACTGGGCCTTCTGATGGCCGGTGTTGCGGGAGAGGCCGCGTAACATGGAAAAAATGCCTAAATGGGCCGATGTCATTCTGATCCCCCTGATCAGTCTGATACTGGCCGCAATCCTTTCGGCGCTGGTCATCCTCGCCATCGGCGAAAACCCTGTCGAAGCCGTCAAATTGATGGTCACTGGTGCGCTGGGATCGACCTATGGCTGGGGCTATACGCTCTATTACGCGACCAACTTCATGTTTACCGGTCTTGCGGTGGCCGTCGCCTTCCATGCCCGTATGTTCAACATCGGGGGCGAAGGTCAGGCGATGCTGGGCGGGCTAGGCGTGGCCATGGTCTGTCTTTATGTCGACTGGCCGCATTGGAGCATTGCCTTGCTTGCCGCCTGTGCGGCATCGATGCTGTTCGGCGCGCTCTGGGCAGCCATTCCGGCCTATCTTCAGGCAAAGCGTGGCAGCCATATCGTGATCACCACGATCATGTTCAACTTCATCGCCGCTGCTTTCCTGAATTACATGCTGGTCAATGTCATGCGCCCCCAAGGGTCGCAGGATCCGGCCACCGCGCGGTTCTCTGAAAGCGTGCATCTGCCCTCTTTCCAGGAGATGTTCTCGACCGCAGAGAACGTTGTTTTCCGCGGCGCCCCTGCGAACATCACCTTCTTCATCGCGTTGCTTGCCTGCGTCGTTGTCTGGGCGCTGATCTGGCGCACGCGTCTGGGTTATGAAATCCGGGCTTACGGCCATTCCGAGACCGGCGCTGTCTATGCCGGTATTTCACCTGTGCGCATCACGATTGTCGCGATGCTGATTTCCGGCGGGCTGGCAGGGTTGATGGCCATCAACAATGTCATGGGCGAAGCCGAGCGACTAGTTATGAACTCGACCGAGGGAGCGGGTTTCATAGGCATCGCCGTGGCTCTGATGGGGCGTTCACATCCGTTCGGTGTGTTTCTGGCTGCGCTCTTGTTCGGATTTCTGTATCAGGGCGGCGCCGAGCTGGCGCTGTGGGCTTCGATTCCGCGGGAACTGATCGTGGTCATTCAGGCCCTGGTCATCCTGTTCACCGGCGCATTGGACAACATGGTGCGAATGCCGCTTGAAAAACTTTTCCTGGGTATGCGGAAGAGGGCTGAGTGATGGAATTTTTTGTAACCCTCATTCAGGTTCTGGATTCGACCATTCGCCTGTCCACCCCACTGCTGCTTGCCTGTCTGGCCGGTCTGTTTTCGGAACGGGCCGGGATCTTCGACATCGGCCTCGAAGGCAAAATGTTGATGTCAGCGTTCTTTTCAGCTGCAATCGCAGCTGTCACAGGGTCGGTTTGGCTGGGCCTGCTGGCTGGTATCGCATCCTCTTTGTTGCTGTCGGGCCTGCACGGGCTGGCGTCGATCACCTTCCGGGGCAACCAGTTGATATCGGGCGTGGCGATCAACTTTCTGGCCTCGGGCCTGACCGTCCTGGTCGCGCAAAGCTGGTTTCAGCAAGGTGGTCGTACACCGTCCCTGTTTGGCGGGGGCCGGTTCGAACCGATCAACTTCCCATTCGCCGAGTCCCTCGGCGGTGTGCCAATTGTTGGTCCCATCTATTCCGAATTGCTCTCGGGCCATTCGATCCTGGTTTATGTCGCGTTCCTGATGGTTCCGACCACTTGGTGGATTCTGTATCGCACCCGGTTCGGTCTGCGCCTGCGGGCGGTGGGTGAGAACCCGGCCGCAGTGGACACCGCCGGTGTCTCGGTGGTTGGCCTGCGGTTCGCCGCCGTCGCCATCTGTGGTGTGCTGTGCGGCATCGCAGGCGCCTATCTGGCTACGGCCTTGCAGGCAGGGTTTGTCAAGGAAATGACCGCCGGTCGTGGATTTATCGCCTTGGCCGCCCTGATCTTTGCCAAGTGGCGCCCGTGGCATGCCATGTGGGCCTGCTTGCTGTTTGGTCTGCTGCAAGCGATCGCGCTGCGGTTCCAAAATATCGACCTGGGTGGCGTCGTGATTCCCGTGCAGGTGATGGACGCCCTGCCCTATATTCTGACGGTGGTGATCCTTGCCGGCTTCGTCGGCAAAGCCATCCCACCTCGGGCAGGCGGAGAACCCTACGTCAAAGAGCGCTGATAAGGCCAGTTCCGAACTGAGTTTCAGTCCTGTTCGCTGCGGAGCGGCATGCAGAGTTGATTTTGCATGCCGCAACCGTTCTAAGAGGGTATGAGTGTGTACCTTCCTGCAAACTGGCAGTTGCCCGCAGACCCGATCAGCGCAAACAGGCAGGTCTGGTCGTATGTGCCGATTAGTCACATTCAATTTTTTAAATATTTAGGCGAATGCGACGCTATGGCGTTGCGCCTCTCAACTCAGTGCAACTAGAAGAGCCCATGCAGATATACCTTCCCATCGCCGAAGTCTCAGTAAACGCCTTTCTCTTGTTGGGGTTGGGCGGCATGGTTGGCATCCTGTCCGGAATGTTCGGTGTCGGTGGCGGCTTTTTGATGACCCCGCTGCTGTTCTTCATCGGTATTCCGCCGGCGGTGGCTGTTGCTACCGAAGCCAATCAGATCGTCGCATCATCTTTTTCCGGAGTTCTGGCACATTTCCGACGAAAGACCGTGGACCTCAAAATGGGAACGGTATTGCTGGTTGGCGGGCTTGTTGGGGCCGCTTTGGGCGTGGTTGTCTTCAACTATCTCAAAAGCCTGGGTCAGGTCGATCTGCTGGTGACACTCTGTTACGTTGTTTTTCTCGGCGTCATTGGCAGCCTGATGTTTGTCGAAAGCCTGAGGGCCCTGCGTAAAGCCAAGAAAGGCGGCGCGGCCCCTGCCAAGCGCCGGCAGCGGGGCTGGGTCCATGCCATGCCCTTCAAAATGCGTTTTCGCACCTCGGGCCTGTATATCTCGGTCATCCCGCCGGCCTTGGTCGGTCTGTGCGTTGGGGTTTTGTCGGCGATCATGGGCGTTGGCGGCGGCTTCATCATGGTTCCTGCCATGATCTACTTGCTGGGTATGCCGACCAAGGTCGTTGTCGGCACGTCGCTGTTTCAGATCATCTTTGTGACAGCCTTCACCACGATGCTGCACGCCACCACCAACTACACGGTTGATGTTGTTCTGGCAGTCTTGTTGCTGGTGGGCGGTGTCATTGGCGCCCAGATCGGAACCGTGATCGGAGCCCGGATGCCGGCGGAACAATTGCGCGTGCTGCTTGCCGCTCTGGTACTGGCCGTATGTGGCAAGCTTGCACTTGATCTGCTTATCGAACCCGCCGAGCTCTACTCGCTTGGCAGCGGCGGAGGGCACTGAGGATGCTGCGTTCGCTTATTGCCGCCCTGTGCTTGTTCTGCTCGCCCGCTTTGGCAGCGGAAGAACAGGTTGTCCTTGGTCTCAGCCAGGACCGGGTTGCCATCACCGCGACATTCGACGGATCTGAACTTCTGATTTTTGGGGCCATCAAGCGGGAAACCCCAATCCCTTCCGGCCCTCCGGTCGAAGTCATCGTCGCGGTTGCGGGTCCGTCCGAGCCTGTCACCGTGCGACGCAAGGAACGCAAGCTTGGGATCTGGGTGAACACCGACAGTGTTCTTGTCGACCTTGCACCCAGCTTTTACGCCGTTGCAACCAGCGGGCCCTTTGACGACATCCTGTCCGACACCGAAGACCTGCGTTACCGGATTTCGATCGAACGCGCGATCCGCTCGGTCGGTGCCGCGATGCATATCCGGGGCGCACAGGATTTTGCAGACGCCGTAATAAGAATTCGAGAACACGAACAACTATATTCGATCCGCGAAAACACCGTAGCAGTGGATGAACAAACCCTGTTCCGTACCTCAATCGATATGCCCGCCGACCTGACCGAAGGCGATTATTCCGCCCGGATTTTCCTCACCCGAGGCGGAGAGGTCGTCTCGCAATATGAAGCGATCATTGATGTCCGGAAAGTCGGTCTGGAGCGTTTTTTGTACAATATGTCCCGCCAGCAGCCCGTCTGGTACGGCCTGATGTCGCTGGTCATAGCGATTGCGGCAGGCTGGGGCGCCTCGACAGCCTTCCGGCTGTTGCGAGAAAAGTAACCGTCACCCCCGGCCGATATAGGGCATGGTCGTGGCCATGACGGTCATGAACTGCACGTTGGCCTCGGGCGGCAGGCTTGCCATATGCAGGACCGAGCGCGCGGCGTCTTCCACGGCCATCGTCGGATCTGGTGTTTCGCCCGCGGCTTGCGCCGCGTCCACAAGGCCCTGAACCATCTGCGTGCGCGCATTTCCGATATCGATCTGCCCGCAGGCAATTCCAAAGCGACGCCCATCCAGCGAAAGGCTGCGCGTCAGCCCTGTAATGGCGTGCTTTGTGGCCGAATAGTGTACCGAATTCGGGCGCGGAACATGTGCCGCTATCGAGCCGTTGTTTATGATCCGGCCGCCCTGCGGGTTTTGATGACGCATGATTTTGAAAGCTTCACGCGCGCAGAGGAACATGCCGTTCAGGTTCACGTTGACGCTTTGATACCAATCGTCCAGTGCGATCTCGTCGATCGTGCCGCCCGGCGCAAAGATCCCGGCGTTGTTGAACAGAACATCCAGCCGCCCGGTGCGAACTGAAAAAGACCGGAATGCCCGTTCTACCGCATTCGGGTCGGTCACATCCGCAGGCAGGACAATGGCTGCCTGATGCTCTTTTGCCAGAGCTTCCAGCTTGTCCTTGCTGCGCGCCAACAGCCCGACCGTCCACCCTTGGGACAGAAACAGCAGGGCCGTTGCCCGGCCGATACCTGAACTGGCACCCGTTACGATGATGGATTTCATGTCTCTTCCGCCTCCAACGTCAGCGAAGCCGCCGGAATCGCCCTCAAGTCATCCACACGCAGGGTGTGCGTGGGCTTTGACAGGCGATTTCGCACCACCCAGATCAACCGCTCTTGCGCGCGCGTGATCGCGACATATGCCAAACGCTTCCACAATGGCTGTCCGGCCTCGGTCCGGCCCATGCGAGCGGCGGCATAGAGATCCGGAGCGAACACCTGAACCGTATCCCATTGTGACCCCTGCGCCTTGTGGATCGTCACGGCCGCTCCGTGCAAAAAGGTCGCCCCCATGCGGGCGGCATAGGGAATAAACGGCTCTTCCTCGTCCGGTTTTTCGATCTGCACAATAGACGCTGCGCTGACCTGCGGGTCTTCGGCCCCCATCACGTGAAGACGCGAGAAGCCCGGCTTTCGTCCCGGCCCCAGATATACCACCTGAGCTCCTTTGATCAGCCCGCGCGCCTCAAGGTCCAGCCGTTTCTTGCGATGTTTCAAGGGCAATTCGATCCCATCACAAATAAGCGGTTCACCTTCCAGCAATTCCGTATCCGGTGCGCCGTGAACTTGCCTGAAGGCCTGTATCAAACGAATGCGCGTGGCGTTGCGCCAGACGAGAACCGGGCTTCGGGCCATCAGATCGACCTCAACCCGCTGGCCCCAGACAACCCGATCATCCCGACGGGCAGTTTCTTCGATCAGTCGCTCGAAATCCTCGAAGCCCATTGCCGGGTCAGCCAGCGCATGCGCAAGATCCAGAATTGGATTGTCTGCATCCTGGCGGTGCACGCGCTGAAGTGTCAGCTTCCTGGGCTCGGGCAATCCCTCAAACACCATGCTGCCAGACTGATTTACCGGTGCCAGCTGAGCCGGATCGCCGAACAACAGAAGGGTCGGGAAAATCTCTTTGAGATCATCGAACTGGCGGTCATCCAGCATCGACGCCTCGTCGACGAACCCGATATCCAGCGGTTCGTCACGGCGCTTCCACCCGGTGATGAAATCCGACCCTCGCAAACCGGCGGCGGCCAGCGCCCCGGGGATAGATTTGTTGTTTTGGTAAAAAGCAGCCGCACGATCCAAGGCTTCATCCGTCAAACCTTCGATATCGGGGCGTTCGTCATTGCCGGCCAGCCATTCCGCAATACGCTCGTATTCCGGATCATAGACCGGCGTGTACAATATGCGGTGAATCGTGGTCGCAGGCACGCCGCGCAATCGCAGAACGCTTGCAGCCTTGTTCGTCGGGGCCAGGATGGCTAGGCTGCGCTTGTCTTTCGATTTGCGGCTTTCATAATCGCCGGACACGATCTGAACACCCGTCTCTGCCAGAGCCTTGTACAGTTCGGCCAACAGCAGCGTTTTGCCCGATCCGGCCTTTCCGATCACGGCCATCACACCGGATTTTCCTGCGCTTGGCAGTTTCAGAAGGGCATCATCTTCGAGATCAACACCTGCTGCCCGCAGCATCTCGGCGATGCTGTCATATGCGGCGGCCTGATCATCTGAGAACGTTACATTCGGCAAGGACATGGCGCGACCCTACAGGGCCGCGCCGACCACCACCAGATGTGGATTGGCGTTTTCCGGCACTTAAGCGGATAGGGCGAACCGGTGCTGTTTCTTTGGCCCGAATGCGGCTTTGAACCACATCCGAGACAGGTCGCGCGGGATGCCCGCACGCTCGGCCACTCGGTTGCAGTCGTCCGCTGAATAGGGCCACAATCCGACTGAAATCTGATCGCGCCCGCTGCCCTGGGTTCCCAGAACCTCGGGCGATGACCCGATCAGGCGATAGATTCTGATCATTCTGGCATCAAATACGCCGGCGATATGCGTCAGGCCGAAACCTTCCATCATTTCACCGCCGCTCAACATGATGGCGCCGGCAGTATGCGGGCTGGCTGTTCGGGACAGGCAGAACCGGGTGACCTCCCAGATCAGGGGGCTGCAAATCGGCTTGCCGCCATTCAGATGACCAAAAACCTCATTGATCATCACCCGACCGGTCGTAGGCAATACACGCATCGACCCTCCGTGGCTGCCATCCGGCTCTTCCCAGATGACATAAAGCGGATTGAGATCATCATATTCGTCCCGTTCTTCGCCCTTCTCGTTGACGTGGACATCCCACCCCAACCTGGTCTTGAACTGATCCGCACGATCTTTGAACATCCCCTCTGCCAGAGTCGGAAATCTGTGTAACTCATCGGCATATAGATAACGCAACATGACTTGTTCCCCTTGTCGTCCTGTGCAGGAACGAAGGGAGTACAGAGTCGTGGTTAATTTTGCGTGTGGAGGCCGTTCGCCTCTTAAACCACTATTAATCCCCGGCTGAGTGCCGTGGCGATTGCGTGGGTTGTGTTATGTGCGCCCAGCTTTGAGCGCGCGCTTTCAATGTAAACGCGCAACGTATGCTCGGAAATCGTCAGGGAATGGGCCACTTGGGCGCGGCTGTATCCCAACGCCAAAAGTGTGATCGCGTCGATTTCCCTTGGCGACAAGCTGCGCGGGCAGTCCGGCTGCCTGTCTTTTTCAAACTCCAGCGCCTTGCGATTTATGTAATGCGCAACAAGAATCAAATCACGCCCGTAAGTCGAGATAAAGTTCTTCCAGGTTTGATCATCACAACTGTGGTTGACCGTGAACAAGGCAAACTGACCATTTGGACCCCGAATTGGGATTGAATACCCCTGATTGCCAACGCCATGGTTTTGCGCATCCAGAAGGAAGGCCTTTGCCACCTTGCCGGACCAATCCAACGACTTCCAGTCAACCGGATGAAACCGCTGGAAACACCCCAAGATCACAGGGTCGATACGGTGATAGTTTTTTTCCCTGTAGCGCTCATCCCAGGCGTCTGAATAGGTGGTGTAGCCGTATTGATCTCCGGCACCGTCAACCCAGTGATACGTCAGGTGCTCGACGTTCAACGCGTCCCGCAAACGCTCAGCTACGGCGCTGAGTTCTTCAAGCGTGTTGGTGTTTTCCAAATCCTGAAGGATTTGACCCAAATCGACCTTCGTTGCCATCCGCGGGCGCCCGTGCCTCGTTCTTCATGGACGCAATCTCGGCAGCCGCGATCAGTCTTGTGTCATCAAGCTGCTCTGCAAGCGCGCTCAAACCATTCGCAACGGCGAAAGCATTGAGGTCCGACAATACGTCCAATATCCACTCATTTTGCGCCATCAGGGTCTCTCTGAAACAGTTAACGAAGGGTTAACACAACCATAACATGTATGATCTTTTTTGGCCTATTCGCCGGTTTCTACTCCCCAAAAATAGCGATGGGAAAAATTGCAAGCATTTGAAAGATCGTCAGGGGACTGAAAAACGTAAAACACCCGCGAACCAGCAAGGTGATTCGCGGGCGTTTTTTGTCTACAACCCTGGCGGGTTGTTAGCCTGCGTCCAGGACTTCCTCGAGGGTACGCAGACCCGTACGCGGCGCCTGAACAAGAACAGACATATTGCCCGGCTTGTGCTCGTTCCGCAGCATTTTCATATGGGCCTCGGGCAGGTCATTCCACGTGAATACTTCGGACATGCAGGGGTCAAGGCGGCGCTCGACCATCAGCTTGTTCGCGGCTGCCGCCTGCTTGAGATGAGCAAAGTGCGAGCCCTGCAAACGCTTCTGGTGCATCCACATGTAGCGCACATCGAATGTACAGTTGAAACCCGATGTTCCGGCGCAAATCACGACCATACCGCCTTTTTTCACAACGAAGGTCGACACTGGGAAAGTGCTTTCACCCGGGTGTTCGAACACCATATCGACATTTTTGCCTTTGCCGGTGATGTCCCAGATCGCCTTGCCGAATTTGCGGGCCTCTTTGAACCATTCGGCATATTCCGGTGTGTTGACCGTGGGCAATTGACCCCAGCAGTTGAAGTCACGACGGTTCAGAACGCCTTTGGCGCCCAGACCCATAACGAAATCACGCTTGCTTTCGTCTGAAATCACACCGATCGCATTTGCGCCTGCGGTGTTGATCAATTGGATCGCGTAGGACCCTAGACCGCCCGACGCACCCCAGACCAGGACATTCTGACCCGGTTTCAGATCGTGCGGTTCGTGGCCAAACAGCATCCGGTACGCGGTTGCCAGCGTCAGGGTGTAGCACGCCGCTTCTTCCCATGTCAGATGCTTGGGGCGCGGCATAAGCTGCTGTGCCTGCACGCGGGTGAACTGGCTGAACGAGCCATCCGGTGTTTCATAGCCCCAGATCCGCTGGCTGGGCGAATACATCGGATCACCGCCGTTGCATTCCTCGTCGTCGCCGTCGTCCTGGTTGCAGTGGATCACAACCTCATCGCCAACTTTCCAGCGCTTCACCTTGTCGCCAACGGCCCAAACGATGCCCGACGCATCCGAACCCGCGATGTGGTAGGGTGCTTTGTGGCCGTCAAACGGGCTGATCGGCTGCCCCAGAGCGGCCCAGACGCCGTTGTAGTTGACCCCTGCGGCCATAACCAGAACCAGCACTTCGTTGCTGTCCAGGGTCGGAACATCCACAACTTCCTGCTGCATGGCGGTGTTCGGCTCACCATGACGTTCTTTGCGGATGGCCCAAGCGTACATTTGCTTTGGGACATATCCCATGGGCGGGATTTCACCCATTTCATACAGATCTTTTTCAGGTGCCTCGTACGACGCGATACCACTTTCGGTGTCCAAAGCCATGCCGGCCTCCTCTGTTCAGTGCCTTTGCCGCGACGCAGAATCGCGCGCTTCACAGACTGGAATATTGGGCGCTGAGTAATATTGCAACCGTTTTTGGCGCCATATTGTAATTTTATGACCCAGCGGTTGCAGAAAGTTATTTTGCGGACGCAGAAATTCGGTCACCTGAATCCGACGGGACGGATGCGGCGTAATAGTCCAGAAGATCGCCGCGCTGACCTGATACGGACAGCATGTTCCCCTGTCGGTTCAGAATCCGGCGTTCAACCAGTTGATCCAAAGCATTTGATATGGCCTGCGAATTGTCCTTGGTCTGCGGATCATCGCGCTCCATCATCTGTCGGATTTGTGACAGCACGTCTTCTTCGGACATCGGGCCCTTGTCGCGCACCAGCAAACAGGCCGCTGGTGCCGGCACAAGCGGAATAGCATGCTGGATACGTTGCATCAGCGCCCGGGCCAAATCCGTCATCATGTCGTCGCTGCCCTTGGCCCGGAATTCTCTCAGAGAGATCGGCCTGCCGTATCGGACGGACGCCAGACCGAACCGCTTGTATCGGCCGATCAAACGACGCCAGATCTGTTTCACTATCCAGCGCGTGATGACGCCGATCCGCGCGCGAAACCGCCGCTCTGTTCCAAGTGCCGCGCGGGTCAGGATGGTATCTTCCAACACACGGTCGTAATTCAGGGCAACCGGGACAAACACCACATCGCGCCCCTGTGGCGACGTTCCATCCATAATGTATTTGAGCAGTCCAAGCTTGGGGCGCGCAATGGCCCCGGTCAGGCTCAGCCCGCCTTCTGGAAACATGGCTTGAGTTACGCCGGCTTCGGTTGCGTGGCGCACATAGGTGGACAGAACCTGACGATAGAGTTCGCTGCCGGACTTGCGCCGGATAAAATACGCCCCCATCGCCCGGATCAATCGGCTGAGCGGCCAGACCCGGGCCCACTCTCCTACAGCATAAGACAGTGCAGAATGTCGGGCTGCAAGATACGTGACCAAAACGTAATCCATGTTGCTCCGGTGGTTCATGACAAAGACAACCGTAGCTTCGGGGTCAATGTTCCTGACGGATTCTTCGTCCTGGTAGCTAAGCCGTACCTCGTAGAATGTGTTGCTCAGCAAGCGGGCCAACCGGATCGCAAAGCTGAAATAGGCGAAGGCCGAAAATGACGGAACGATCTCTCGGGCATAACGACGTGCCTGCTCCGAGGCGACGGCCTCGGGCATGCCGGTTTCACGGGCATGTTGCTGAACCGCCTGGCCGACCTGCGGATCATAAATCAAGCGCTGGATCATGTCGTGTCGACGCGCCAACTTGAAGGGCTGGATTGGGCGTTGAAGGCGCTGGTTCAGGCGCGCCACCGCGCGTTCCAACCTGCGACGGAAAAACCAGCGGACGGACGGAAACAGGAAATGCGATGCAAAAGTGACCATGGCAAAGACCACGATCAGCACGAAAAGCCAAAGCGGAAGTTCCACGGTTTGCGTCATGGCGGCAGATTGCCACCAATCACAGCTGCCCACAATCTGAACAATTGCGGCATGCCGCAACGCAGCGAATTGACATGTCCCGAAAATTGCGCTTTAGAACCTCAAGACGAAATTTTATTGCCCACTGAAACGCGAGGCCCCGCTATGACGCAGACGCAGAAAGATCGCCCCTGGCTCATCCGAACCTATGCCGGTCATTCCACGGCCAAAGCCTCGAACGCGCTTTATCGGGGGAATCTTGCGAAAGGCCAAACCGGCCTGTCCGTGGCCTTCGATCTGCCCACGCAAACAGGCTATGACAGCGACCACACTTTGGCCCGCGGTGAAGTCGGCAAGGTCGGTGTGCCGGTCTGTCATCTGGGCGACATGCGGGTTCTGTTCGACCAGATCCCGCTTGAGCAGATGAACACCTCGATGACGATCAACGCCACTGCGCCATGGCTTTTGGCGCTTTATATCGCCGTCGCGGAAGAGCAAGGCGCGGATGTATCCAAACTACAGGGCACGGTTCAAAACGACCTGATCAAGGAATACCTGAGCCGCGGCACTTATGTTTGCCCGCCCAAACCGTCGCTCAAGATGATCGCGGACGTAGCCGAGTATTGCTATACCAATGTTCCGAAATGGAACCCGATGAACGTGTGCTCGTATCACCTGCAAGAGGCGGGTGCGACGCCAGAGCAGGAACTGGCCTATGCCCTAGCCACTGCCATCGCCGTGCTGGACGAATTGCGCCCACGTGTACCTGCCGAGGATTTCCCGGCGCTCTGCGGTCGGATTTCCTTCTTTGTAAATGCTGGCATCCGCTTTGTCACCGAAATGTGCAAAATGCGTGCCTTCGTGGATCTTTGGGATGAGATCCTGCAACAACGCTATGGCGTTGAAAATCCGAAATTCCGTCGATTCCGCTATGGCGTGCAGGTGAACTCTCTGGGTCTGACCGAGCAGCAGCCCGAAAACAACGTCTATCGCATCCTGATCGAGATGCTGGCCGTAACCCTGTCGAAGAATGCCCGAGCCCGAGCGGTGCAGTTGCCCGCCTGGAACGAAGCGCTCGGTCTGCCGCGCCCGTGGGACCAGCAGTGGTCGATGCGGATGCAGCAGATCCTGGCCTACGAAACCGATCTGCTGGAATACGACGACCTGTTCGATGGCAACCCTGCTGTCGATGCCAAGGTCGAAGAGCTGAAAGAAGGCGCGCGGGCCGAACTGGCCAACCTGGATTCGATGGGCGGCGCGGTCGCTTCGATCGAATACATGAAGTCCCGACTGGTAGATTCCAACGCTGAACGCCTGAACCGGATCGAGCGCAACGAAACCGTTGTTGTCGGTGTGAACAAATGGATCGAAGGCGAGGCATCACCGCTTCAAACCGAAGACGGTGGCATCATGGTTGTTGATCCTGCCGTGGAACAAGAACAGATCGACCGCCTAAATACGTGGCGCGCAGAACGGGACGAAGCGGCCGTAACCGCGGCCTTGGCCGCGCTGCGCGAAGCGGCACAGACCGGGGCAAACATCATGGAACCGTCCATTGCCGCCGCAAAGGCCGGCGCGACGACGGGCGAATGGGCCGAAGAGATGCGCAAAGTCTATGGAACCTATCGCGGCCCAACCGGTGTTTCCGGGTCTGTTTCGAACAAGACCGAAGGGCTGGACGACCTGCGTGCCGCTGTTGATGCCGTCAGCGACAAGCTGGGCCGGCGTCTGAAGTTCCTTGTAGGCAAACCCGGACTGGACGGCCATTCCAACGGTGCCGAACAGATCGCCTTCCGTGCCCGCGATTGCGGTATGGACATCAGCTATGAGGGCATTCGCCTGACACCCGAAGAAATCGTTGCGGCCGCCCGCGAAGATGACGCGCATGTCATTGGATTGTCGATCCTGTCCGGCAGCCACCTGCCACTGGTCAAAGACGTCATGGAACGTCTGCGGCAGGCGGGGTTGTCTCATATCCCAGTCGTGGTGGGTGGCATTATTCCGGACGAAGATGCCGAAAAACTGAAATCCATGGGTGTGGCCAAGGTCTACACCCCGAAAAACTTCGAACTCAATTCGATAATGGGCGATATCGTTACTCTGGCGGATCCTCGGAACCTCGCGGCAGAGTAAATTAGCTTAAAGGCACTTTTTCTCCTGTTTCCGTCTCTGAAAAATTCGGGATGGAATAAGCTGATATTTGGAATTACGGTGCGCGCTCATGTGCACCGTAATTATTATCTGATGGAGAAGAATGATGGGGATCAATCTTGAGAATATGTCACGCAAAGACCTTTTGGCTTTGCGCAATGACATTGAAAAAGCTTTGATCAGGGCAGAAAAACGCGAACGTCAGGAAGCTTTGAAAGCCGCAGAAAAGGCTGCGGCAGAATTCGGCTTCTCTTTGTCTGAGCTGTCCGGAGAAGCGTCGCGCAGCGTTAAGCCAACAAAAACAAAGGCTAAATACCGCAACCCGGAAAATCCAGATCAAACCTGGACTGGTCGCGGCCGCAAGCCTCAATGGGTGCATGACGCGCTGACCGCAGGCGTGGATATTTCTGATCTGGAAATCTAATCTGAGCGTTTTTGAAAATGACAATTCATATTGGCGCCGAAAAAGGCGAAATAGCTGAAACCGTTCTTTTGCCCGGTGATCCCTACCGGGCGAAATGGGCGGCCGAAACGTTTTTGGACGATGTCAAACAGGTCAATAACGTTCGGGGAATGCTCGGCTTTACCGGAAACTGGAAGGGAAACCCCGTAACAATTCAGGGAAGCGGCATGGGAATGCCGTCTCTTTCCATTTATGTAAACGAGTTGATCCGCGATTACGATGCGAAAACCCTGATCCGCATCGGATCCTGCGGGGGGATGCAGGACAGCGTCAAAATTCGTGACGTTATTCTGGCCATGACATCAACCACGCTGAGCACGCCGTCGCGCGGCATCATGAAAGAGCTGAACTTTGCACCCTGCGCCGATTGGGGGCTGCTGCAAGCTGCCGCCACGGCGGCTGCCGCCAAGGGAACGCCGACCCATGTTGGTGGAATTTACTCGTCAGATGTCTTTTATGACGAGCGTCCAGATCTCAATGAACAGATGGTGCGTCACGGCATTCTGGGGGTCGAGATGGAAGCGGCCGAACTTTACATCCTGGCGGCGCGCCACAAATGCCGCGCCTTGGCCGTTCTCACTGTTTCCGACCACCTGTTGACCGGAGAGGCTCTGCCATCATCAGAACGTGAAAGCAGCTTTGGTGAAATGGTGGAAATCGCGCTTCAGACTGCGTTCCCCAACAGCTGATGGTGGGCAGGCACGAGGAAACGGGTGCCTGCCGTTGCTAACGCCCGTGCGAGCGATCATAACCATTGCTCGCAGGGCTGTCCCACCCCTTCAAATCACCATTGGCAGGCGCGAACACCTCGACCAGCAAGGGGTAGCATGCAGCCGTGTCCGAGGAATGTTCCGAGGAACAATCCCCGCCCGGGCAGGCGCTGAGGTTTCCCAGCAAATCAATCTCGGCAAAAAATTCCAGAAAATCTCCGGGGCGCACGGGTGAGGCTTTCATGAAGTACTGACCCGTGTCGCGGGTGAAACCGGTACACATGAAGACGTTCAATACGTCGTGCACCGCTGGTTCGGCTTCGGCCAGCGGAATATTGAGGTGATCCGCAAGCGCGCGGGTCAGGTTGGAATGGCAACAATGGTGGTATTGCGTACCGGACAAAAGGTTGCCCGTATACGGATCGCATCGCGTACCGATGACGTCATGAACCGACCCCCCATAGGAATCGATCCCGTACCACTCCAGCGTATCCGCAATAATCGTGGCCATCGGGCGCAGATGAGGAAAACTGGACCACATCCGCTCTCCGGTGGTCAGATGCGTGCCATGCAGCGCCCGGGTTTTTCCGGAATAGAAGCGTTCCGAAAGGTCGTTTCGGTTCCAGAGGTTCAGATCGCCAACCTGCGGCCCCTCGACGGAAGTGATGCGAAAGAAATGGCCGGCAGGCACTTCAAAACAACGCGCATCGCGTGGCGGCACCAGCACTTCGCCCGTTTTGCTTGCGCGTGCGCGAAGGGACTTCATCCAAGGTACATCCGGTCGTGGCAATGCCTCGTTCGGGTAACAGATGACAGGGGCGACCGCGCGACGGGCTTCGGCATCTTCGGGCGGTTGTAGAGTGTTTTCTGAAACGGTCATGCCGGGCAGAGTGGCGTATTATTCAGCCCTCGGAAAGCCCTATCTTTCAGGCGTCACGCGCCTTCAAGCACCGCAATGGTTGGTCCAGTGCAGTTATTTCGGCACCGCAGAAGCTGCACCGCCAGATGCCGTGGCTCTTGTCCTGCCGCCACCTGCAATCACGTGTCAGCCCGGAATGGCGCGAGCGCCAGAGGAAATAGGCAAACACGCCGGCCGCCAGAAGAAGCAGAAGAACAGGCATCCCTCTGCTTTGCCGATAAACCGTCAGTTTGCAAGCCTTGCCGCCTGTATCAGGCTGCGTTTGCGTATTCGAAAAGCTCTGGTTCCTTGTCAGCCTTCGCAGGTTCGGGCGTGTAATAGGCCCATGCCTGTTCAAGCAGTTCCAGCGCGTCTTGGGCGTCGGTTTTCCGTTTGGATGTGTCTTTGCTCATTGGAGTGATCCTGACTAAAGCTCATCACTCCTCCCTGCCCAAAAAATAAGGCAATGCAGCCGGGGCTGCATCGCCTGTTTTTGCAAGATGGACATGCGAAAATCGCAAATCGGGTCTGTGTTTAGACCGCGCGCTCGACCATCATCTTCTTGATCTCGGCAATCGCCTTGGCCGGGTTCAGACCTTTCGGGCAGGTCTTGGCACAGTTCATGATGGTGTGACAGCGGTAGAGCTTGAACGGATCTTCCAGCTCATCCAGACGTTCACCGGTGGCTTCATCCCGGCTGTCGATGATCCAGCGATAGGCATGCAGCAAGGCCGCAGGGCCAAGATAGCGGTCGCCATTCCACCAGTAGCTGGGGCATGAGGTCGAGCAGCTGGCGCACATCACGCATTCATAGAGACCGTCCAGCTTCTTGCGATCTTCGATGGATTGTTTCCATTCCTTCGCAGGGCGATTGGTCTTGGTTTCCAGCCACGGCATGATGGACGCATGCTGGGCATAGAAATGAGTCAGATCAGGGATCAGGTCCTTGACCACTGGCATATGCGGCAGCGGATAGATTTTCACATCGCCCTTGATCTCAT
Source organism: Ruegeria sp. THAF33 (assembly GCF_009363615.1). Classification (NCBI taxonomy): domain Bacteria; kingdom Pseudomonadati; phylum Pseudomonadota; class Alphaproteobacteria; order Rhodobacterales; family Roseobacteraceae; genus Ruegeria; species Ruegeria sp. THAF33. The sequence continues at coordinate 261,889 of NZ_CP045384.1, read as the reverse complement.
CCATGCCATAGATACAGGCCAACGTGTTGATCCCGTCGATGTTCATCGCGCAAGATCCGCAGATGCCTTCGCGACAGGACCGTCGGAATGTCAACGTCGGATCGATCTCGTTTTTGATCTTGATCAGCGCGTCCAGCACCATCGGACCGCACGTATCCATATCAACGAAATAGGTGTCGACACGCGGGTTCTGCCCGTCATCGGGGTTCCAACGATAGATCTGGAACTTGCGCACGTTCGTGGCGCCGTCCGGCTTTGGCCAGGTCTTGCCGGTGGTAATCCGGGAATTCTTGGGCAGGGTCAGTTGAACCATGTCAATTCTCCATTCAGCACAAGGCCGCCTTTCAGCCTGTCCGGGCGCATTCAGACGCCCCTCGGTTATAATGCCCCCAATGGGCGATGTTCACGTCGAAATCCGGCGAAAGCCAATCCGCAAAGCTTTGCGGATCGTCCCTGTCGATATCAAAGCGCAGAAAGCGCGGGTTGTCGTCAAAGAAAGCTTCGACCTCGGAATGGTGCACGTCATACATACGCGCCCAGCCCCGTTTTACCTCGTCGGCCGTCTGTCCATTGGCCTTGCAGCATCGCTCTAGGTACCTACCGCCGGAATGGTTGGCACGTGATGCGATCCAGTCATCGCGATTGCGCGTGTTCAGCAAGAAATAGGCGTCGGGGTAAGCCGCGTGCAGCTCTCGAAAGAACCGCGCGCCGTCCAGCATGAAGCGCGAATTGACAAAGGCGATATCGGTGAAGGCCCGGACGGCACCGAACCCATCCAGCGGTCTGCGCCCCATGGCAATATTGGTTACCATGCGGTGTGCAAGGTTTAGACCCTGTTCATCTTCCCAATGCACCGAAGGAATCCCGTTGTTCTGAAACAGCTTGTGAAACGAGGTCGTCGCACAGCGGTTCAAGCCGATCAGGATGATCTTGGGATCGCTTTGCCCGGATTGGAGTTTCTCGACCGTCATTGCAAGCACCAGCAAGGCATATACCGCGATGCGCTTGGAAATTCACCATGACTTGCGCTTTTTTGAGCGCCCTTCCGGCATGTGACAGGATCAAAAGCGGCTTGTTTGGCTTCCCGGGTCGATATGGTGCTTACGCCAGTCACACGTTCAACTCCGCTCGAACACTTTGAACGCGGCAAAGCTGTTCTTTGAGGCATGCGCATGCCCTTTGACGGCAAACGGGTTCTCTTCTTCACAATAGAGCTGCCAGCCGGACATGAATTCTTCAACCCACAGGGAATACGGGCGATGGCGCACATGCTGGTTGGAAGGGTTCTGGTCAAAATCAGACGAATAGATAACGACAAAACGCTTTGCCAGCCCGAACAACCGCCGCATGTAGTTCTCGAAAACGCTGTCTTCGGTCAGATGATAAATGACATCCAGCGAAAGAGAAACGTCATGCGGCTCAACCTCGGAATCGGCGTTTTTGAACACCCAATTGGGGCGGGATCGAAAAACTTCGTTGCAGCGACGAACGCAGAGGTCCGAGACATCAAGACCGGTATATTTCGGGATATCAAACAATTGCGCCTGATTTCCGTCGCCCGATCCCAATTCTACAACCGAGTCCACGCCTTCCATCTCGACCATCGTGTTGATGAAATTCGCTTTGTAGACGGCAAGACGCCCGTAAGACCCCGCTCCCGAGGTCTTGCCGCGCTCATATCGGCGTTGCCAATAATCGGTCGAAGAAAACTCTGCCATCTCGCCCCTGTTCCTGACCAGCCTTTAGAACGTCCGCGCTTTGGGCGCGATTTTCTGCAAGCTGATACCGCCTTGGTCCTCGGTCGTCAGCGGATCAACGATGACCGGACGATAGCTGAGCTCAACCTTGCTGCCCTCAACCCGGCTGACCGTGTGAACACGCCAGTTTTCGTCATCACGCTCGCTGAAGTCCTCATGCGCGTGGGCCCCTCGGGATTCCTTGCGGGCCTCGGCGCCGACGATGGTGGCAAGCGCGTTTGGCATCAGGTTCGTCAGTTCAAGGGTTTCCATCAGATCGCTGTTCCAGACCAATGAACGGTCTGTGACCTTCAGGTCGTCCATCTTTGCGGCAATCGCCGTCATCTTCTCGACGCCTTCGGCCATGGTCTTGGCGGTTCGGAACACGGCCGCGTCCGCCTGCATGGTCTTTTGCATCTCAAGCCGAAGATCGGCGGTTGGGATTGAACCGCTGGCGTTACGCACCGCATCAAAACGGTCAAACGCCTTGTCGACCGACGCCTGGTTCAGAACCGGGTTGGGGGATTCGGCGTCGACAACCTTGCCAGCCCGGATCGCTGCCGCCCTGCCAAAGACCACAAGGTCAATCAGCGAGTTCGACCCCAGTCGGTTCGCACCGTGGACCGAGGCACAACCGGCTTCGCCAACGGCCATCAAACCGGGAACAACCGCAGTCGGATCGTCGGCAGTCGGGTTCAGAACCTCACCCCAATAGTTCGTGGGGATACCGCCCATGTTGTAATGCACGGTGGGCAGAACCGGGATCGGTTCCTTCGTGACATCCACACCCGCAAAAATCTTGGCGCTTTCCGAGATGCCGGGCAGGCGCTCCGCCAGAGCCTCGGCAGGCAAGTGGCTGAGGTTCAGGTGAATGTGATCCCCTTCGGCCCCTACGCCACGTCCCTCGCGGATTTCCATGGTCATCGAGCGCGAAACGTAATCGCGCGGTGCGAGGTCCTTGTACTGGGGCGCATAGCGCTCCATGAACCGTTCACCTTCCGAGTTTGTCAGATACCCGCCTTCGCCGCGCGCACCTTCGGTGATCAGACAGCCTGAACCGTAGATGCCTGTGGGGTGGAACTGAACGAATTCCATATCCTGCAAGGCCAGCCCAGCACGGGCCACCATGCCGCCGCCATCACCTGTGCAGGTATGGGCCGAGGTCGCACTGAAATAGGCACGGCCATAGCCACCCGTAGCCAGCACCACCATCTTGGCGTTGAAGACATGCATGGTGCCATCGTCCAGCTTCCAGCAGACGACACCCTGACACTGACCGTCTTCGGACATGATCAGGTCGATGGCGAAGTATTCGATATAGAACTCGGCGTTGTTCTTCAGCGACTGCCCGTACAGAGTATGCAGAATCGCGTGGCCGGTCCGGTCGGCGGCTGCACAGGTGCGCTGTACCGCAGGACCTTCTCCGAATTCAGTAGTGTGTCCACCGAAGGGGCGCTGATAAATCTTGCCCTCTTCCGTCCGGCTGAACGGAACGCCATAGTGCTCCAGCTCGTAGACCGCCTTTGGCGCCTCGCGGGCAAGGTACTCCATCGCGTCGGTATCGCCCAACCAGTCCGAGCCCTTGACAGTATCGTACATGTGCCATTGCCAATGATCGGGGCCCATATTCGACAGCGACGCGGCAATGCCACCCTGTGCAGCCACGGTATGAGAACGGGTTGGGAAAACCTTGGTCACGCAGGCCGTACGCAGGCCTTGTTCCGCCATACCCAATGTCGCCCGCAGACCGGCCCCACCGGCGCCGACAACGACCACGTCATATTCATGCGTTTCGTATTCGTATGCAGCCATTTCTTTCAGCTCCGGGAATTAAAGGGCAATGCGCGCGATGGCGAAGATGCCGGCCGCGGCCGCACCGTAGGACAGGCAGGTCACCAGAATGATCAGGACCTTCTCAAGCGTGCCGTGAACATAGTCTTCAAGCATCACCTGCGCACCGTCTGCGAAGTGTTTGAAGCCAACCGCCAGCGTCAGTGCTGCCACGATGGCCGGGAAGGGCCGCGAGTAGTATTCAAGTACCACGTCAAACGGCTGACCCAGAACCGGGCCGAAGGTGAAAACAAACAAAGGCACAAGGATCAGCAGAGCCACCGAGCTGACTTTCATCGCCCAGAAATGAGCGGTGCCGGATTTCGCCGAGCCAAGGCCAGCGGCGCGTTTGCGGTCGGTCAGATAACGCATGTAAGGCCTCCAATCACGCGACGATGACAAGGGTCAGAAGGGTCAGCACGACCGATCCGATGACGACGGCCCAGCCCAGCTTTGTCGCTGTGGGAAGGTCCAGCCCAATCGCATTGTCCCAGATCAGGTGCCGTACACCGGCCAGCGTGTGATACCAAAGACCCCAAACGGACAGAGCCATCACCAGATCGCCAAGCACCGAAGTAATCACTCCGTTCGCAACGGCGAAGGCCTCGGGCGACGTTGCTGCGGCCAGAAACCACCAGACGATCAGCAGCGCCGCCAGCAGTAGCGCGTTTCCGGTGATGCGTGTCAGGATGGATGTGACCGACGTCAGCTGTGGACGATAGATCGACAGGTGCGGCGAAAGTGGGCGGTTGCCCCGATTTACATCGGCCATGGCGGCTCCTTTTCGGTTGGCTACCGAACGTTTTACTGTTTTTTGCGACACTGTCACGTGCTGCGGGTGCAAAAACCACTAAATTCAGCGCAATTTGACGGATTATTCCGGTATGTGATCACACAAAATATTGTCGTGATCACATTTAACATTCCCCTTCATCAATGTTAGCGATTTCAAGACCAAAGGCATGTGATCACGAATCTCCTGACTGTCATTTCAGGCCTGCCGTTTGCTGCGTCACTTCGCGCAGCAGTTTCTTGCGAATTCGTTCCGGGTAGTCCGCGAAGCCCGAGGCCGAAACGACAAAAGCGCCTTCGCCCACGATGACATTCTCAAAGAAATAGGCCGTCAGGTCCGGTTCACTTTCTTCGATGGCCAACGCATTGACGACAATGCCGCGGTTGCGCAAAGCCGCGTGAACTTGCGTCGGTTCGACGCCTTCATTGGATACGCCGTCCCCGGACAGATCGATCAGTCGCCGTTTGCAATCGGAAACGGACTCAAATGCGTCCAGCGTCGTGTGCAGCGCCTCGCCAATCGCTGTCGAGAAGTTCCGCCAGATGCGTGGATCTTCGGCAACCTGATCGGCAAAACGATCCAGCGCCGCGAAACTGTCAACTCGGGTCCAGGGGATCGTGACCTGCTGGCGCGACGACCCGGTCCATTGCACCAGCATCAACTGCGCCTGACCACGAACCAATGCCTCGGACACGATCGGGTCACGCAGACCAGCGGCCAGCCCGTCCATCTGGATACGAAACTCGCTGGCGTCGACAGAGCCGGAAACGTCAACCGCCAGGGCCAGCGCCAGATCGCAGGCCTGAGCCGCCGGCGCCAGACAAACGCTGGTCAATATCGCGCGCAGAATATGCATGTTGCAAGCCTAGCACGGCTTGCACGCGAATGGCTCACATTACCGTCAGCACGCCTATTGCGGCATGAGCGCCCAATAGTCGAGGTCCAGAAGCACATCCGGCAAATACCGGCCCTCGTCATTCTTCAAAACGAACGGATCGCCACCCTTTGTCGCCACCAGACGCAGGCGGATCGCACCCACGCCGGGAACACCGGTTTCTGCCTTATCCAGAACTTCGGACCAGGCCTTGATCGTGTCGCCCGCGAAACACGGGTTGGCATGCGCGCCGCCATTCAGGCCGACAATCATCTGCGCGTTCGCAAGCCCATTGAACGACAATGTCCGCGCCATCGAGATCACGTGCCCGCCATAGATCAACCTGCCTTCCGGGCGGAACGTCAGGTCGAAATGCACCTTGGCGGTGTTCTGCCACAATCGCGTGGCCAGCATGTGTTCGGCCTCTTCCACGGTGACGCCGTCCACGTGGTCGATTTTCTCTCCGATTTCATAATCGCCCCAACGATGCGCTTCACCGGCCAAAGCGAAATCGTAATTCGAGAAATCCAGACCTTCGGGCACGATCAGATCCTGGGGCGTCAAGGCCTTCTTCAATTCGGGAACAACCGTTTCGGGCGCTGGCGCATTCACGTCTGCCTTGCGCACCATCACCCAACGGACATATTCGATGACGACTTCGTCCAATTGGTTCAAACCACGGGTGCGGACCCAGACGACACCTGTTTTCCCGTTGGAATTCTGTTTGACGCCAATAACCTCGGATACAGATCGCAGGGTATCACCGGCGTAGACGGGTTTCAGCCAACGGCCTTCGCCATAGCCAAGGTTGGCAACCGCGTTCAATGAGACATCCGGAACCGTTTTACCGAAAACCAGATGAAACGCCGCCAGATCATCAAGCGGACTTTCCGGCAAACCGCAATCCCGGGCAAATTCGTCCGAGGAATACAGCGCGTGACGCGCGGGATAAAGCGCATGATACAAACCGCGTTCCCCCTCGGTCACTGTGCGCGGCACGGCGTGTTGCAACACCTGCCCTACGGAATAATCCTCGAAAAATCGACCCGGATTTGTTTTTACCATTACTGCTGTCCCAGTTTCATGTCGGGGGAATAGTCGGCTTCGACCTCTTTGGTCACAGCCTGCGCACACCGCATTACATTGTTGGCTGAGTCGAAGGCATAGGACGGGTCGCCGTACAGCTCCCATCCCTTCGCCAGCGCATCTGACACCTTGTGGCAGAAGGCTGACGTGTCTTCTTCGGTCAACAAACGATAGAGTTTCGCCATGGGGTCAGGTCCTCATGAGCCAAACGGAGACGGACCGACCAGGCCGTGGATATATCCGATAACCCCCAGCAGCACGATCGACGCCACAAAGAACATCGCATCCTTGCCATAGGTACCCGGCTCACTGGGCGTCCAGTCGGGTTCGGCCTTGTTGATCACAACTACTTCGACCACGGCCCATGCCAGAAGACCGCCGAACAGGATGATCGAGGCCAGATCTCCGTTTACCAGCAAATGCGCAAAGGCCCACAGCTTGAATCCACCCAGCATCGGATGGCGAAGCTTGTTCAGCACCCGGCCTTTGGTGCCCGCGGGGCTCATCATGAAGATCGCGATCAGAACCAACAGATTATTGACGTGAATCAGAAAGGTCGGCGGTGCCCAGACATAAATGAAGTCGGTCATGCGATAGCCGAACACCATCAACAGGATCGACGCGACCAGCGCCAGGGCTACTGCCCCCTTGCCCCCGTCGCCCATCGCGGCGCGGCGTTCAGGTGCCACGCGTTTGAACAGATGCGCGGCCCACCACAGCGCCACGCCTAAAATAAGAAGAACAAAGCCCATGCTGGCTTACCCCGCTTGCAAAGCTGAAATCGCCTCTGCTTTTGCCAGAATTTCACGGGCCGTTGCAACGTGCAGGTTTTCAACGATCTTGCCATCCACGACGGCAACACCCTGCCCTTGCGCTTCGGTCTCTTCGAATGCCGAAATTTGGCGGCGGGCCAGATCGATCTCGTCATCCGATGGTGCGAAGGCTGTGTTGGCCACATCGACCTGGGCCGGATGGATCAGAGTTTTGCCGTCAAAGCCCATGTCGCGACCCTGCGCACACTCGGCGGCCAGACCCTCGGCATCCTTGAAAGCGTTGTAAACGCCATCGATGATGATCAGCCCTTCGGCCTTGGCGGCCAACAGGCACAGACCCAGCGAAGTCATCATCGGCAGGCGATCGGGACGAAAGCGGGTTTGCAGTTCTTTGGCCAGATCGTTTGTTCCCATCACGAACCCGGCCATCAGCGGATGCGCGGCGATCTCGGCAGCGTTCAGCATTCCGCGCGGCGTTTCCATCATGGCCCAGATCGGCAATTCTCCGGTGATCGCCGCCAGAGCATCCACGTCAGCCGCCGAATTCACCTTGGGCAACAGGACAACATCGGCATCCATGTCGCGCACCGCCTCGGCATCGGCACGCCCCCATTCGGTGTCCAGCCCATTGATCCGGACGATCTTGACCCGCGCACCATAGCCCCCAGCGGCCAAGGCCCCTTTCAGCGTTTCGCGAGCGTTTTCTTTTTCGTCCGCTGCAACTGCATCTTCCAGATCGAAGATGATCGCATCCACAGGCAAAGAACGGGCCTTGTCCAGGGCCCGGTCCCTCGAGCCAGGAATGTAGAGAACCGAACGATAGGGGCGCAGACGAGGATCCATGGACCACTCCTATTGAAATAAAGTTGCGCGGAATGGGACATTTTTTGCAGGAAAGTTCAAGCACAAAATCGCCGCACCGCAGCAAACCCGACGCAACGTGCGTTCCCTTAACCGGATTTCGTCCCTTGCCACCCACCCTGATCGGCAGTTGGAATCAAAAAGGGGTACGGGATGCAAAAGACGGTGTTCAAGATGACGATGGGGCTTGGGATCATGGTCCTGGTCGCGCAACATGTGCATGCTCAGGGTCAAAACTGTGCGCCCAGAGAAGCTGTATTGGAACGGTTGCACGAGTCCTATGGTGAAACGCGCAGGGGTTTGGGACTGGTCCGGAAAGGCGCCGTCATGGAGCTTTTTGCCTCGGACGAAACCGGCAGCTGGACGATCACGGTGACGTTGCCCAACGGGATCACCTGCCTTGTGGCTTCTGGTCAGGCTTTTGAAGAGGTGGCCGAGGCGCTGCCACCCAATGCCTGATTAAGTAAGCGCGTCCCAGATCAGCTTGCTGCCGGTGAGCGTCAGCAGCACATAGGTAAGCCCGAAGAACAGGCGTTCGGACAACATGAAATGTGCCCGGACGCCCAGCCATGCCCCCAGGATCGCAAAGGGTGTCAGCAGCAAATCCGCCCATAACGTCTGCCATGTGAACATACCCAGATACGCATAAGGTATGAATTTCGCGATATTGATCACCCAGAAAACCAGTACCGTACTGGCTTGAAATTCCGTTTTCGTCAGGCGTTGCGACAATAGATAGACCGCTGCCGGGGGGCCACCGGCATGGCTGACGAAACTTGTGAAACCCGCGACCAGCCCGGCAAATAAACCGGAAGACGGCGGCAGTCGCCTGGCAAACCCGCGCACCCACCCTTTCGACTGCGCGATGTGCCAGATTACGAACCCGACCGAGATGCCACCGATCAGCAGACGCAACAGATCATCATCTGTTGCACGATAAAGCCACGCACCCATCGCCACACCGGGCACGGCGCCAAGGATCAGCAGACGGGAATCCGGCCAGCTCCACCGCCTCCAATAGGGACCCAACGTGGCCACGTCGATCACCATCAAGATCGGCAGCATCAGGGCCAAAGCCTGCCCGGGCGTCAGGATCAAGGCCAGAATCGACGACGAGGCAAAGGCCACGCCGGAACCGAAACCGCCCTTTGAAATACCGGCAAAGATCACGGCAGGGATCGCCACGGCAAAAAACATCAAGTTCAATTCGAACATGTGACAGTCCCGGTTTTGGCTTGTCTCAAAGGCCGTTTAGCGCAATCAAAGCGGGGCCTGCAAACAGTATGCGGTTGTATGCCACGTCGCAGAACTCTTGCCTATTGACGTTTTAACGACTAGCACAACCGCGATTTCAATACCGACCGGATATGGAGAAATTCCAAATGGCCAGACCCAAGATTGCGCTGATCGGCGCGGGGAACATCGGCGGCACGCTCGCACATCTCGCAGCTGTCAAAGAACTGGGTGACGTTGTCCTGTTTGACATCGCAGACGGGCTGCCTCAAGGCAAGGCGCTCGACATCGCTGAATCCGGCCCTTCGGAAGGGTTCGACGCCTCGATGAAAGGCACCAGCGACTATGCCGATATCGCTGGCGCGGATGTGTGCATCGTGACCGCAGGCGTGGCCCGCAAACCGGGCATGAGCCGCGATGATCTGCTGGGCATCAACCTGAAAGTCATGAAGTCGGTTGGTGAAGGCATCGCAGCCCACGCACCCGACGCGTTCGTGATCTGCATCACCAACCCGCTGGACGCGATGGTCTGGGCCTTGCGCGAATTCTCGGGCCTGCCGCACAACAAGGTCTGCGGCATGGCAGGGGTGCTTGACTCGGCGCGCTTTGCACACTTCCTGTCGGAAGAGTTCAACGTCTCGATGCGCGACGTCACCGCCTTCGTTCTGGGCGGCCACGGCGACACCATGGTACCGTCGGTCCGTTACTCGACCGTTGCCGGCATTCCGCTGCCTGATCTGGTCGAGATGGGCTGGACCACGCAAGAGAAACTGGACGCCATCGTGCAGCGTACCCGTGACGGCGGCGCCGAAATCGTTGGCCTGCTGAAAACCGGTTCGGCCTATTACGCGCCTGCAACATCGGCGATCGAAATGGCCGAAGCCTATCTGAAAGACCAGAAACGCGTTCTGCCATGCGCGGCCTACTGCAACGGCGAACTGGGTGTAGACGGGCTCTATGTCGGTGTTCCGACCGTGATCGGCGCAGGCGGCGTCGAGCGTATCGTTGACATCAAGCTGAACGAAGACGAGCAGGCAGGGTTCGACAACTCGGTGAACGCCGTGAAGGGTCTGATCGACGCGTGCAAGGGCATCGACAGCTCGCTGGCGTAAAACAGCCCTGAACTCCGAATAACAGACCGGCCCGTTTCAGGGCCGGTTTTCTTTTGGTCCGCGCATGTCCCGGTCGCAAATGTTGGCGCAAACGCCGCAAATCCCTTTTTTCGAATGTGATTTTCTGACGCTGCGCAGTTTTTTCGAATCGTTTTGCCACATCAGAAATTTTGTGATCACACCCTAAAATCCCGTGATCACAAATGTTGAAAATCTTCGCTAAAAACCCATCGACCATCAAAAAACCCTTTAAACTTGCCCGCTAGACACCCCTATAACGATTAAACGCAGTCAGACGGGACAGTTTCGATGAACATTCACGAATATCAGGCCAAAGCCCTCCTTCGCAGCTATGGCGCACCGGTGTCCGATGGTCGCGCCGTGTTGCGCGCCGAAGAAGCCAAAACCGCAGCAGGTGAGCTGGACGGCCCGCTTTGGGTTGTCAAAGCACAGATCCACGCAGGTGGTCGCGGCAAGGGTTCGTTCAAAGAGGCCGACGCCGGTGAAAAAGGCGGTGTTCGTCTGACCAAATCGGTTGAAGAAGCCGCCGAAGAAGCCAAAAAGATGCTGGGCCGTACTCTGGTCACGCATCAGACCGGTCCGGCAGGCAAGCAGGTCAACCGCATCTATATCGAAGCAGGCTCGGGCATCGAGCGTGAACTGTACCTGGCCCTGCTGGTGGATCGTCAGACCAGCCGCATTTCCTTCGTCTGTTCGACCGAGGGCGGCATGGACATCGAAGAGGTGGCCGCCGCGACGCCCGAGAAAATCCTGTCCTTCTCGGTCGATCCGGCCACCGGTTACATGCCGTATCACGGTCGCCGCATCGCCTTCTCGCTGGGTCTGGAAGGCCCGCAAGTCAAGCAATGCGTCAAACTGATGGGTCAGCTCTATCAAGCCTTCGTCGAGAAGGACATGGAGATGCTGGAGATCAACCCGCTGATCGTTTCCGACAGCGGCGATCTCAAGGTGCTGGACGCCAAGGTCGGCTTTGACGGCAACGCGGTCTACCGCCACCCCGACATCGCCGAGCTGCGCGACACGACCGAGGAAGACCCCAAGGAGCTGGAAGCGTCGAAATACGACCTGAACTACATCGCGCTGGATGGTGAGATTGGCTGTATGGTCAACGGTGCCGGTCTGGCGATGGCGACGATGGATATCATCAAGCTTTATGGTGCCGAGCCTGCCAACTTCCTCGACGTGGGTGGCGGCGCCACTAAAGAGAAGGTGACCGAGGCGTTCAAGATCATCACCAGCGATCCGCAGGTCAAAGGCATCCTGGTCAACATCTTCGGCGGCATCATGCGCTGTGACGTGATCGCCGAGGGTGTCGTGGCCGCGGTGAAAGAGGTCGGCCTAAAGGTTCCGTTGGTTGTGCGTCTGGAAGGAACCAATGTCGAGAAAGGCAAAGAGATCATCAACACCTCTGGCCTGGACGTGATCGCGGCGGACAACCTGAAAGACGGTGCCGAAAAGATCGTGAAGGCGGTCAAGGGGTAAGCTTGTTCAAGTGGGGCTGGCCTCAGGCCCGCCCCATCGCGGCTAAAACCAAGCTGAAAAGCATTGCCGCGCAAGGCCGAAAGAAGCAATCGATCTGATGACCATCCCCATCTTCCTCATAGGTCTTGAACGCGCCACAGGGCGGGCGCGTTTGATGGAGCAGGAGCTGCAAAAGGCAGGCCTGTCGGCGACGCGCGTTAATGCCGTTGATTGCGACGCCGCCACCCGTGAGGATTTCCTGCGCGACTGTCGGGCCGAGGGGCCGTGGGGCTATTTCCATACCAAGGACATGGCCTGCACCCTCAGCCATGCCAAAGCATGGGAGGCGCTGATCGCCTCGGGCGCGGAACAGGCGTTGATCCTTGAGGATGATGTGTTTCTGACACCGGAACTGGCAGACTGGCTGAATGATGCCTCATGGTGGCCCACAGATGCCGATATCGTCCGGTTTGAACGCTGGCGCAGCACGAAGCTTTACGTGGCACTTGGACGCAAGCGGTTGTCCCATTTGGGGCGGGAACTGCGCCTGATGCGTTCGCGCCATCCCGGTGGTGCAGCTTATGCGCTGACACGCGAAGCGGCCCGGCACTTCCTGGCCCAGAAACCCTTTGACATTACGCTGGATGGTTTGTTGTTCAACCCTTCCGCATCGCCGGCGGCGCGTCAGATCAACATCTACCAGGTGATCCCAGCCATGGTCGAACAGGGCAACGAGGCGCCCGGCGAATACAATATGGGGGCACCGCGCGCGCGACCAACAGGCTGGCCTCTGATCCGGCAAAAAGTAAGGCGTGGCATCGCTGAAATCAGCAGCGGCCTGCGTACGACGGCCAACCTGGCCCTGGGACGTGCCACGCTCGAGAAAATTACCTATGCGCCGCAGGTTCTGCCGGCGACTGAACCCAATCAATCCAACACCGCCTAGAGAAAGGGACAAAATGGCAGTCCTCATCGACGAAAACACCAAAGTGATCTGTCAGGGCTTTACCGGCTCGCAGGGTACATTCCACAGCGAACAGGCCATTGCCTATGGCACCAAGATGGTCGGCGGCGTCACCCCCGGCAAAGGCGGGATGGAGCATCTGGGCCTGCCCGTGTTCAACTCGGTCCACGAGGCCAAGCACGTGACCGAAGCCAATGCCAGCGTGATCTATGTGCCGCCGCCATTCGCGGCGGACTCGATCCTCGAGGCGATTGATGCCGAGATGGAAGTGATCGTCTGCATCACCGAAGGCATCCCGGTGCTGGACATGATGAAGGTGAAGCGCGCGCTGGAAGGCAGCAAATCCCGCCTGATCGGCCCGAACTGCCCCGGTGTGATTACACCCGACGCCTGCAAGATCGGCATCATGCCCGGCCATATCCACAAGCGCGGCTCGGTCGGCGTTGTGTCCCGCTCGGGCACCCTGACCTATGAGGCCGTCAAGCAGACCACCGATGTGGGTCTGGGCCAGTCCACCTGCGTGGGTATCGGCGGCGACCCGATCAAAGGCACCGAGCATATCGATGTGCTGGAATGGTTCCTGGCCGATGACGAGACCGAGTCGATCATCATGATCGGTGAGATCGGTGGCTCGGCCGAGGAAGAAGCTGCGCAGTTCCTGGCGGATGAGGCCAAGAAGGGCCGCAAAAAGCCGACCGCCGGTTTCATCGCAGGCCGCACAGCCCCTCCAGGCCGCCGTATGGGCCACGCAGGCGCGATTGTCGCCGGTGGCAAAGGCGGCGCCGAAGACAAGATCGAAGCCATGCGCTCGGCCGGTATCGTCGTGGCCGAAAGCCCGGCGCAGCTGGGCGAAGCCGTGCTGGAAGCGATTGGGTAAGTGACCAAGAACCGGGCATATGCTTTTGGTGCAACGCCCGGCTCGGGGGTGGGCGAGACGCGCCCGCCCATCAATCCTGAAGTTTGCCTTTGGCAATTCCGGGCGGAACAGTAACGATGGGACCAAAGCAAGCCATATCGACCGGCATCCGAAAGACATTTGTCTTTTCGGGCAGAGCGTCGCGTTCTGAGTTTTGGTGGTTTGCCCCTATTGCAATTGTTTTGCCGATCTCCGCCGCATTACTGTTTGACTGGAGCGTTCTCGTAAACTGGGGCACCTCGAGGCTTTTGGTGATCACCGCCGCGTCTTTGCCCCTGCTTTCGGCAATGTGCAGACGGCTGCAGGATACTGGCGAAGATGGGCATCAAGCGCTCTATCCGTTCGCAACAGTATTTATCGTTTGGCTGGGGTATCATGTCTTTCTTGGCTTCGGGTTGCTGATCGGCGGACCGATTCTCCTGTTTCTTCTGGTCATCTTTCTTTTTGTTCCAGTGTTCCTAATCGCGATAGTGACAAGCGCGCTGGTTGCGTCCAATGTTATCGGGTTGATGCTGGTTGCTTCCGACCCAGACAAAAATCGATTTGGGGTGCCGCGTGAAGAGGGCTTCGCATGACCTTCTCCGACGCCATACGCACCTGTTTCTCCAAGTTTTTCACCTTCTCAGGTCGTGCCTCGCGACCCGAATACTGGTTCTTTTTCCTGTTCATCGTGATTTGGAACATCATCGCCGGCATCATCGACTGGCAGTTCTTCACTCAGGTCGCGATCACCGAAAGCGATGAGGTGAAATCTGTCACCGCAACTTCCTCGGCTCCGGTGCAGAGCATCGTCGGCCTGATCGTCTTCTTCCCGCATCTGGCCGTTGCGTGGCGGCGGATGCACGACACCGGGCGCAGTGGGCTGTATGCTCTGCTGCCGATCCTGCTGATCCTTGGGGCCTTTGCCGTCCTGATCTTTGGTATCGGGATCGCCTCGAGTTTTCAGCATGGCGGAACGCTCGACATTTTGTTTACCCGCGCAACATTGCTGATCGTCATCCCGACACTTATCGTTCTGGTGGTGTCGCCCCTCCTGGTGCTGTGGTGGCTGACCCGCCCCAGCCAGCCAGGCACCAATCAATACGGTCCCAACCCACATGAGGTAGCCCAATGACCGAACACTCGCCCAATACTGCCTTTCACGCCTCGAGCTTCATGCAGGGGCACAACGCCGAATACCTGGAACAGCTTTATGCGCAGTACACCAAGAACCCCGGTGCGGTAGACGCTGCCTGGGTCGAGTTCTTCAAGGCCATGGGTGACGCCGCGCCGGATGTGCAGCGCGAGGCCGAAGGGCCGTCTTGGGCGCGGACCGACTGGCCGCCCATGCCTGCCGATGATCTGACCGGTGCGTTGACCGGCGAGTGGGCCGAGATTGACGCCAAGGCCGCAGGCAAGAAGATCAAGGAAAAGGCCGCCGACAAAGGTGTCGAAGTCAGCGATGACCAGATCAAACGCGCGGTGCTGGACAGTCTGCGGGCGCTTATGCTGATCCGGGCCTATCGGATCCGGGGCCATCTGGCCGCCAACCTTGACCCCCTTGGCATGCGCGCGGCCAGCAATCATCCGGAACTGGACCCCAAAACCTACGGCTTCACCGATGCCGATATGGATAGACCGATCTTTATCGACAACGTTCTGGGACTTCAGGTCGCCTCGATGCGGCAGATCGTCGAGATAGTGAAGCGAACCTATTGTGGTACTTTTGCGCTGCAATACATGCATATCTCGAACCCGGAAGAGGCTGCATGGTTGAAAGAGCGGATTGAGGGTTATGGCAAGGAAATCCAGTTCACCAAGGAAGGCCGCAAAGCCATCCTGAACAAGATGGTCGAGGCCGAAGGCTTTGAGAAATTCCTGCACGTCAAGTACATGGGCACCAAGCGCTTTGGTCTCGATGGCGGTGAGGCACTTATTCCGGCGATGGAGCAGATCATCAAGCGTGGCGGCGCGCTCGGCCTCAGTGATATCGTGATCGGGATGCCGCACCGGGGCCGTTTGAACATTCTGGCCAATGTGATGGGCAAACCGTACCGCGCCATTTTCAACGAATTCCAGGGCGGCAGTTTCAAACCCGAAGACGTGGATGGTTCGGGCGACGTGAAATACCACCTCGGTGCTTCAAGCGATCGCGAGTTCGACGGCAACAGCGTGCACCTGTCGCTGACGGCGAACCCGTCGCATCTTGAGGCGGTGAACCCTGTGGTTCTGGGCAAGGTCCGCGCCAAGCAGGATCAGTTGGGCGACACGGACCGCACCAAGGTCATGGCCATTCTGCTGCACGGCGATGCAGCCTTTGCCGGTCAGGGCGTCGTGGCCGAAGGCTTTGGCCTGAGCGGTCTGCGCGGGCATCGCACCGGTGGGACAATGCACATCGTAGTGAACAACCAGATCGGCTTTACCACCGCGCCGCATTTTTCACGCTCCAGCCCATATCCGACGGATATCGCGTTGATGGTCGAGGCGCCGATCTTCCACGTGAACGGGGATGACCCCGAGGCAGTTGTTCATGCAGCCAAGGTGGCGACCGAGTTCCGCCAAAAGTTCCACAAGGACGTGGTTCTGGATATCTTCTGTTATCGCCGGTTTGGTCACAACGAGGGCGACGAGCCCATGTTCACCAACCCGATCATGTACAAGAAGATCAAGACGCATAAGACCACGCTGTCCTTGTACACGGAACGCCTCGTCAAGGATGGCCTGATCCCCGAGGGTGAGATCGAGGATATGAAAGCGGCCTTCCAGGCTCATCTGAACGACGAATTCGAGGCCGGTAAGGACTATAAACCCAACAAGGCCGATTGGCTGGATGGGCGCTGGTCGCATCTTGACAAGAACAAAGACGAATACATGCGCGGCGAGACGGCGATTACGCCGGAAACCATGGCCGAAATCGGCGATGCCCTCACCCGCGCACCAAGCGGATTTGCCATGCACAAGACGGTTGGTCGTCTGCTTGAGCACAAGAAACAGATGTTTGAAACCGGTAAAGGCTTTGACTGGGCCACTGGTGAGGCGCTGGCCTTCGGATCCCTGCTGACCGAGGGCTACCCGGTACGCCTTGCAGGGCAGGACGCCACGCGCGGCACCTTCAGCCAACGCCATTCCGGATTCGTTCATCAGGAAACCGAAGAACGGTATTACCCGCTGAACAACATTCGCGCAGGTCAGTCGCATTACGAAGTGATCGACTCGATGCTGTCCGAATATGCAGTGCTCGGCTTCGAATACGGATACTCGCTGGCCGAACCAAATGCGTTGGTCCTGTGGGAAGCCCAGTTCGGGGACTTCGCCAACGGCGCGCAGATCATGTTCGACCAATTCATCAGTTCGGGTGAATCGAAATGGCTGCGGATGTCCGGCCTGGTCTGTCTGCTGCCGCATGGGTTCGAGGGGCAAGGCCCCGAACATTCGTCGGCAAGGCTGGAGCGGTTCCTGCAAATGTGCGGTCAGGACAATTGGATCGTGGCGAACTGCACGACGCCTGCGAACTATTTCCACATCCTGCGCCGCCAACTGCACCGGACATTCCGCAAGCCGCTGATCCTGGTGACTCCGAAATCACTGCTGCGCCACAAGCTGGCAGTCAGCACCGCAGAGGATTTCACCACCGGATCCAGCTTCCACCGGGTATTGTGGGATGATGCCCAGAAGGGCAATTCCGACACCAAGCTGGTGGCGGATGACAAGATCAAACGCGTGGTGATGTGTTCCGGTAAAGTCTATTTCGACCTGCTGGAGGAACGCGATGCTCGCGGCATCGACGACATTTATCTGATGCGGATCGAACAGTTCTATCCCTTCCCGGCGCATTCTCTGATCAACGAGCTTGAACGGTTCAAGAATGCCGAAATGGTCTGGTGTCAGGAAGAGCCCAAAAACCAAGGTGCGTGGACCTTTATTGAACCCAATATCGAATGGGTTCTTTCCCGGATCGGCGCGAAACATACCCGTCCGGCTTATGTCGGTCGCGCAACCTCGGCCTCGCCCGCAACGGGCCTGGCCAGCCAACACAAAGCCCAACAAGAAGCGCTGGTTAACGAAGCGCTGAGCCTCGAAGGAAAATAAGCGATGACGATTGAAGTTCGTGTTCCCACGCTTGGCGAGTCGGTCACCGAAGCCACTGTTGCAACATGGTTCAAAAAGCCCGGTGATGCGGTCGCCGTGGATGAGATGCTGTGTGAGCTGGAGACTGACAAGGTGACGGTCGAAGTGCCCTCTCCCTCAGCTGGCGTGATGGGTGAGATTGTGGCCGCCGAAGGCGACACGGTTGGTGTCGATGCTCTGCTGGCGACGATTGCTGCCGGTGAAGGTGCAGCCGCGCCTGCCCCGGCAACAGCCGCAGCAACCCCCGAGGCCGCACCCTCTGCATCGGGCGGGTCGGTTGACGTGATGGTGCCCACGCTTGGCGAATCCGTGACAGAGGCGACTGTTTCGACCTGGTTCAAGCAAGTCGGCGACAGCGTCGCGCAAGACGAGATGCTGTGTGAGTTGGAAACCGACAAAGTCTCGGTCGAGGTACCCGCCCCGGCTGCGGGTGTTCTGGCGGAAATCGTCGCGCCGGAAGGTGCAACTGTTGATGCAACCGCAAAGCTGGCCGTCATCTCGGGCGCGGCCGCAGGCGCAGCCCCTGCACCGGCTGCTGCTGCTGCGGCTCCAGCTGCGGCAAGCAGCGGCAAGGATGTTGCAAATGCGCCGTCTGCCGAAAAGGCCATGGCCGAAGCCGGGTTGTCAGCCGATCAGGTTACCGGCACCGGTCGCGATGGTCGCATTATGAAGGAAGATGTCGCCAAGGCGGTTGCAGCTGCTTCGGCCCCCGCACCTGCGGCTGCTTCGCCGGCGCCCGTTGCTCAGGTTCCGCGCGCACCGGTTGCTGCCGAAGATGAGGCGCGCGAAGAGCGTGTACGGATGACCCGTCTGCGTCAGACCATCGCCAAGCGCCTGAAGGATGCGCAGAACACCGCCGCGATCCTGACCACCTATAACGAGGTGGACATGACCGAGGTGATGGCCCTGCGCAATCAGTACAAGGACCAGTTCGAGAAGAAGCACGGTGTGCGCCTGGGCTTCATGTCCTTTTTCACCAAGGCCTGCTGCCATGCCCTGAAAGAAGTGCCCGAGGTCAATGCCGAGATCGATGGCACCGACATCGTCTACAAGAATTTCGTTCACATGGGCGTTGCGGCCGGCACGCCGCAGGGTCTGGTGGTTCCGGTCATTCGCGACGCGGACAGCATGTCCTTTGCAGCCATCGAAAAAGCCATCGCCGAAAAGGGCAAGCGCGCCCGCGATGGCAAGCTTTCGATGGCCGAGATGCAGGGCGGTACCTTCACAATCTCGAACGGTGGCGTCTACGGCTCGCTGATGTCCTCGCCGATCCTGAACCCCCCGCAGTCGGGCATTCTGGGGATGCACAAGATTCAGGAACGACCGATGGTCATCAATGGCGAGATCAAGATCCGCCCGATGATGTATCTGGCCCTGTCCTATGACCACCGCATTGTTGACGGCAAAGGTGCCGTGACCTTCTTGGTTCGTGTGAAAGAGGCGCTGGAAGACCCGCGCCGCCTGCTGATGGATCTGTAACCATGGCGACACATGTACTCTGGCAGGCCGATGTGGCCGATTTCGACGCCTGGCTGAAGGTGTTCCGCGAGGACAAGCCGATGCGCAAGGCCGCGGGTATCCGCGACCTGCATGTCTGGCGCGACCCCGATCAGAAGGACCATGCGATCGCGATGTTCGAGGTAATCAACCTGGACAAGGCCAAAGCATTCTTCGGATCCGAGGAATTGGCGATGCACCATGAACGCGGCGGTATCGCGCATATCTCGATCAAGCTGCTGGAACCCGTTTGACAATAGATATTCCCGACCCGCCAGATCGGGTCGGGGAAGCGCCGGAACGTCCGGTCGATTTAGGAGAATATAATGGCAAATTATGACGTCATCGTAATCGGCGCCGGCCCCGGCGGGTATGTTTGTGCGATCCGTTGTGCACAGCTGGGTCTGAAAACTGCTGTGGCCGAAGGGCGCGAAACATTGGGCGGCACCTGTCTGAACGTGGGCTGCATCCCCTCGAAAGCATTGCTGCATGCCAGCCATCAGCTTCATGAAGCCGAACACAACTTTGTTAAGATGGGCCTGAAAGGCAAATCGCCTTCTGTCGATTGGAAACAGATGCAGACCTACAAGGATGAGGTGATCGAGGGCAACACCAAGGGCATCGAGTTCCTGTTCAAGAAGAACAAGATCGACTGGCTGAAAGGCTGGGGATCGATCCCTGCGGCCGGCAAGGTTCAGGTTGGCGATGAAATCCATGAAACCAAGAACATCATCATTGCGTCAGGCTCCGAACCGTCCTCGCTGCCCGGTGTCGAAGTGGATGAGAAGGTCGTTGTGACCTCAACCGGTGCGCTGTCTCTGGGTAAGATCCCGAAGAAAATGGTGGTTATCGGCGCGGGCGTGATCGGGCTTGAACTGGGTTCGGTGTACAGCCGCCTGGGCGCCGAGGTGACGGTGATCGAATTCCTCAAGGAAATCACTCCGGGCATGGACCCGGAAGTACAGAAGACATTCCAGCGTATCCTCAAGAAACAGGGGCTGAATTTCATCATGGGTGCAGCGGTGCAGAAAACCGAAGCAACCAAGACCAAGGCCAAGGTGACCTACAAGCTGCTCAAGGACGACAGCGAGCATGTGATCGACGCCGATACCGTGCTGGTGGCCACCGGGCGCAAACCATATTCCGATGGTCTGGGGCTGGACGCTCTGGGCGTCGAGATGACCCCGCGCGGCCAGATCAAGGTGGGTGCGGACTGGCAGACCAACGTAGCGGGCATCTACGCCATCGGCGACGTGATCGAAGGCCCGATGCTGGCGCACAAGGCCGAAGATGAAGGCATGGCCGCCGCGGAACAGGTTGCGGGCAAGCATGGCCATGTAAACTATGGTGTCATTCCGGGTGTGATCTATACGTGGCCCGAGGTCGCCAATGTCGGTGAAACCGAGGCGACGCTCAAAGAACAAGGTCGTGCCTACAAGGTCGGCAAGTTCATGTTCATGGGCAACGGCCGCGCCAAAGCCAACTTTGCCTCTGACGGGTTCGTCAAGATCCTGGCCGACAAGGAAACTGACCGTATCCTGGGCGCCCATATCATCGGTCCCGCAGCAGGCGATCTGATCCATGAGGTCTGCGTGGCGATGGAATTCGGCGCATCCGCCGAGGATCTGGCCCTGACCTGCCACGCGCACCCGACCTATTCCGAGGCCGTGCGCGAGGCCGCGCTAGCTTGCGGCGACGGCCCGATCCACAGTTAGGCAGGTCGGGCTCCGCCCGTTTGACGCGTGAAAGGTCCACCGGACCTTTCATCGGCTGCGTCGAACCACGTCAAACCCTGCCACGCGCACCCGACCTATTCCGAAGCGGTGCGTGAAGCGGCACTGGCTTGCGGCGACGGCCCGATCCACAGCTGACAACCTTGACCCCGGCAGCGATCAGCCTGTCGGGGTCAACCAGGCATCCAGATAGGTCTCCAACCTGTCTGTAAATGTCGTCGCTGAATGCAGCGCGCAAAACTTTAGTGACATGGCCTGAATGGCGAAAGCCTGCACACCTTCGGCCAATAACTCGCATGGCACGTCCTTTCGCACCTCTGCAGCTTCGAGCCACAGCATCACGACACGGAAATATCTCTCAAAGCAATAGGCGACCGGTCCTATTTCGGCGACAGCCGTCGCACCGGAATACCTGATCAACAGATCGAATACATATCGCTCGGAGGTTATGAAACTGTGAACCGGTTCCAGCGCAGTGACGATTTCTGCAACAGTTTTGGGTGGCGTTCCGGCCTCGGCCAGATCCAGACAGGCGTTCAGCTTGTCTGCGATCAGAATTTCCATCAGCGCATCCTTGTCGTGAAAATGCGCGAAAAAAGTGCCCTTCGCGACCCCTGCGGCCTTTACGACTTCTTCCACCCGTAACGCTTCATATCCGCCATTGCGGATGACCTCTTCAGCGGCCGCAAGAAGCTTGGCGCGGGTCTTGATCGTACGTTTCTGAACTGTCTTTTGCATGTGGCTCAATCGCATAATTTTTGACCGTGGTCAAATTTTTATTGACCGCGGTCATTTTTTGATTCTATAAACTGACCACGGTCACTTTTTCAGGAGATACCCGATGCAACCGAAAAAGATTCTCATCCTTGACGGACACCCCGCAGAAAGCAGCCTGTCACGCACATTTGCCGAAACGTACAGGGACGCGGCCCGCAAAAACGGGCACGATGTACGGTTGGTTCATCTGAGCGATCTGCAATTCGATTTTGATTTCGGTCAGGGCAATTATCACGACTTCAAACCACTTGAGCCGGTTCTGGAACAAGTGCTGCAAGACTTTGAGTGGAGCGACCATCTGGTCCTGACCACCCCCATGTGGTGGGGCGGCCTTCCAGCCAAACTCAAAGGACTGATCGACCGAATGTTCATTCCGGGGCGAACCTTTGACACACGGAACACTACCAAGATCGGGTTTCCGGCCCCGATGCTGACAGGGCGCACCGCGCGTGTCATCCTGACGTCAGACACGCCGGGATGGTTCATGCGCCTGATATACCGGCAGGCGCTTATCCGTCAGGTACGGGACCAGATTCTTGGGTTCGTCGGCTTCAAACCAACGCGTTTCACCTATTTTTCCGGTGCAAGCTATCCCAAGCCCGGCAGCGTAGATCGCTGGGTGGAAAAAGTATCAAGGATCGGGGCCGCTGCGGCTTGAACCACAGCCGACACCCACATCTACCACATCGTTTTTGCGGCGCGTGCAAGCCATTCCTCGTCATATTGCGCGCCGCCTTCCACGCCGTCTGATGCCTCGGACAGAAGCTGGCCTATCGTGGGAAGATTGCCGCTTTCGTCACCACTTGACCAGATACGCGCCCGGATCAGAGCACGGGCACATTGGCTGTATATCTCGGCGATTTCAACGACGATAACGGTCGCTGGGCGTTTGCCGGCCTTCTCGAATTGATGCCGCAGGGTCTCATCCGCCGTTACCCGCGCCAACCCGTTCACCCGAACGACGTTGTTGGACCCCGGAACAAGGAACATCAGCGAAACACGTGGATCGCGCACGATATTGCGCAAACTGTCCAGACGGTTGTTGCCGCGCCAGTCCGGCAGAGCCAGCGTATTCGCATCCAGCTCTTTCACCACTGGACCATCATCGCCCCGAGGGCTGCCATCCACACCTTCAGGGCCGACTGTGCTGAGCACACAGAGGCGCGATGCGAGGATCCACTTGCGATAGAGAGGCGTCAGTTGATGAACGACCTTTCGCAAGGACGGAGCACCGGGCCGACCATACAAAGCTTCAAGCGTTTCAATGTCACGAATGTGCTCCATCCGGATCAAACCCCACTTCCCGCATCAACTCGTTGGAACGTGTTTCTATCACATCTTCCAGCCGGGCAAGGAATTCGTCCCGGCCAACACCCGGCTCGATTGGGTCGAGGAAATCGACGATCGCAAGGCCCGGTTTGCGCATGACACCCGTTCGGGGCCAGAAAACGCCGGCATTCGTCGCGACCGGAACGCAGGGAAAGCCGAGCCCTTCGTAAAGAACGGCTGTTCCAACCTTGTAAGGTTTCTTCGCACCGGGCGCCACACGTGTCCCTTGCGGGTAGATCACAAGCTGCCCGGGTTCCGAAAACTCTTTCGATACATCCTTGACCATCTTGGTCACGGCAGCACCGCGCTTGCCGCGATTGACCGGAATACAGCCAAGTCGCCGCGCATACATTCCAATGACGGGCGTAAACAAAAGCTCGCGCTTCATGATGAACTTGCCGTGCGGAATGGCATCAAAAATGATGATGATATCAAGAAAAGACTGGTGTTTTGCGGCTATGACCACTTCATTCGTTGGGACCCTACCCCGCACTTCACACCGAATGCCAACCATCCAACGAGCCAGCCACATGGTGCTGTGCGCGTAGGTCTTGCACGCCCTCAGGGCGCCAGCCTTAGAAAACAGTGCATAGGGCAGAAAGACAATGCCAAGGATCAGCATCCATGCGTAGATCACGATCATGAAGATCAATGACCGAACCCATTGAACAGCCATCAACATCAGGAAAGCTCCTTCAATTTGCGTCGGGCCGCAGCCCAGGTGGCAAAAAACGCGACCATGGCACCAAGGATCGGAATAAGAACCGGCAACGCCCAGTCTTTGCCCTGAAAGCCGACGCCAGCCAGAAAACCACCCGATTCCGAGGCTTCGGGCAGCATCAGAACACCGGTCATGCCCAGCAATGTACCGACTGATGCCCCAAAGAATGCGCGATAGGTAAACCGCCTTACGAATGCGCCCGCTATGAACCCATCGCGTGCACCGACCAGGCGCAGCACTTCGATGATCTGGGCATTTGCGGCAAGCGACGCGTTGGCGGCAAGGGTAATCATGGCAGCCGTCGCACCGCCGATCAGCAGGATCGAAATCCACCCCAGACGACGCAGGGACATCGCCGCATCAACCAAAGGCTCCCGCCACCGCGTATGATCATCCAGCACGGCGCCCGGCACTTCGGCCCCCAGTCGCAATCGCAACCCGGCCACGTCGATGCCCGGTTCGGTTTCAATGATCTCGATAAGCTGCGGCACGGGCAACGTATCCAGCGGCAGATCCGGCCCGAACCAAGGGGCAAGCAACGCCGCCTGCTCTTCCTGCGTCAAAGCACGGGCCGAGGCCACGCCAGGCGTCTGGCCCAGAACGGTAAGCGCCGCCTCGGTCTGGGCTGCACGCTGTTCCGCTGGCGCGTTGATACGCAGGGTTGCAGCTCCGGCCAGT
Organism: Ruegeria sp. THAF33; assembly: GCF_009363615.1. Classification (NCBI taxonomy): domain Bacteria; kingdom Pseudomonadati; phylum Pseudomonadota; class Alphaproteobacteria; order Rhodobacterales; family Roseobacteraceae; genus Ruegeria; species Ruegeria sp. THAF33. The sequence goes on along the minus strand of NZ_CP045384.1, from coordinate 237,387 downwards.
TCCGAGGCCCAGCGATCCGCAATGCGCCCCGACGCCAGAGACAGGGCCAGGGCGAATACCGCAAGAAACGCCATCGCACCCGCGACAAACAGAGTCAGGTGCGCCGTGTATCCCGTTGGGGGAACAACCCGGTCTGCCCGTTTGTCACCGCGCAACAGATTTCTGAGGTCAGGGCTGATCATAGATCCGCCCCCGCCAGTTGCAGCTTGCGCTGCGAAATACGCAAGACACGGGCCTGTACCTGGCTTTTGGCCGCGCGGATCAGGCTCAGATCATGGGTGGCGATCAGGACGGTTTTGCCCATCCGGTTCAGTTCGATCAGAAGACGCAGCAGCCGTTGCGACATTTCCCAGTCAACATTGCCTGTCGGCTCATCCGCCAAAACCACGTCAGGCGACAATATGACGGCACGCGCCAGAGCGGCCCTTTGCCGCTCGCCGCCGGACAGTTCAGGCGGGAGCGCTTCGAGCCTGGCGCCAAGACCCACCCAACTAAGCAGCTCGGTCAGGTTTTCCTGCTCGGATGTTTCGGAACGCCCGGACACCATCAGTGGCAACGCGACATTTTCTGCAAGCGTCATGTGGTCAAGGAACTGACAATCCTGATGCACGACACCAACGCGGCGACGCAATACGGCCAGCTGGTCGCGATCAAGCGTTGAAATATCCTGGTCAAACACGCTCAACCGCCCCGAGCTCGGCAGCAGGGCACCATAGCACAGCTTGAGCAACGTGGTCTTGCCCGCCCCGGAAGGCCCGGTCAGAAAGTGAAACGAACCCGGCTGCAATTGTACCGAGACATCACTCAGCAATTCACCGCCACCATAGGTGTAGCTGACATTTTCCAGCTCGATCACACGTGCCCCCGTTATTTTGCCGCTCTTCTTGCCCGAGCATGGTGATGGTTTCAATGGCTCTACCGAGTCCAATTGGTGACACTTGACCCGCGAAACCGAAAACGCTCTTTGCTGTTGGGTCTTAACCGAATATCATTCCTGAAAAAACTATTATCGGCCCTTCGCCCGGCCGAGGAGGCAGCATGCGTCTTACATGTCCGAATTGCAGCGCGCAGTACGAGGTTCCTGACGAGGTCATCCCCGAGGAAGGCCGCGACGTACAGTGTTCCAACTGCGATCAGACCTGGTTCCAAGCGAAGCACCCTGCCGAAGCCGCAGAGGCACCGGACGAAAAAGCGGAAACCCCTGAACAGGATGACGCATCGCCCGACGTGGTCGACGCTCCGCAGGGCGTTGAACCGGAACCTGTTGAAAAAGCGGTATCCGAAGACAAGCCAGAAATTGATGAACCCGCCGCGCCCACCGGGAATGTCGATCCGTCCGTCGCCAGCATTCTGAGAGAGGAAGCTGCCCGCGAAGCGGAATTGCGGGCGCAGGAAGGCAGCAGCCTCGAAAGCCAGCCCGATCTGGGGCTGGATACGCCGCCAGAACCCAAGGTGCGCCCCAAGCGGCCTTCGGCTTCGGAAACCGCTGTCGATGCCGGGCAGAAAGACGCGCTGCCGGATGTCGAAGCCATCAATTCAACCATGCGATCAGATGAGCCGGAAGAGGTCCCGCAGCCACCCCGCAAATCGGGCGGATTCCTACGCGGCTTCGCGTTGATGCTGATCATCGGCGTGGTTCTGTATCTGATCTATGGAAATGCCCAACAGATCAGCGAAGCGGTCCCTCAGGCCGACCCGTTGCTGAGTTCATACGTGTCGCTTGTGGATCAGGCGCGTATCTGGCTTGAGGCACAGGCTGGATCCGGTACCCAGAACTGAGGTCTAGAACCGCTCCAACAAACGTTTCAGGTATTCCAACTCGATCTGAGGACGGTCCGATTCCCCGGTTCTGCGCCGGATTTCATCCAGCAGTTCCCGCGCCCGGCGATACACGTCTTCGCCTTGCAGCAAATTCTCATCTGTTGAAATCGAACCGGCGGCACCCGGGTTTCGGCCCAGCGGATCGCGGTTGTTGGCTTGCATGTCGCCATCCTGCGTTCCCTGACCCGGCTGATTCTGCTGGTTCTGCGCCATCGCCTCACCCAGCGAACGCATCCCTTCGCGCAGGGCTTCCATGGCCTCGGATTGCCGGTCGATGGCTTCGGCCAGATCATCCCCACGCAGGGCCTGTTCCGCCTCGTCCATGGCGCGCCCGGCCCGGTCCAGCGCCTCGCGCGCGGCGTCGCCTTCGGGCGTACCGGCACCGGGCAACCCCTGTTGCTGGCGGCTCAACTCATCTCTCAGCGCCTGCTGCCGATCCGCAAGTGTGCCTTGACCCTGCTGGCCTTCGCCAGCCTGATCCGAGCCTTCCCCCTGACCGCCCTGACCTTCGTGGCTTTGCCCCCGGCCTTGCCCGCCATTGCGTCCCTCATTGCCCTGGCTTTCACCGGATTGAGCGCCCGGGTTGAACTGTTCCTGCAAATCACGGAAGGCCTGATCGCTCAGACCTTGTTGCTCGCGCAGAGTTTCCGCAAGACCTTCCATGGCCTGCTGACCTTCGGACTGCTGCCCACCGCCCTGGCCCTGAGTCACACGCATGTTTTCCATCATCTGCTGGAACTCTTCCAGCGCCTGCTGGGCTTCAGCCATTCGGCCCTGTTCCATGAGCTCCTGAATGCGGTCCATCATGCGTTGCAGATCATCCTGCGTCATTTGCAGGGACTCGCCGTTCTGGCCCTGCTGACGCTCGCCATCTTCGCCGTTTGGCTGGGCCAACCGTTGCAGTTGTTGGAGGTAATCCTGTGTCGCTTCGCGCAATTCCTGCATCAGTTCCGCGATTTCCTCGTCGCTGGCGCCGTTCTTCATTGCTTCGGTCAGACGTTCCTGCGCGCGCCGCATCCGTTCCAGCGCATCCGCAAGCGTGCCGTCCTCGATCAACACGGCAAGATCCCAGAGGGCCTGCGCGATCTCTGCCTGCTGTTCGGGTTTCAACCCGTATTGATCAAAGGTCTCAAGCCGCCGCAGCACGACCCTCAGACGCAAATAGGCAGTTTCCGAACGAAACAAGTCCTCTGGCAGATGCGATACAGCCCGCAGCAGTTGCGCGATCCGAGGCGCATTGGACCGCGACCACAGCAGATCGCGCCGTTGTTCAATCACCGCAGCGGCCAGCGGATCAAAGAACCGACGGGCCGGAAGGTCGGTCACATAAGGTTCGGAAGACGATTGCTGATCCGCCGCGTCCGTAGCCATCAAGGTGATCCGGACCGGCAAATGCGCCCATGGGTGTTGCGAGAAGTCCTCGATCAGTTCTTCTGCAAAATCCGCCCGATCGCCGGTGATCGGCATAGGCAGTTCAACTGCGATCGCTTCGCGTGGCTCGGGCTCTGCTGCCAGACCATAGCGGCGGTCAACGGCAGCCAGATCCAGCTCGATCCGGGCAGAGCCTGAAACCACACCATAGTCATCTCCTGCGACGAATGGCAGCTTCATCTGCCCGCCCGCTTCGGCCTCAGCCGATCCAGCCACGGCTATCTGTGGTGCCGTGTCGTCAATGATCTCAACGGCCCATTCCCGCCCCGCTGGCCCGTCGATGCGCAACTGGCCAGAGCGTTCTGCCACGAACTCCTGCTCGGGGTCGGTCGCCGCCTCGGCCCCCAGGGCCGAGCTGTTTTCCGTCAGGCTATGTGCGCCAACCTCACCATAAAGCCGCAAGGTAACGCGACTGCCTTTGGGAACGGCAAGCTCTGCATCCGTTTGGTCCGCAAGATACAGCGTTGGAAGGCCCGTATAGCGCGGGGGTTCGACCCATCCTTCCCAAGTCGGCCCTTGCCCGGCGGCGGCAGTGCCCGGGGCCATGTCCGCCACAGACCCCACGCGCCACAAAGAGCCGAAAACCAGCGCCACGACAAAAGCCAGCAACGCCGCGTAGCGCAGTGCATAAGGATCTCGCGATGCCAGCCGAAGATCTGGTTTCACGGCCTCGGCCGTTGCGACCCGTTGCGCCATCCGGGCTTTGTGGGCTTGCCACAGCGCCACGGAATCCCGATCGGCCGCACCGATGGCCTGATCATCCATCAAGGCCTGAATTGGGCGTCCCGGCAAGGTCTCATCCAGCCGCACCAAAACGTCGGCGCGCGAGGGCAACTTGAGACCCCTCAGGCCAAGCACCGCGGCCGTCAACAACAACCCCAGGGACAGCGCGCCAACTGCCCAGACGATTTCCACGGAAACAACATCTTGAAGCCCCAGCATCAATGCCGCAAGCAGAACAAGTGCAATCGAGAATGCCGGCCAGAACGCGCGCAACACCTGTTCAGCCACCATGCCGACATGGGTCAGCCACACGGACAGGCGCGGAATGGGCAGGTTTGAACGGTCGGACAAGACGGGCCTCCGGGGTTAGGCCCGCGCGGTCATCGCGTCAAAGCCATGAAGGTATGGTATCGCGGTTTATGATTTCGTCAAAGCTTGGTCGTTCACGAATGACTGCAAATTGATCATCATTGACCAGAACCTCGGGGATCAGCGGGCGGGTATTGTACTCGCTGGCCATCACCGCGCCGTAGGCACCCGCGCTGCGGAAGGCGATCAGGTCACCCGATTTCAGCGGCGGCATGTTGCGTTGTTTGGCAAAAGTGTCACCGGATTCGCAAACCGGGCCAACGATGTCATAGGCTTGCTGTTCCACGCCTGCCGCCGGTTCCTGCACCGCGACGATATCATGATGCGCCTCATACATCGCCGGGCGGATCAGATCATTCATGGCGCCGTCGACAATCAGGAAATCACGGCCTTCGCCCGACTTCACATAGATCACTTTGCTGACCATCAGCCCCGCATTGCCTGCGATCAGGCGGCCCGGCTCGATCTCGATCTCACAGCCCAGATGGCCCAGTGTTTTCTTGATCAACGCGCCATATTCCACCGGCAGCGGCGGCGCGTCATTCGAGCGGGTATAGGGGATGCCCAATCCACCGCCCAGGTCAAGACGGCGGATGTTGTGGCCTTCAGCCCGCAACTGCTCGGTCAGTTCGGCTACTTTCTTATAGGCCAGCTCGAATGGTTCGAGTTCCGTCAGCTGCGAGCCGATATGGACGTCGATGCCGATCACCTCCAGTCCCGGCAGGCTGGCCGCATGCGCATAGACGTCCGAGGCGCGGGATATCGGAATTCCAAATTTGTTCTCGGACTTGCCGGTCGCGATCTTGGCGTGGGTCTTGGCATCAACATCCGGATTCACTCGGACCGTGATCGGAGCAACCACACCCAATTCCAGTGCAACGGCGTTGATCACTTCCATCTCGGGCTCGGATTCGACGTTGAACTGACGGATGCCACCGGTCAGCGCGGTACGAATCTCATCCGCCGTTTTGCCCACGCCAGAGAACACGATCTTGTCGCCGGGAACGCCCGCCGCCTTGGCGCGCAGGTATTCCCCGCCCGAGACCACGTCCATTCCCGCGCCCGCCTGTGCCAGAGTTTTCAGGATCGCCTGATTGCTGGCCGCTTTCATCGCATAGCAGACAAGGTGGTCCGTGCCGTCAAGCGCATCGTCGAACAGTTGAAAATGCCGCAGCAAGGTTGCGGTGGAGTAGACATAGAACGGCGTTCCGACCGCGGCAGCGATTTCGGAGACAGGGACATCCTCGGCGAAAAGCGCGCCGTCGCGGTAGAGAAAATGATCCATGTCTGCGCGCTTAGACCAGAAGATGGCTTCGAATCAATGGATTCCGAACCCATCGACCAAGTTTAATTTCGGGTCGAAACTCCAACCCGGCCATAGCCCGAGATCGAAACTCCGGTGCCCGATTGCTTGGGCTCTGCCGCAGGTTCCGGGCGTCTTGCCGATGTAGGTTCGCAAGCCGTCAAAGCCGCAAATACCAGAAACAGTCCTAGTGTTCTCATTTCAGTATCTTTTCTTTGGATGACATGCGCACCGACATGCCACCTCACGTTGGTGGATATAAAACCGATGCGCAATATGAAAGTGGCTTAGAATCCCAGGTAAATCCCCAGCGGCCCACGGCTTAGACCTACGCCACCGCCTACATACGCTCCACCAGAGCCAACGCCGACGGTTGCACTGACAGTTGGCTGAGCGGGCGCAGGCTGAACGGGTTCACCGTCGGCTCCGCATCCGGCCAGCATTAGGCCGGACCCTGCAATCAGAATCGCGCGCAGCACGGTCATCACACCATTGCCTTCCATCGTTCAACCTGAGCACGCACCTGATCCGGGGCCGTGCCACCATAGGACTGGCGTGAGTCTACAGAATTTTCGACACCAAGGACAGAGTAGACGTCATTTGTGATCTCGGCATGGACCGATTGCATGTCGTCCAGCGTCAGATCCGGCAGGTCGCAGCCCTTCTTCTCGGCCATGGCCACCAGCGATCCAGTAACATGATGCGCGTCACGGAAGGGCAGGCCCAGCACCCGCACCAGCCAGTCGGCCAGATCAGTTGCAGTCGAGAAACCCGAACCCGCCGCAGCGGCCAAGCTGTCGCGATTGGCGGTCATGTCCTTGACCATGCCTTCCATCGCCGCCAGCGCCAGCATCCAGTTGTCGGCGGCATCAAAGACCTGTTCCTTGTCTTCCTGCATGTCCTTTGAATAGGCCAGCGGCAGGCCCTTCATCACCATGATCAGCGCCGTGTTGGCGCCAAATATCCGACCCACCTTGGCACGGATCAGCTCTGCCGCATCGGGGTTTTTCTTCTGCGGCATGATCGACGAGCCGGTCGAGAACCGGTCGGACAGGGTGACAAAACGGAACTGGGCCGAGGACCAGATCACCAGTTCCTCGGCAAACCGAGACAGATGCACGGCGCAGATCGAGGCCACGGACAGGAACTCCAGCGCGAAGTCACGATCGCTGACGGCGTCCAGCGAGTTGGCGGCAGGCCGGTCAAAACCCAGCGCCTGTGCCGTCATATGGCGGTCGATGGGAAAGGACGTTCCGGCCAGCGCCGCAGCACCCAGTGGCGATTCGTTCATCCGGGCGCGGGCGTCACGAACGCGGGACAGATCACGGCCAAACATCTCGACATAGGCCATCATGTGATGGCCCCATGTCACCGGCTGCGCCGTTTGCAGGTGGGTAAAGCCCGGCATGACCCAATCGGCCCCGGCCTCGGCCTGCGCCAAAAGCGCGCGGATCAGGGCCAGCAAGCCGCTCTCAGCGGCGTCCAGCTGATCACGAACCCAGAGTTTGAAATCGGTTGCGACCTGGTCATTGCGTGACCGGCCTGTGTGCAAACGGCCTGCGGGCTCTCCGATGATCTCTTTCAGACGGGCCTCGACATTCATGTGGATGTCTTCCAGCGCGGTCGAGAACTGGAACTCTCCGTTCTGGATTTCTGACAAAACGGTGAGCAGCCCTTCCCGAATGGCTTCGGCGTCACTATCACTTATGACGCCTGTGGCTGCCAGCATGGCCGCATGGGCGCGCGAGCCTGTGATGTCCTGGGCTGCCATCCGCTGATCGAACCCGATCGAGGCGTTGATTGCCTCCATGATCGCGTCTGGACCGGCGGCAAAGCGGCCACCCCACATCTGGTTCGAGGATTGATCGGTCATGTAAGAAAACCCGGAGTTGATATGCGCCTATTTCGTTTGATCCCCCTTTATATGGCCCTTGCGCTGGGTGCAAATGCCGCCTTGGCGACCGATGCCGAGACGCTGGCCCCTCTGCGGGAAGACAGCCTGAAACGTCTGATCCTGCACAAGGAACCGAAACCCGCCAAATCAATCGAATTCCAGCTGGAAGATGACGGCGGCGTCGGCACGCTTGCCGATTATGAGGGCCAATATGTGCTGCTGAATTTCTGGGCCACCTGGTGTGCGCCTTGCCGCAAAGAGATGCCTCAGATCGCTGAACTTCAGGAAGAGTTCGGCGGCGACAAGTTTCAGGTTCTGACACTGGCCACGGGCCGCAACTCGCCTGCCGGCATCAAAAAGTTCTTTGAAGAGAACGGCATCGCCAACCTGCCCCGTCACCAGGACTCCAGTTCGGCCGCTGCCCGTGAGTTCGGCGTCATCGCCTTGCCGATCACGGTCATCCTGAACCCCGAAGGGCAGGAAATCGCCCGGCTGATCGGCGACGCCGAATGGAACTCGGACAGTGCCAAGGCGATCATTTCGACGCTTGTTGGCGCCGAAAGTTAACGCATTTAGAAAAATTTGCGGAATTATGGTACCCTCCCACGCATTAAGAGTGGGAGGTTTTTTATGAAACATACGATTTTATTCCTTGCTGTTGCAGGCACATTGGCAATCGCTGGCGCCGCACACGCGGACTACAAACGGATCAAGACCGCAAAGCAGTTCAATTCTGATATTGTTGGGAAAAAGCTGACAGACGAACAAGGCAATGTTTTTGTCGCGAATGCTGATGGCACGATTTCAGCCAAACTCAAAAGTGGGAAAAAGTTCAGCGGAACCTGGGTCTGGAACAAAAAATTCTGGTGCCGAAACGGAGTATTGGACGGCAAGGCACTGGGCACGGATTGTCAGCTTTGGGAAATTGACGGGGCCACGGCCCGAATGACCCGTGAAAAAGGCAAGGGCAAAACAACCATTTATTCGATCAACAACTAAAGGCGTCAGCCCCTTTCAATCTCGTGATATACTGTTCCTGCCCTGCCGGGCAGGGCCGGCATATTTTTTTGGAATGGAGGCAATGATGAAACCCGTCGTACTGCTGATCGGACGGTTGCCAAATGTGATCGGTGATGTGGCGCGGCAACTGGATCATCTGCCGATTCAGTGGCTGGGCGCACATGACACGGACGAGGTTCGGAAACAGCTGGATGCCGAGCCCCGGATTGCCTGCGCCATCCTGGGCGCGGGGCTTGACGACACGATCCGTGGTGAAATGGTGGGCATTATTGCCGCCCGCCGCCCGGATATCTGCATCCACCTGAAGGATCGTACATCCGGCCCCGAGGGGCTGGTGCCCTTCGTCGAACGTGTGGTGCAACACGAGATACTGGAACGGCTGGAAAACAGCTGACGCTACGCCACCTTTGACAGAGTTTCAACTCCTTTGCACTCTGCGCTCAGGAGGATGGAATGCCACTTGAAATTCTACTGGCGCTGGTCGTCGGCGGCATAGCTGGTGTCACCCTGTTATTGCATCTCACCGGCAGGTCGCAGCAGGTGATGCTGACGCCCGACATTGCACGATCACAATGGGCACGTCACTTTCCGGACGATGATGTGGTCGACGTCACGGTTTCCCATGATGGCCACGCCGCGGTGGTGCGCACCAGTTCAGGCAATGGGTTGCTTTGGTCCTTCGGGGCCGACACCGTGGCCCGGCATCTGATGGACTATGATCTTCTGGATCATCCGGAAGGCTTTGAGATTCTGTTTCACGAGTTCTCGGTGCCCAAAACACTCATCCGACTGGACGAATTCGAACGCCGTCACTGGTGTGACCTAATGGAGCCCGCATGACAGACCAAATTAGTTTTCCCGATGCGGTACAATGGGCCGTTCCCTTTTTCATCGCAGCGATTCTGGCCGAGTTTCTGTGGATCGCAGTCAAAGGAAAAGGCGGGCGTTATGAAACACGCGATGCGGTGACCTCTTTGATCATGGGGGCCGGAAACATCGCATCGGGTTTTTTGCTGGGCTTTATCGCCTATGCGTTTTTCATGTGGCTGTGGCAGATCACACCGATGAACCTGGGTACGTCAATTCCGGTTATCATCCTGTGCTTTGTCCTGGACGATCTGCGTTACTACTGGGTCCACCGCTTTGGCCATCGCATCCGCTGGGTCTGGGCCAGCCACGTAAACCATCACAGCTCGCAGCACTACAACCTGACGACCGCGCTGCGGCAGACCTGGACCTATACGTTCACTTTCATGATGGTCGTACGCGCCCCGCTGATCCTGCTTGGGTTCCATCCTGCGATGGTTTTGTTCGTCGGTGGCCTCAATCTTATCTATCAGTTCTGGATTCACACCGAGGCCATCGGCAAGATGCCCCGCTGGTTCGAGGCCATAATGAACACGCCCAGTCACCACCGCGCCCATCACGGCCGCAACGCGCGCTATCTGGATTGCAACTATGCCGGGGTGTTCATCATCTGGGACAAGCTGTTCGGCACCTTCGTCCCCGAGCAGGAGGACGACCGGGTGGACTATGGCCTGGTGCACAATATCGGCACTTTCAATCCCCTGCGGGTGGCCTTTCACGAATGGGTGGCCATCTGGCGCGACGCGACCCAGCCGGGTCTGACCCTGAAACAGCGGCTGGCCTACTGCTTTGCCCCACCTGGGTACAGCCATGACGGCAGCCGGGACAGTTCGGAACAGATCAAGGCCAAGCATCTGGCGCGCCACCCGGAAGACCGCGGAACGCCAGGTTTTGAGCATCTGGACAAAAAACTGCCCAGCGGACAAGCAGAACAGGCCTGAAACGGCCGGCTGGAACCTGCTTGTGCCTTGAATCTCGGTCATTCAGCGCCATATCAGTCAACAGGCGCCGTGTGTGAGTGAGCGAGGGTCGGTATGAATCGTTTGGCAACCATTTCAACCTTTTTCGGCCTGTTCGGCCTGTTGATGGCCATGCTCGCAGCCCTTGGGGGCGCCGTTGCAGCCCTGATCGCGTTGGGTTTTGCAATGATGGCCCTAGGTGCGATGGGCGCGATACTTGGTGCGGCAGCTTCTTTGTCGCGCGCGCGGCAATCCACCCGCTGAGCCCGCGAGACGGAAATTTTTCCGAACCCTTAACCGCAGATTCATCTCTTTGCCCCGAGACTGTGACCGGACACCTGTCCCGGACACATGGGAATCCGCGCTTATGGGAAACAAAAAACTGGCAAATCTGCCTGAGGGGTCGGACAGCCCGTTGAATGCGGCCGTTTCGACGCGGGATCGTTCGGTTGTGCAGATGGCAACCGATGCCGTGAAGCATAAGCAATGCAAACTGGCTTTTCAGCCGGTGATTCAGGCGCACGCCCCGTACCGAGTCGCGTTTTACGAAGGGTTCATTCGGGTTCTGGACGAGACCGGCCGCGTCATCCCGGCGCGCGAATTCATGCCTCAGGTCGAAAATACTCCTATCGGCCGCGATCTGGACTGCGTCGCGCTGGAGCTTGGGTTGCGCACATTGGCGAGGAACCCGGAAATACGCCTGTCGATCAACATGTCTGCGCGCTCGATCGGTTATTCCAACTGGTCCAGAATACTGGACAGATTCCTGAAACGAGATGCCGGATTGGGCGAACGCTTGATCCTCGAAATCTCCGAAAGCTCGGCCATGCAGGTGCCTGAGCTGGTTGTCGACTTCATGGACCGCTTGCAGGATCGCGGCATCGCTTTTGCGCTGGATGACTTTGGCGCCAGCAATTTCAGCTTTCGGCATTTTCGCGAGTTTCTGTTCGACGCAGCCAAAATCGATGGACAGTTCGTTCGGGGCATCAGCAACGATCCCGACAACCAGACTTTGGTGCGGGCCCTGATTGCAGTGGCCCGTGAATTTGAAATTCTGGTTACGGCCGAATCGGTTGAAACGCAGGAGGATGCCGCTTTCTTGGTGGCAAGTGGCGTGGATTGCCTGCAAGGATTCTTGTATGGCGCACCCAGTGTCGTGGAACCCTGGAAGCAGGAAAACGGATCAAAAACAGGCAGTTGATTGCCTGTTCATCGACATTTTCCTACCATTTCCGACACTGAGACAAGCTGCCCGTTGCTGCATGTGCAGCGTTACGCTATTGCAAGAGTACTTGAGCGGGGGATCACGGGGCGCTCTTGTTTCGAAAGGACACCTTTCGACCTGCGCCGTCAGAAATTCCGCTGGCCCATGACGGTAAAGGACTGATCATATGACCAACGTAGTAATCGCATCCGCCGCACGAACAGGTGTTGGCAGCTTCAGTGGTTCGTTTGCGAACACACCTGCCCATGATCTGGGCGCTGCCGTTCTGGAAGCAGTTGTCGAGCGCGCCGGAGTGGAAAAAGGCGAAGTCAGCGAAACCATTATGGGTCAGGTTCTGACTGCCGCCCAAGGCCAGAATCCCGCGCGACAGGCGCATATCAATGCCGGCCTGCCACAGGAAAGCGCCGCATGGGGCATCAATCAGGTTTGTGGCTCGGGCCTGCGCGCCGTTGCTTTGGGCGCCCAGCATATTCAGCTGGGAGACGCGGAAATCGTCGCTGCTGGTGGTCAGGAAAACATGACGCTGTCACCCCACGCCGCCGCGCTGCGCGCCGGTCACAAGATGGGCGACATGAAGTATATCGACACGATGATCCGCGATGGCTTGTGGGATGCTTTCAACGGCTATCACATGGGTCAGACTGCCGAGAATGTTGCACAGAAATGGCAGATTAGCCGCGAGATGCAGGATGAATTCGCCGTTGCTTCGCAGAACAAGGCCGAAGCAGCCCAAAAGGCCGGCAAGTTCGCAGACGAAATCGTGCCCTTCACCATCAAGACCCGCAAAGGCGACATCGTGATGGACAAGGACGAATACATCCGTCATGGCGCAACCATGGAGGCGATGGCCAAACTGCGTCCGGCCTTCACCAAGGACGGTTCGGTCACAGCTGCCAACGCCTCGGGATTGAACGACGGTGCGGCCGCGACGCTGCTGATGTCAGCCGAAAACGCCGAAAAGCGGGGAATCGAACCTCTGGCGCGCATCGCGTCCTATGCGACCGCCGGTCTGGACCCTTCGATCATGGGCGTCGGCCCGATCTATGCATCGCGCAAGGCACTGGAAAAAGCAGGCTGGTCGGTAGACGATCTGGACCTGGTCGAAGCCAACGAAGCCTTTGCCGCGCAGGCTTGCGCGGTTAACAAGGATATGGGCTGGGATCCGTCGATCGTGAACGTAAACGGCGGCGCCATTGCCATCGGCCATCCGATCGGTGCTTCGGGGTGCCGTGTTTTGAACACCCTGTTGTTCGAAATGAAGCGACGCGATGCAAAAAAGGGTCTGGCGACCTTGTGCATCGGCGGTGGCATGGGCGTTGCCCTTTGTGTGGAGCGCGACTAAGCGCTTTGACAATCAAATAGAATTAGGCGCCCAGTGGGCGCCTTTTTTTGTTACATTGAGGTTCTAACCCTTGGATGCGACGATATTGCCGCCCGGAAACCGAGATTCAAGACGAAACAATATTGCGCACAACCATCTCTCAGAGTAACAGCATTACTAAGACGACTAAAATTGAAGGAGTCATAAATGGCACGAACAGCACTCGTAACTGGCGGTTCCCGCGGCATTGGCGCAGCAATTTCCAAGGCGCTAAAAGCCGAAGGATATAACGTTGCGGCCACCTATGCAGGGAACGACGAAGCAGCCGCAAAATTCACCGAAGAAACCGGGATCAAGACCTACAAGTGGAACGTCGCGGATTATGACGAATCCAAAGCGGGCATCGAAAAGGTTGAAGCTGAGGTTGGCCCCATCGATGTGGTCGTCGCCAATGCAGGCATCACCCGCGATGCACCGTTCCACAAAATGACGCCGGATCAGTGGAAAGACGTGATCGACACCAACCTGACTGGCGTGTTCAACACCGTGCACCCCATTTGGCCCGGCATGCGCGAGCGCAAGTTCGGCCGTGTCATCGTCATCAGCTCGATCAACGGTCAGAAAGGCCAGTTCGCTCAGGTGAACTATGCAGCGACCAAGGCGGGTGACCTGGGCATCGTGAAATCCCTGGCGCAGGAAGGCGCGCGGGCGGGGATCACTGCCAACGCGATCTGCCCCGGCTATATCGCAACCGAAATGGTCATGGCTGTGCCCGAGAAGGTGCGCGAGTCCATCATTGGCCAGATCCCGGCCGGCCGCCTGGGTGAGCCAGAGGAAATCGCCCGCTGCGTGGTCTTCCTGGCATCGGACGATTCGCAGTTCATCAACGGTTCGACGATCTCGGCCAACGGTGCGCAATTCTTCGTCTGATCCAGACTTGTGAACAAAAAACGGGCCGGTCCTTTTGGGCCGGCCCTTTCTGATCCCGTAAGAACGCGCGCGCTGCGATCAGCGGGAACCGAATATCCATCCGCAAAACTGCCAGACCACCCTGCTGCGCTCTTGGTGGGCACGCAGGATCGCCATCTGGGCGGCGGGATTCGTCGTCATCTCGATCATGGCAGTCTCCTTTTTCAAATCAGTTTTGTTTGACCTGATGTGAATATGGAGGCTAAAAACAAACACGACAAACGAGCTTTCTTGAGACTTCAGTTAAGTTTTTCTTCACTATGAGTGACTATCTGCCTCCGCTGACCGCGTTGCGTGCTTTTGACGCCGCAGCCCGGCACATGTCTTTTTCGAAGGCGGCGGAAGAGCTGCATGTGACGCCAGCTGCCCTGTCGTTTCAGATCAAGTCGCTTGAAGAACACCTTGGTAGGCCGCTGTTTCGTCGTCTGAACCGCGCCGTAGAACTGACCGAGGCGGGCCGTGCCCTTGCGCCTGGTGCGGCAGATGGGTTTGCCACCTTGCAAGCCGCATGGCGTGCGGTGCGCAGACAGGAAGATGACACAAGCCTGACCGTCACCGCGGGCCCAGCTTTGACCGCCAAGTGGCTGGCGCCGCGGCTTTACGAATTTGCTCGGGCGCATCCCGAGATCGATCTGAAATTCTCGGCCACGCTGCGCAACATGGATCTGGAACGGGACGACGTGGACGTCGCCATCCGCTTCGGGAATTCGGCCGATGACGGGCTGTATTCCGTTCCCGTCAGAAAGGAATGGCTGACCCCTGTAATGACGCCGGAACTTGCGGAACAATTCACCACGCCGGAAAGCCTTGAAGGGGCCCCGCTGATCCATGACGATTCGATCAGCTTTCTGACCCCGCCTTGTGATTGGCCCGCTTGGTTCCGTGCTGTCGGAATGGATTTCACTCCGACCCATGGCGCGCATTTTTCCAATGCAGATCACGCGATTGATGCCGCTGTTGCCGGTGTCGGCGTGGCACTGGGGCGACGCGCCATGATTCTCAAGGACCTGACCGAAGGCCGCTTGGTTGCGCCGTTCAAGGTGGCCCTGGAAACACAAGGCCGGTTCCGGTTTCTGTGCCTGCCGGGGGCTGAAAAGAAACCTCAGATCGCGGCGTTTCGCGATTGGTTCCTGACCGAGATTGAAAAAACCGCGCATATATCGGATGAGTTCAGAATCATACCGATTGAAGAGGTTTCCCGCCCATGACCAAAATGCGCGCAACGGCCATCGGCTTCGTGGCTGTCTTGCTATGGGCCTTGCTGGCGTTGTTCACTGTCGGGTCGGCGCCCACGCCGCCCCTGCTGCTGAACACGATCTGCTTTTCGATTGGTGGAGCGCTTGGGCTTGTCTGGGCGACGGCGACAGGTGGTCTGAGCGATCTAAAGCAAGTCCCCTGGACGACCTACCTGTTTGGCGCATTGGGCCTGTTTGGCTATCACGCGCTGTATTTTTCGGCCCTGCGCATGGCGCCGGCTGCCGAGGCCGGGCTGATCGCATATCTCTGGCCTCTGCTCATTGTGCTTCTGTCGGGCCTGCTTCCGGGTGAACATCTGCGTATCGGCCACCTGATCGGGGCCTGCCTTGGATTCGCAGGGGCCGCTGTCATCATTGCCGGGGGTGGCGGCGCGGGCTTTCAGGCCCAATACCTGCCTGGATACGCATTGGCTTTGCTGTGCGCACTGACATGGTCGGGCTATTCCGTTCTATCACGCAGACTGGAAGGCACGCCGACCAGTTCCGTCGCAATTTTCTGCCTTGCGGCTGCATCGGCTTCGGGTCTGCTGCATCTGGCGGTGGAAGACACTGTACTGCCCGATACGGTACTGGGCTGGGCGTCGGTGCTGGCACTCGGCCTTGGGCCCGTCGGGCTGGCGTTCTACGTCTGGGACATTGGCGTCAAGCAAGGCGACATTCAAATTCTCGGAACCTCATCCTATGCGGCCCCGTTACTGTCGACCCTTGCTTTGGTAGTGGCCGGGATCGCGACCCCGTCCTGGGGGCTTGCGATCGCGGCCTTTCTGATCACCGGCGGGGCCTTGATAGCGGCCCGCGCCAGCCTGAAAACTTAAGCGGACAGGCGTTCGATCTCTTCTTTCAGCTTGAGCTTCTGCTTTTTCAACTGAGCAATATGGAGATCATCGATACCTGGCGAGCGTTGGGCTTGTTCTACTTCTAGACCGAGAGATTCGTGCTTTTTCTTCAGTTCCGTCAGATGTGCGCTCACGCTCATTGCGATCCTCCTTGTTTATGTGTCTGTATGTCACGTAAGAATTTGACCACATCGTTTCCACCCTGTCACGCTGCAGACGCACAGAATCTGTAACAAATCCGACAAATTCGGCTGGTCATTGCCGATGGCACAAGTTCCGAGGCAACGGAGCGGCGTGTCGAAGCACGGCTGAGACCGCCTCGGTATAGCTTTCACCGTCTTTTTCGTGGCGCTCACCAGCGTGCAGAATCAAAGGCGCATGGAGGCGAAATGCCGCGCGTCCCCCTTTGCGGGCGCTCAGGATGACCAGTTCGGCCTCGCGGCCCACCCGCGCGCTGAGCGGCAGCACCTCGATTGAACCCAGTTTCCCTTCACAAGCCGTCAGCATATCGGGAAGACGGTCGGCTTTCTGGATCATGTGCAGGAACCCCCGAGGGGCAAGGCGTTTGGCCGCCACGGTGATCCAGTCAATTAGAGGCGTATTTTCACCCAGGGCAATGCTCCGCCCTGTGTCGCTGGCGGGGCTATGCGCCCCAGAACGGTAATAAGGCGGGTTCGCGATAACGTGATCAAAGCGACGCTGTCGGAGGTCATCAGGCAAAGCGTTCAGGTCAGCCTCGATCACGTCCAGATCACAGCCGTTGATTTCAGAATTGCGGCGGGCCAGCTCCGCGTAGGCCGGTTGCAATTCGATCCCAACCATTTGCAGCCCCGGTACCCGCGCGGACAGGCACAGAATGGCAGCCCCCGCGCCACATCCCAGTTCCAGCACGGATTGCCCGGCCTTTGCAGGGACGGATGCGGCAAGCAGAACAGGGTCTACTCCGGCGCGGTAACCTGACGCAGGTTGCAGCAATCGCACCCGGCCACCAAGGAAATCGTTGCACGTCAATTCATTGTCGTCAAAGCGCATCATCGGCCCAGCGGGATTTCGTTGTCGCGCATCACACGCTCGGCACGGGTCAGGTCTTCGGACCGAACCATCAGTCGACGGGGAAAGATCCCGATACCACCTTCGAGGATGCTCATATTTACGTCCATCTGAAAGCAGTCTATATCCTCGCCCTCAAGGAGAGCGGATGCAAAGGCCAGGATTGTCGGATCGGTACTGCGCAACAGTTCTTTCATGGGGATGGATGTAAGGGCAAGGCGAGGCGAAAGTCGAGCCTTGTATCAGGAGTGTGATGACCGTCGACATGATCTCAAAACCGCATGAGCGTCTGGCTGAAATTCTGGCGGGCGAGATGGAAGCCGTGAACGGGCTGATCCGCACGCGGATGGCGTCGGACCATGCGCCACGCATCCCGGAAGTGACGCGGCATCTGGTCGAAGCAGGTGGAAAACGCCTGCGCCCGATGCTGACACTGGCCGCAGCACGCCTGTTTGGCTATTCCGGCGACCACCATGTGCGCCTTGCTGCGACGGTCGAGTTCATTCACACCGCCACCCTGCTGCATGACGACGTCGTGGATGAAAGCGCACAGCGACGGGGCCGCCCGACCGCCAATCTGCTTTGGGACAACAAATCCAGCGTTCTGGTTGGCGATTACCTGTTTTCACGCAGTTTCCAGCTGATGGTGGAAACGGGCTCGCTGCGCGTTCTGGATATCCTGGCCAATGCCTCTGCAACCATTGCCGAAGGCGAAGTGCTGCAAATGACGGCCGCAACCGATCTGCGCACGGATGAAAACGTTTATCTTCAGGTCGTACGCGGCAAGACGGCTGCATTGTTTTCAGCCGCGACCGAAGTGGGCGGCGTGATCGCAGGTGCCTCGGAAGAGCAGGTCAAAGCGCTTTTCGACTATGGCGATTCACTGGGCATCGCGTTCCAGATTGCCGATGACCTGTTGGATTATCAGGGCGACAGCAAAGCGACCGGGAAGAATGTTGGCGATGACTTCCGTGAACGGAAACTGACCCTGCCCGTCATCAAAGCCGTGGCGCAATCCACGCCGGAAGAACGCGCCTTCTGGGAGCGTACGATCGAAAAGGGCCGCCAACAGGACGGGGATCTGGATCAGGCGCTGGGGCTGATGAACAAATACGCCACGCTGGAAGAAACCCGGCAAGACGCTTTGGGCTGGGCCAACAAAGCCAAGACGTCGCTGGACGTGCTGCCGGATCATGAGATTCGCAGCCTGTTGCGCGAATTGGCCGATTACGTGGTTTCACGTCTCAATTGAGCTGTGTGGCGCGGCACCACCAATCAGGATGGGCTGCGCCGATCTCATAGGCCGCGAAATGCGCGTCTTTCATCGTCGGATAGAGCGCAAAACAGGTTGATCCTGACCCTGACATGCGCACCACGAGCGCGCGATTGGTCATCTGCAACTCGTCCAACACCTGATCAATCTCAGGTGCGACGTTCATGGCGGGCACTTGCAGATCGTTTCGTTGATTGCGCAGCCACTGGGCGCACTCATCGGCACTTTCAAACTCAGGTGTGCTTTCAGGCATTGGCGGGTTGCCTCTGGACGCCAGCGCGTTGAAAACGGCGCCGGTGGGCACCTGTACATTCGGGTTGACCAAAAGGGCGGGCAGGTGCGGAAGGTTCACCGCCGTCAAACGATCGCCAATGCCCTGCATTCTGATCGCCCGACCTTCCAGGCAGACGGGGACATCCGCCCCCAATGACAACGGCAGGCCCTGCGGGAGGTCGTGGCCCTGATCTGCCAGGGCCCCAAGCGTGGCCGCAGCATCAGACGACCCTCCGCCAATGCCCGCCCCATGGGGCAGGGACTTGGTCAGTTGAATATGACCGGTCCAGCCGACAGCTTCTGCCGCCCTCCAGACCAGATTTCGGCTGTCCGTGGGGACTCCGTCGGCAAACTCGCCGCGCACATCCATGGACAATTCGGGGCCGGGGGTGAATGTCAGCCGATCACCCAGATCGGCGAATACAACCAGCGAATCCAACAGGTGATAGCCGTCGTCTCGACGGCCAGTCACATGAAGGGTCAGGTTGATCTTGGCGGGCGCAAACGCCTTAATTTCCATTGGCGACTTTCAATGGCTCCGAACCTTCTTCGGCCAGAACGGCATCCAGCCCGACTTCGATCTTGCGCCGGATTCGATCCGGATCGGCTTCGCCGTCCGTGTCTTCCGGGTCGATGAAGGACAAGGCGCGGCTCCACTGAAACTCGGCCTCGCGCGCGCGGCCGACAGCCCAGTAGACGTCACCCAGATGATCGTTGACCACCGGATCCACCGGCATCAGCTCAACCGCACGTTCCATGTGTTCGACGGCCTCATCGTAACGCCCCAGACGGAACAGAACCCAACCCAGACTGTCCACGATATAGCCACTGTCCGGACGCGCAGCTACTGCGCGCTCGATCATATCCAATGCTTCATCCAGCTTTTCTTTGCGCTCAACCAGCGAATACCCCAGGTAATTCAGAACCTGAGGCTGATCCGGGTTCAGTTCCAGCGCCCGACGGAAATCAGCTTCGGCCTGGTCCCATTGCTTCAGCCTTTCATGACTGATTCCACGAGCATAATGCAGGAACCAATTCCCACCCGCCGCGTTGTCCGTCAGCGCGATCGCAGTGTCATAAGAGGCCACGGCAGCGGCATAGTTTTCCTGTCGGCGCTGCAAGTCTGCCAAAGCGACATGCACACCCGGAAAATCAGGGTCTTGCGCAGCCAGGTTCTGCAACACCTCGACGGCCGCATCGGTTTTTCCCGAACGGTCCAGAACTTCGGCCCGGCCCAATTCGGCCGCATGGTGATCGTTGCTGTCCGCCGGGACCAGGCGGTATGCCTCAACCGCCAGATCATATTGCTGCAAGTTGTCCAGCAGATCCGCGCTCAGCAAAATGGCATCCACATGATCGGGGCGCAGGAAACTGGCCAAGCGTGCGTACAGCAGAACGTAATCGGCCGAAGCTTCGCTGTTCAATGCGGCACCGACGGTGAAAAAAATCTCGGCCATGCCGTCCTGAGCGGATCGGACATGGGTGAACGGCAGTGTTTCACCCGCCGCCAACTGGCTCAAATACGCCTCGATGGTCGGGTCACTGCCCGCCACAAACACATCGTCCAGAAACTGAATGGCGTCTTCGTTGCGATCCAGCTGCGACAGAATCTCGGTGCGGGCCAAAGCAGCACGACGAGAGAACCGGGCAACCGTTCCATCATTGTCGGCAAGTATCGCCTCGGCGCCTTCGAAATCGCCGATAGACGCCAATGCCATCGCCTTGTGGTAAAGCGCAAATTCCCTGAGGCCATCCTGTGTGGCGACAGAATCGAACTGTTCCATCGCCTTGGTCATCTCGCCCTGCCCCAGATGGGCCCAGGCGATCATCAGGCCGTCAACAAGGGGGCCAACTCCCTGTGTTTCAGGGTCCCGGGCCAGCAGGTCGTCAAATCTCCCATCGGCGATCAGATTGGCCGAAATCACCATACGCGCTGCCTGGCTGGGAAGGTTGGCTTCCTCGATCTGCTGGGCGATCGGCAGCGCGCGCGCCACTTCCCCCAAAGCGATGCGTGCAACGACAACGCTTTCCTGCAACAGCGCATTTTGGGGATCAAACCTGAGGGCCTGAGCGTAATATCTTTCAGCGGCAGAATAGTCGTTTTCGTAAATCGCCTGCCGCCCGGCCAGATAAGACCCGGCGCCCGTTTCCGAAAAGGCCGGAACCGCGACCGACGACATGAACAGCACGGACAAAGCCGCGCGACGAACCAGGGAAAACACCGAAATCCTGCCTTGCTATCGTTGACTGAGGGGTAAGCTAGGGCTTCGGCAGGCAAGAGGCAATGGCAGAGCCTTCACAGCGCCGCCATTGCCCGTTTTTTGCTTACATGTTCGGATAGTTTGGACCATCGCCGCCCTGCGGTGTGGTCCAGGTGATGTTCTGGCTGGGATCCTTGATGTCGCAGGTTTTGCAGTGAACGCAGTTCTGGAAGTTGATGACGAATCGTGGGCCGCCCTCATCCTCGACCACTTCATACACGCCCGCAGGGCAATACCGCTGCGCCGGCTCGTCGTATTTGGGCAGGTTGACCTTCACGGGGATCTCGGGATCGGCGAGACGCAGGTGGCAGGGCTGGCTTTCCTCGTGGTTTGTCGCTGCGAACGAGACATTCGTCAGACGATCGAAGGACAGCGTTCCATCCGGCTTTGGGTAATCGATTGGCTGGTGCTTGCTGGCATCCTCGGTCGATTCCGCGTCGTTCTTGCCATGGCCCAACGTGCCAAACAGCGAAAAGCCAAACGTGTTGGTCCACATGTCCAGACCACCCAACATCAGGCTGGCGGTCAGACCCCATTTCGACCACATCGGTTTGACATTACGAACCTTCTTCAGGTCGGAGCCAATCGCGCCATTGCGAACTTCGGTCTCGTAAGCCGTCAGCTCATCGCCCGAACGCTCGGCCTTGATCGCTTCGAAAGCAGCCTCGGCTGCAGCTTTGCCTGACAGCATCGCGTTGTGGTTGCCTTTGATGCGCGGCACGTTGACCATGCCCGCCGAACAACCCAACAGCGCCACGCCCGGCGCGACCAGTTTCGGCATCGACTGATAGCCGCCTTCCGTAATCGCACGGGCGCCGTAAGCGACCCGCTTGCCGCCTTTCAGCAGATCGGCCACCATGGGATGGTGCTTGAAACGCTGGAACTCCATATAGGGGTACAGATGCGGGTTCTTATAGTTCAGGTGCACCACGAAGCCGACATAGACCTGATTATTTTCAAGATGGTAGATGAAGGATCCGCCGCCTGCGTTGCTGCCCAGTGGCCAGCCCATCGTGTGCGTCACGCTGCCTTCCTTGTGCTTGGCAGGGTCGATCTCCCAGATCTCTTTCATGCCGACACCATATTTCTGCGGCTCTTTGCCGGCAGACAGGTCGTATTTGGCGATCACTTCCTTGGACAGCGACCCGCGCACACCTTCTGACAGGAAGACATATTTGCCGTGCAGCTCCATCCCCGGTTCGGTGTTGGGGCCATAGGAACCGTCTGCCTCAAGGCCAAAAACGCCCGCTACGACGCCTTTGACTTCGCCATTGTCGCCATAGACCATTTCCGAGCACGCCATGCCCGGAAAGATCTCGACACCCAGTTCTTCAGCCTGTTCCGCCATCCAGCGGCACACATTGCCCATCGAAACGATGTAGTTGCCGTGGTTGTGCATCAGCGGCGGCATCGGGAAGTTCGGGATGCGGACCTGGCCTGCTTCACCCAGCATGTAGAACTTGTCGTCCTTCACGGGCACATTCAGCGGCGCGCCTTTTTCTTTCCAATCCGGGATCAGCGCGTCCAGACCACAGGGATCAAGAACCGCGCCCGACAGGATATGCGCGCCAACCTCGGACCCTTTTTCCAGAACGACAACGTTCAGGTCGGCATCCAGCTGTTTCAGACGAATGGCCGCCGACAGTCCCGCAGGACCTGCACCCACGATCACCACATCGTATTCCATCGCTTCGCGTTCAATCTCGGCCATCGCGGGCTCCCTAGCTAACTTTCCGAATTGGCGCTGTCACCGCATGATCTGCGCAATTTTGTTTCACGGCTGATTACATGGTCGGAAAGACATTGGTCAATCGAAACACGGCGTAACAAGGGCGCTATTCGACACATCCCCCCTCTGGTGCATCCCCCATCAGGTACCTGGGACCGCTACCATGCGATTTTGCCCGGTCATCGGGGTTGTAGAGCGCGCATTTCGGCAGGCTCAGACACCCGCATCCGATGCAGCCATCCAGATTGTCGCGCAACCGTTTCAGGGTGTCGATTCGCTGATCCAGATGGGCCCTCAGCTGTACGCTGATCGCCTTCCAGTCCTGAGGCGTCGGCGTGCGGTTTCCGGGCAGGCCCGACAGCACCCGCCGGATTTCCGGCAGCGTCAGGCCGAACTGCTGCGCAATCATGACAAAGCTCAGCCGCCGAATATCGGCCCGCTGATAGCGCCGCTGTCCGCCCGCGTTGCGCCAGGGCGAAATCAGACCCTGCGCTTCGTAATACCGGATGGCCGACACGGCCAGACCTGTGCGCCGGGCCAATGCGCCAATCGCCAGCCCCTCTGATGCCGCCATCAAACCCTCATGAAAAATTCCTTGACCTAAAGTTAGGTTTAGAAATTACGCTGAGTCGGGACAAGCCAAAAAACACAGGAGATCCCATGATGGCGACGCTTGAACACACCAACTTCACTGTCCGCGACCCGAAGGCCTCGGCCAATTGGATGCAAAAGGTCTTTGGCTGGAAAACCCGTTGGGAAGGCCCCGCAATTGCCGGCGGATACACCGTGCATGTCGGTTCGGCCCATACGTATCTGGCACTGTACAAACCTGACGACCCGAAGCAGTCGGATGAAAGCAGCTATGATGTGATCGGCGGGCTGAACCACGTGGGTGTTCTGGTCGAAGACATCGATGCCACCGAAGACAAGGTTCGCAAGGCAGGATTCGAGCCCCACAACCATGCCGATTACGAACCAGGGCGCCGGTTCTATTTCCGTGATGACAACGGGATCGAGTTCGAAGTGGTGCAATATGATTGAGATGATTTGGCTTTGCACCCCATCGCAGCGTTGGCGCAGGTCGCGGCATCCCGATCATCGGCACAGGCCCCACCCCAAATCAAAACGGCGCGAAGTCGCGAATTGATCGCTGCTGACGCTGTCACCTCTTGCAATTCACGTGGCATTTGGGTCAGGTAACTGCCAATCTAACATTCGCCCCGACGCTCCTGTGCGGCGGGGCGACTCAATTTATGCGTGGACGTAGAGAGTATGGAAAAGATCCCGATGACGCCTGCGGGCAATGCCGCGCTCGAGGCTGAGCTGAAGAACCTCAAATCCGTTGAACGCCCGGCGATCATCGAAGCCATCGCCTCGGCGCGCGAGCTGGGCGACCTGAAGGAAAACGCCGAATATCATTCTGCCCGTGAAAAACAGGGCTTCATCGAAGGTCGCATCAAAGAACTGGAAGGTATTCTGTCGCTGGCCGATGTCATCGATCCGGCAAAATTGTCGGGTGCGGTCAAGTTTGGCGCAAAAGTCACATTGGTCGACGAAGATACCGAGGAAGAAAAGACCTGGCAGATCGTCGGTGAATACGAGGCCAATATCGAAAACGGCCTGCTGAACATCAAATCCCCCATCGCCCGCGCCCTGATCGGCAAAGATGAAGGGGACAGTGTCGAAGTGCGCACACCCGGCGGCGTGCGCTCTTACGAAATTCTGAGTATCGAGTACGCCTGACCGGAGCGCATGTAATGTCGGGGCCAAAACCTGACCCGGAAACCGTAAAGCCGACGTCGCTGGGCATCTATGATCGCCCGAAGACTCCGGCTGTCACCGAAATCGAGATTGCCGCACTGGTGCTCAGCCTGATCTGGCTGGTGGTGTCGGTCGTCTTTCTCGTGCTGCCCGGTCAGGGGCAGAACGGTGGCTTTGTCGTCGCCTTTCTGGCCGTGTTCATGCCCGTGGCGATGATCTGGGTTGCGGCCACCGCGATGCGCGCCAGCCGGGTGATGCGAGAGGAAAGTGCGCGGTTGCAAACGGCAATCGACGCGATCCGGCAGGCCTATGTGGCGCAGCAGCAGCGCGCCTCCAGCACCTATGAACCTGCGGTTACCAAAAAGCTGGATGAAATCGCTGCGGCCACACGGAAAACCGAAGACGCCCTGGCGACGTTCTCGACCAAACGCACGGCGCGTTCTGCTACGGCCACGCAGAGTTCCTCTCAGGGCGACCAGACCTCGTTGGAACTGGGCACACCTGCGGAAGAGATCACACCGCCGCTGAGTACCGAGGTTTTCATCCGCGCCCTGAACTTCCCCGAAACGCAGGATGACACTGAGGGGTTCAATGCGCTGCGTGTTGCATTGAAGGACCGCAAGACGGCACAGCTTGTGCAAGCTTCGCAGGATGTTCTGACGCTGCTCAGCCAGGAAGGCATCTACATGGATGACCTGCGGCCCGACAAGGCCCGGCCAGAAATCTGGCGCCAGTTCGCCCAAGGTACACGCGGGCGCGCCGTGGCGGCGCTGGGCGGCGTACGCGACAGATCCTCACTTGCGCTGACGGCAGCCCGGATGAAACAGGATCCGATTTTCCGCGACGCCGCGCACCATTTCCTGCGCCGGTTTGACAAGATGATGGCCGAGTTCGAACCCACGGCAAGCGATGCGGAACTGAGTGAACTGGGTGAAACCCGAACGGCCCGCGCATTCATGTTGCTGGGTCGCGTGGCGGGCACGTTTGATTAATCCGGCCCGACTATCCACGACATTTTGGTCGCGCTGCTGAAATTGAACAGATACTTCAGCGGCCCGGTTTTTTCTTGACCCACAGGCTGGAATCCCTCGCGCTCGTAAAGGCTGCGGGCGCGGGGGTTTGTGTCGATGACATCAAGCTGAACCTCTGACATGTTGCGGTTGCGGGCCTCGGACTTGATGGCATTCAGCAATGCCGTGCCCACTCCTTTGCCGCGCGCCTCGGCAGCGACAAAAATGCCATCCATCTGGAACACGCCCGGTTTCAGTTCGCGCTCCAGCACGCTCAGAACCAAGGCGCGCCAGGTCGCCCCGAACCAACCATAGACCTGCGCCAGATCAGACATATTGCCCCCCGCAAAAGAGCCGTCACGTGTCTTGAAACCTGCTAGACCCAGCATCCGGCCCGTTTCATCCCGTGCAACCAGCGCGAAATCCGGGTTCAATGCGAGTTCAAAGAAAGCCAATCCTTTTTCGTCCGGCCCCATGACTTTGCCCAGCTTGGCCGCAAATGCCTGCCAGAACAGTGCCGCCGCTTGCGCGCGTTCCTGATCGGCGAACCCTCTGGAAATCGTGACCGTCACAACCCGAAACTTCCATACGGAAGGAAACGGACCATATCGCCCGGTTTGACATGACGCGTACCGTCCTCGATTTCGACCAACCCTTCAGCCCAGCTGAGGCCACTGATCCGGCCTGATCCTTCCGAGTGGAAGACCTCGACCCGCCCATCCCGCATTCGGGCGCGCAGATATTCCCGGCGACCGGGCTTCTTGCGCTTTTCAAAGGCGGCAGGCACTTCGAAACCTTGCGGTTCAGCCCAGCCTTCACCGGACATCAACCCCAAAGCCGGACGCGCGAAGATCAACGTACAGACCATGGCGGCAACCGGATTTCCGGGCAGGCCAAACACCGGCACGCCAGACCACAAACCCAAAGCCAGCGGCCGCCCGGGTTTCAACGCAATGCGCCAGTGCTGCATCGCACCGGCCTGACGCAACAGGGCCGAAACATGGTCTTCCTCACCCGCTGACGCGCCACCACTGGTCAAAATCACATCCGCCTGTTTCGCGGCCTGATCCAATCGATCCCGCAAAGCGTCCCGATCATCCGAAACACGCCCCATATCCACGGGCACGAACCCCATCCGGTCGATCAAGGACAGCAGCATCGGGCGATTGGCGTCGAAAATCTGACCCGGACCAGCGCTCTCTCCGGCTTCGAGCAATTCATCACCCGTAGAGACCACGGCCACGCGAAGCGGTTTGCGCAGGTTGACTTCGGCGATCCCCACGGCAGACAGCAGCGCAAGATCGGCAGGGGTCAGCCTGCGCCCTGCAGGAAGGGCGACATCGCCTGCGGTCACATCTTCTCCCGCGCGCCGTGTGTTGGCGCCTTTTTTCAGCGGGCCGTGGAAGGCTATGTGGCCGTCCTTGACCGTGACATCCTCTTCCAGAATGACCGTATCGACACCGGCAGGCAGCGCCGCCCCCGTCAGCACGCGCAAGGCCCAACCTTCAGGCACGACACCGTCGAACGGGATCCCTGCCGCCGCGCGCCCGTCAACCAATGGCATGATCTGCGGGCCATCAGGGGCGGGACCGGCAAAACCGTACCCATCGACGGCCGTATTCGGTTGCGGCGGGTTCGAACGTCGGGCGACCACATCCCCGGCCAGAACGCGCCCGCATGCCTTGGTCAGCGCCATCGTCTCAGATGCGGTAATCGGGTGCAGCCTGTCACGCAAACAGGCCAACGCCTCATCCACCGGTGTCCAGTTGACCCCGGCGGGCAACGCGAAGCAATCGTTCCGCAACGGGGGCGGGGCTATGTTCGGCTTGTCCTGTGGCACACCCAATATCCAACCTTCCTCTGCCGCTGAGACGTTCAATTGCGCATCCAACTCCTGCTCTGTCAAACGCGACAGAGTCAAGGCGACCTGTTCAACCTGCCAGGCATCCTTGATCCGCCCATCCGGTGCCGCGCCAAGTGTTAAAGACGGCCAGATTTCCACGAAGGCGACAGGTTTATCCAGCGGCTCGAACGGCCAGACCGAGATTTGCCCGGCAAACCGATGGCGAAGCCGGTTCAGAATCGGCAGCCCCATCATGACTTGGCCACCAACCGCGCCTGCCCCTGCCATCTGCCAGCAGGTGAAGCTTCCTTTTGCCAAAGTCTCAACGACACGACGGTTCGGGAACGGGTTGGAATAGTCCGATCTGGTACGCGGCAGGCCGTCAATATCTCGGCGCAATCCATTCATCCAGAACGGACCACGGCCGCCAAACTGAAGGTTGATCCGACCCGCCAGATCAAAGCGGTTATTGGCCTTCGGAGAATCCTCGACTTGTTGGTCGAACCAATCCCACAACGCCAGCGGATCGTCCGTTCCGGTCATCGCCCGTGCGAAGCCGCAAGGATATCCAAAAGGAAAATCGAACCCAAGAAGCAGGCGGCGACCGGCCTTCAGTTCGGCGCGGATCAGAGCATCCAACCTCTGCTCGGCTATCTGCCTGTTGCGCAGGTATTCGGGGTCAAGCGCTTTTCCGTTTCGTACAATGCAGGCCCAGATCGCATCCTTGCGCGGGGTCGGCCCGGTGTCGTTTCCGCCAGACCAATCCACCATTGCAAAGGTCTGGAACAGACTCACAAACCGACCTCTTTCAGGATGAAGTCAGCAATCCCGGCGGTATCGTCCAGATCATAGACCGGGCGGTCCAGATCCAGCGGAGTGTCGCTGGCCACCGCGCGGATGGTGCCATTTTCAGGTGCCATCAGCGCATGGCCCGCCTCAACACGATACGCTTCGATTTTGGGGTGGTCCTCGCGCTTGAAGCCTTCGACCAACACCAGATCGACCGGCGAGAGCCGCGCCAGCAGCTCGGCCAGCGGCGGTTCAGGCGCGCCCCGCAATTCCTGCATCAAAGCAATGCGTTGCCCCGAGGCAAGCAATACCTCGCTGGCCCCCGCAACGCGGTGCCGGTAACTGTCGGTGCCCGGCTGATCCACATCGACGCTGTGATGCGCGTGCTTGACCGTAGAGACCGTAAAGCCCCGGCTGGTGATCTCGGCCACCAGCCGTTCCATCAGCCCGGTTTTGCCGGCATTCTTCCAGCCCGTGACGCCATAGACCCTCATGCCTGCTCCAGCAATTTTCGGGCACGGTCCAGATCTTCAGGCGTGTTGACGTTGAAAAACGGATCAAACGGGTCGGCGCTGAACAATGCCTCGCGCCCGTCATGTTTGTCGGTCCACAGCACCACCTTGCGCAACCCGTCCATCAGCGCCGCCCGCAGATCATCGCGCAGCGCCACGGGCCAAAGCCCGAATGTCGGGTGTCGGTTGACTCGCTTGCCGCCTCCGGATTTCAGCGCCTCGTCGCCCGTACGCGGCGTGGTGGCCAAGACCAACGGGTGTACCTGCCCTTCCGCAGCCTGCGTCAGTCGCGTAACCAGATCGCGCGGGAAAAATGGCGTATCCGCAGCAGCTGTCACGATGCAGTCCGCCCCCTGCTCTGCCGCCCAGTCGAGCCCGGCCAGCACACCGGCCAGAGGCCCGGCAAACCCTTCGATCGTGTCAGGCAGGACGGGCAGGCCCAGATCAGCGAAGCGCTCAGGGTCGCCATTCGCGTTCAACGCCAACCCACTTACCTGTGGGGACAGACGGTCAATCACATGGGATAGCAGGCTCTGCCCCCCGATCTGCAGCAAACCTTTGTCGCCACCACCCATACGTGTGGCCTGCCCGCCTGCAAGAATGACGCCAAGCGGTTTCGTCATGATGGGTCCTCGATTTCCGGCCATTTTTGGAATTTCTCCAGCGGTGAAAAAATCCAAACCCCACTACCCGCACCAAGCAAAATGAAACACAGGCTCAAAGGAAGTCCGGAAAAGTCGACCAGGACATGGCTCAAGCGAATGAAAGCGAAAAAGAGCACCAAAACCGCCACAGGCGCGAAAAACGACCAGAAATAGCACCGATACCTGCGAAGTGATCGTCTGATTTCGTTTGGCAAAACGACTGAGTCTGGCAAACCTTGAAGAAGGGTACGTTGCAACACGGCGCTTTGTTTTTGCACCGCCAATCCCCAAGCTGCCCATCCCATCCGGAATGGGGCAAACAGGTCGAATGTGCCGATATATTCTCTTGCCTCCCACCCCAATCGATCCAGAGTTTCTTCGTCCAACCGTGCCATGCCCTCTACGATTGTCCGTTTGCTGCGTGCGTAGTTTCGCGCAGCAAGAATGCTTAGCGGCAAGATACTGGCTGCAACGACAAACAGGAAAAAAAGTCTAAGGGTTTCCAAAATCATCCTGCACTTTTCCGGCGGTGTTTCCTGTCTTCGATCGCTACGGTTGACGGGTCCACGTCGCGCAGCAGGCGATCCTCACCCGACAGGCAGACAAAGCGCTGGCCGCGCATCCGCCCGATCAGCGTCAGCCCGACCTCGCGCGCGATCTCGACGCCCCAGGCGGTGAAGCCCGAGCGGGACGCCAGTACCGGAATCCCCATCATCGCCGTTTTGATTATCATCTCGGATGTCAGGCGACCAGTGGTATAGAGGATCTTGTCCGCCGCACACTCATCTTCTGACAGCATCCAGCCTGCGATCTTGTCGACGGCGTTGTGGCGGCCCACGTCCTCCATATAGACCAGCGGGCAGTTTTCACGGCACAGGACCGTGCCGTGAATCGCTCCGGCCTCGAGGTACAGCGACGGAGTGCGGTTGATCTTCGAGGCCAGATCATACAGCCAGGAGGTGCGCACCTGAACCTGCGGCAGTTGTACGTCTTCCAGCCCCTCCATCATGTCGCCAAATACAGTACCCACGGCACACCCGCTGGTGCGGGTCTTTTTCTTCAGTTTGTCTTCATAAGATGTTTCGCGCGCGGTTCGGACGATCACGGTTTCAAGGTCGTCGTCATATTCCACGCGCGTGATTTCATCATCCGACAGCAGCATCCCCTGATTGCGCAGAAAGCCCAGCGCAAGATATTCGGGATAATCGCCAATCGTCATCGCCGTCACGATTTCCTGCGAATTGAGGAAGATCGTCAGCGGGCGTTCCTCGACCACAGATATCTGGCTGATTTCACCGTTCTGGTCCACACCCTCGACCGCTCGGGTCAGGCGCATCGCACCCGGATCAGGGGCGATAAGATAGTCCGACAGATCGAATTCCGTGGCCAATTGCAACCCCTTCCCAAGACAGTTACTGCTGCATGAATCACCATAGGATTTAGCCATGGCCTCTGCCACATCCAAGTCATACTTCTGGAAAGGTTTTCGGGACGGGACGCCGTTTATCTTCGTCGCCGTGCCCTTTGGCCTTCTGTTTGGTGTTTTTGCGACCGAAGCCGGGCTGACCCTTGTCCAGACGATGGCCTTTACATCGACCGTTTTTGCAGGTGCCGCGCAATTCGCGGCGTTGCAATTGTTGCAGGACAACACCCCGACCGTGATCATCATAATCTCGGCGCTGGCCGTGAATCTGCGTATGGCGATGTATTCCGCATCACTGACACCTTACCTGGGTTCCGCGCCCATGTGGCAGCGTGCCTTTGCGGCATATCTGACCGTGGATCAATCTTATGCCTGTTCAATCGTGCGGTTCGAGAAAGAGCCCGACCTGTCAGTGCCACTACGCATGGCCTATTTCGTGGGCTCTGTCACGCCGATCACACCGCTTTGGATTCTGAGCACTTATCTAGGCGCAGTGCTGGGTGCGCAAATACCGGAAAGCTGGGCGCTGGATTTTGCCCTGCCTATCACCTTTCTGGCCATGATAGGGCCGATGATGCGGACCTTTGCACATGTGGTCGCGGCCCTTGTGGCCATCGCGGTATCGTTGTTGACCGTCGTAATCCCGTTCAATCTGGGTCTGCTGATCGCCGGATGCGCTGGAATGGTTGCCGGTGCACAGGCGGAACTGATCCTCGAACGCAGAAAGGCGCGACAATGACACAGCCCGATTCCGTCACCATCTGGACCATTATCATCGGGCTTGCCATCGGCAGCTATGCGCTGCGCTTTGTCTTTATCGGTTTTGTGGGTGATCGCCCGATGCCGCCTTGGCTGCTGCGTCACCTGCGATATACAGCGGTGGCCATCCTTCCCGCATTGATCGCACCGCTGGTCGTTTGGCCCTCTGCCACCGAAGGGCAGCCTGATCTGCCACGTATGTCGGCGGCAGCCGTTGCCCTGGCGGTCGGAGTGATCAGCAAAAACGTGATAGCGGCCATCTTTTCCGGGGCCGCCACGCTCTATGGTTTGCTTTATCTACTGAGTTGAGACAGCGTCGAGCTGGTTGAGACGCGCATTGTTTGCCGCCAAACCTTTTTGCAGATCCGCATCGTCATTTTCCCGATATTCTTCGGTCACGACGCCCGGAATCTGCGCAAACTGTTCCGACAGGTTCACCGGATAGAACGTCACATCAATCTGCTCGAACCCCGGCACCTGCTTCAACAGTTGAGAAGTCGAGTTAGTGCAGAATGCGCCAGCGACCGGACCGGATTGCTTTGCCAGTTGCAAGGCGATTTCAGCCTGTTGCGGGCTCACCTGAATAGTCTGTATGCGGGCATAATGCGTCTCGCGCGCGTGCGAGCTGCGATAAGCTCGTTCGACCGCCGGGGTAATGCCGTAAAGCACATCATCCTTCACCGGAACCACATCCGCCCGGAACGAACCGGCAGGGTCAAAGATCACCCGCTCGCTGCCCGAGATCATCAGCGACGTATGCGCGCCCGATCCGGTGCGTGTATTGATCATTGTGTACAGCGTCAGGGTCGCTGGCCCCGGATCACGGTAGGACCGGGACACGATCTCGTTCCGATCCGCCTGTGGACGGTTCGAATTGGCGCAGCCCGCCACTGTCACTGCCAGCAAGCAGGCAATCAATATCCTGAACAAGTCAGCCCCCGAAACGATTAGGAGGCGAAAACCGCCAGGAACAGGCACAGGAAGGCAATGGCGACCACACACCACGTGGTGGCCTTGATGAAACCGTTGAATGTCTTGGTTTGGACCGTGATGTCCATTTCGCCGTGCTTGTGTTCAGCCATGAGTCTCAGATTCCCAATTCGCGTGTTTGATCTGTTGGATAATGGAAAACAGAACGCCTGTCACGACGTCATTCGCGCGCAGGACGCTGTTACTTGAGAACCGAACAACCGGGATACCCGAACCCCCACCGCCAGGGCAGGCCGCTGCACGGCCCGCCACCGAATCGCACCGCCCCGTACATTGCATCCGCAGTGATCGCGTGCACGCTGCGAATCTGTTCAGGCGACATGTCGTACTGGTCGGCATAGTCCTCGGCATGGTTGTCTCCGTGCTGCACCACACAGGCGTGCAAGGCGTCATCCGCTGCCAGACGTGCCTCATAGCTTTCGTTAGCTGTCTCTGCACCGCCAGCATTGTGATATGCCCGGTCGTGGATGACGCAGCAGTACTCCCACGGCGGGTGTTCTTGATATAGCGCGCCAACCTGTGGGAATTGCTTTGCCACCCAGCGCCAACTGGCTGACAACCCGCCTGAACAGCCATCGGTTTCAAACGACGTCAGTTCGGCGTCCTTGCTTTGCTCGATCAGGGCGCGGTGGCCCGGCATTTCAAATCCGCGCATCAGATTCTGTGCCCATGCCGATAGTGGCAGCAGAGACAGAAACAGGGCCATATTAAGGACTTTCATCGCGCATCGCCTCTGTATCGACCTGCAATCCAAAGGTGGTTGCCAGCCACAGCAACAGCCGCTCGCCCGGCCCCATTTCAGCGCGTATGCGCAAAACCTCATTGGCCATGGCCGGGCGGTCGGTAATCAAACCATCCACACCCATCGAGGCCATCCTGGACATCTGCAACGGATCATTCACCGTCCAGACATAGATATCCTTACCAGCGTCCTGCACTTTGCGGATCAGCCCAGGTGTAACCATGCCTGCATTGACGGCGACAAATTCACCTTCCAACCCCGACAGATCCCCAATGGCCGTGGCCGCCAGCACACCAGAGCGCCAGTCGGGCCGCAACTTTTCCATCTTTTGCACGGCCGGGTATTTCAGCGACATGGTGGCAACGTCGTTCTGCATCCCAAGCTCTTCGACAAGGCCGATCACCCGATTTTCCAGATCGACGTCGTGACCATAATATTTCAGCTCGATAAGAACCTTCGACTTGCCCTTGGCCGCTTCCAGAACCTCTCGCAGGGTCGGGGTCCGCTCTGCGGCGTATTCCGGTCCGAACCAGCTTCCGATGTCGATATCAGCCACATCCTGCATCGTCGCATCCCAGACCTTCAAGTTGACGCCGGCCAACTTCATGAAATCGCTGTCATGGGCCACGACAACCACATCATCCGCCGTTTCCTGGACGTCTATCTCAACCCAGTCCGCACCATCCTCGATCGCTTTCAGGACCGAGGCCATTGTGTTTTCAGGTCGCAAGGCCGCAGCGCCCCGATGGCCGATGACCTCGGCTTGATCCGGCGCCTGCACGCGTTCCAGCAAGCTTTGCCCAAGCCAGAAGCCCACGCCCAACGCGGCCAAGGCCGCCACGACAGTCACAAGAACCGGCACGCGGATCCTTCGGGGTTCGGGATGGGGAACGTCCTTGGTCTCAGCTTCAAAGAAACCGTCCAGCAAGACCGCCAATGCGCCCAGCGCCGTGGCCGCCAGAACCAACCCCGCCAGGGACCAAAGCCCCGCAATGATCAGGCTGAGGATCAATGCCAGTCTGAGGCTGCCGCCTTCCTGCAAGGGCACAACCGCAAACAACAGACTGGCCACCGCCGCAATCAGAGCCGCAATCAAAAGCCGCAGTCCCAGCCAAAGGGCAAGCTCGATCTTCAAACGCCCTCGCTTGCCTTCCATCTTTTGTTCGCTTTTCGCGAATGCTCCGCGTGGTGAGGCCCCCTCGAACAGGACCAGATGCAACGCCAGCGCCCATCCCGACATTCGGCGGATCAACACCCATGCCAACGCAAGAACGACAAGCCCGATCAGAACCACGGCCACCTGAAAGGCCGGAGGGTGGAATGTCAGGTAATAATTGATGTCATATTCCGTCAGCGTCCACCATGCGATCAACCCCGCGATGGCCACAAACGGCAAGGCAAGCAGCAGAACGCGCAGGATGAACCGAACGGCAAACCCGAACAGCGCCGGAAAGCGGGACAGGTTCAGTGCCAGTGCCGCGCTGCCTGCGCGCCAGGGGTCGTTTTCTCCCATACGCAAGGACCCGGCCATGACCGCGAACACAAGCACCTCGGCCAGCAAGAACAGACTGAGCACCGCAACACCCGCGATGAACCCTGCCGGAGACAGCAGGAACATCGCAATGTCCTGATCGGTCAGAGCGGTCTGATTTGACAGAGAGACCGCCAGATTGACAGCCACAGCCACACCCGGCGCGATCAGCGCCACCAGCAGCAAGCGCACAGCGATATAGATTGGCACAAAGACCCGGCGCCGTTCCCAGGCACCTGCATAGGCATGTGTTACTGCTTGAAAAAACCTTGTCACGTGTGCGCCTCCGGACTGATGCAGTCATTCAAAGGCGCACAAGCGTGAATTGCAAGTCAGCTGTCTTCCAGATCCGCCGCCAGACGGAAACCGATGCGGTTGGCGGGTTTGTCCTCGACCGATTTGGGCAGGGCACGCAGCATCACGTTCAACTGGCTGACATGCTGCACCAATTGCGTGCGGGCCCCGGTTCCGTCAGATCCGTAAAAGGTGATCATGTCGGGGTCGAAATACCCCATCCCTTCGATCCGCATGACGCCGGCATCGCCACCGGTAAAGCCCATGGCGACTTCGTGATCGCCGTCCAGCGTCTTTTCAAAGTTCTGGATATACATGATCAGACGCTCGTAAGCCCATTGCGCCGGGCTTTTGTTGGCAACAGGCTTCCTCAACCCCTCGGGCAGGTCCTTGGCTCCGGACTCGGCGTTGGGATCCGCGTGCACCTCGTGACACCGCGGCAAAGCGGCGGCTTCGGCGGCCTCGGCCGAGGTTTCGATCTGGTCCTGCATTCTTCTACCCTTTGCGCTGGTACAGCCATGCCCCGTCAGCGCGTTGCGTCCGGGTTACCGCACCAATGTGGTAGAGATGATTCACATGCGCAACCGCCTCAACCAGCGCAAGCCCATATTCGCCTTCGCGGATCGTGCGTTTGAACAGTGGCAGAAAACAATCCGCGGCCGCTCTGGGTTGATGCAGATGCTTCAACAGGCGGTCCAACGCGCCGTGGTGGTTGTCGATCAGCTGTTTCATCCTCAGCGGCAGGCCCGAAAACGGCAGCTTGTGCCCGCCCAGAACCAGATGATCGGGCCGGGCAAGTGTCTGCAACCGCTCGCAGGCTTCCAGCCACGCTGAAACCGGATCGGCCATCGGTTCCGTGGCATAGACGCCCAGATTGGGACTGATCGAGCTGAGAATCTGATCGCCGCTCAACACCAGATTGTCGTCACGGCTCCAGAAAGTGGCGTGTTCCGGCGCGTGGCCATTGCCGATATGCACATCCCAGTCGCGCCCTCCCATTCGGATCACGTCGCCCTGCTTGATCCGGGTAAAGCCCAGCGGCATGGGGTAAACCGTGTCGGCAAAGTTGAACGGACGATCCTTCATCCGCGCATTCAGAACCTCGGGCGCCATGCCGGCGCTGCGATAGAAATCAAGCGTTTCCTGCGGCCATGTCTCTTGCACATCCAGCGTCAGCATCCGCGCGAACAGCCATGAGGTGCGGCTTGTGACCAGCTCGGCCCCGTGTTCCGACTGAAACCACCCGGCATTGCCGACATGGTCAGGATGATGATGCGTCACCACCACACGGGTGATCGGTTTACCTTTCAAAGGCCCGCCCATCAGGGTTTCCCAGATACGCCGCGTCTTGTTCGACGACAGCCCGGTGTCAATCACCGTCCAACCTTCACCATCGTCCAGCGCGTAGATATTGACGTGATCCAGCGCCATCGGAAGAGGCAGGCGCATCCACAGTACACCCTCGGCAACCTCGACGGCTTCACCCGGCGCGGGCGGTTCCGCCCACGGATATCTGATCCCCGATACGCGATCCCCGTCCATCACGCCGCCAACTCATCGGGGCTGAGCGAGAAGAGGTCATCCGCGCCGCTTTGCACCCGCGCCAGAAGCCCGGAATGCTCGGGCAACAAGGCGTTGATGTAGTAGCGCGCCAATTTGGCCCGTGGTCCTTCCGGATCAGCCAGAGCCGCGGACAGGTGATAATGCCCGCCAAGAACCCGGGCAAACGCCTGAAGATAGGCCGTTGCGCCTGCAAATCGGTCGTTCATGTCGTCTTGCGCCACCAACCATTCGGTTGCCTCGCGCAGGGTTTCTGTTGCCTCCCACACTGGACCGGCCAGATCGGGCATCGTCGTACGCGCGTGTTCGGCCTGTTCTTCGATCTCGTCCAGAAGGTTCGAAGCCGCCTCGCCCCCGTCCATCATTTTGCGCGCAACAAGGTCCATGGCCTGAATGCCGTCGGTTCCCTCGTAAATCGCGGTCACGCGAACATCGCGGGAATATTGCGCCGCACCTGTTTCTTCGACAAAGCCCATGCCGCCATGCACCTGTACGCCGGTTTCGGCCACGCGTATCCCGGTCCGGGCCCCAAAGTTCTTGCCGATTGGCGTCAACAACGCGGCCCGCGCGGCCCAATCGGCGTCGCCGGTGGCTTTCGCCATGTCAATCGCGGTCGCGTTGGCCAGAAGAATCGCCCGAGCTGCAAAGATATCGGCGCGCATATCCATGATCATGCGACGCACATCCGCATGATCGATGATCTTACCTGAAGGCGTCCTGCCCTGCTTGCGTTCCAGCGCATAGGCCAAAGCATGCTGATAGGCGCCTTCCGCAACGCCCACACCTTGGCCACCCACGCCCAGGCGGGCGTTGTTCATCATGGTGAACATGGCCGCCATACCGCCATGTTCCTTACCGACAAGCCATCCTTTGGCGCCGTCATATTGCATCACGCAGGTGGGAGAGCCATGCAGGCCCATCTTGTGTTCGACGGAAACAACCTTCAGGTCGTTGGCCACGCCGGGATTGCCATCCGCATCGGGGATGTATTTCGGCACCAGAAACAAGGAAATGCCCTTGGTGCCGGGCACACCGTCCGGCAGGCGGGCCAGAACCAGATGGCAGACATTTTCAGCAAAGTCGTTGTCGCCCCAGGAGATGAAGATCTTCTGCCCGGTCACCGAGTATGTGCCATCACCATTTGGCTCAGCCTTCGAGGTCAGCGCGCCCACATCCGATCCGGCCTGAGCTTCGGTCAGGTTCATGGTAGCAGACCATTCACCCGAAATCATTTTGGGCAGATACAGCGACTTCAATTCGTCGCTGGCGTGATGTTCCAACGCCTCGATCTGGCCCTGCGCCATCAGCGGAGCAAGTTGCAGCGACAGGCAAGCGGCGCTCATCATCTCGTTCACGGCAGTGGTGACAGCCATCGGCAGGCCCATTCCGCCAAATTGGGGATCAGCGCTGATCCCGATCCACCCGCCTTCGGCAATCGCCTTCCAGCCATCGGCATAACCCGGAGAGCTGCGGAGCACGCCATTCTCAAGCCGCGCCGGTTCCAGATCACCGGCACGCTGCAACGGGGCCAGAACCTCTTCGCTCATCTTGGCCGCTTCGGTCAGGATGGCCGTGACGACATCGGCGCTGGCATCTGCAAAAGTCTCGGTGGCGGCGACCTGGTCGAACCCGACGACATGGTCCAGCAGAAATTGATAATCTGAGATTGGGGCGCGATATGGCATGATTTCTCTCGGGGTCTAACGGATCAGAATGCATCGGCGGGCTTGGAATCAAATGCAAGCGCCGGTAAGCGTGTGGGCCTGAACCGATTACGTACCTTACCTCAAGTTCCAGGCAACCAAAACGCGGCGTCATCAGATATGATCTCATCCGGCACACAGGAATTGACGGCAGATCCCGGCGGCATCGCGCAGGCTGCCGATTTTTTGCGCCAGGGTCTTCTGGTCGCTTTTCCGACCGAAACGGTCTATGGCCTTGGCGGCGACGCCAGCAACGGACAGGCCGTCGCATCGATTTACGAGGCCAAGGGACGGCCCAGCTTCAACCCGCTGATCGCCCATGTCGCCTCGGTCGAAGCGGCCCAGCGCTTTGTGCAATGGTCGGATCTGGCCGAGCAGCTGGCACAGGCCTTCTGGCCCGGTCCTCTGACCTTGGTTTTGCCGTTGCGCGAAGGGCACGGGGTTTCTTCGCTGGTGACCGCCGGGCTGGACACTCTGGCCGTGCGGGTACCTGCGCATCCGACGGCGCGTGCGCTGCTGGCCGACTTTGACGGACCGGTCGCGGCCCCTTCGGCTAATCCCTCGGGTCAGATCAGCCCCACGACGGCGGCTCATGTGTGGTCCGGTCTTGGCGGAAGGATCGCGGCTGTTCTGGACGACGGTCCCTGTGCGGTGGGGCTGGAATCCACCATTGTCGGTCTGGCCGGAGAGCCCACATTGCTGCGTCCGGGCGGCGTTGCGTTGGACCGGATCGAAAGCGTGCTGAACCTGCACCTGCACCTGCACCAATCCGGCGATCTGCTGACCGCTCCGGGGCAGTTGCAGTCGCATTATGCGCCCGACGCCCCGGTCCGCCTGAACGCCACTGCGCGTCACGGGGATGAGGTTCTGCTGGGCTTTGGAGCGGTGGATTGCGACCTGAACCTGTCTGTCGATGGACGTCTAACCCAGGCGGCCGCGAACCTCTTTGCAGCCCTTCACAGATTGAACGAGACCGGCCGACCAATTGCCGTATCTCCGATCCCGAACACCGGATTGGGGGCCGCAATCAACGACAGGCTGCGCCGCGCCGCTGCGCCACGCGACAGCTGATCAGGCCCGGCCTGCGCTGGCGGACAACGTCAGAGGATCCACCCCGAGCGTCGCCAAGGCAGCTTCCCATTTTTCGTCATCAGGCACGTCGAAGACAAGTTTCGTCGTCGCTTCGGTGGTCAGCCAGCCGTTCATCGCGATTTCGTCCTCAAGCTGACCCGGGCCCCAGCCGGAATAGCCCAGCGTCAGCATCGAATTCAGTGGTCCGCTGCCAGAGGCCAGATCTTCAAGCACATCCAGTGTCGCCGTCATGCTGAAATCCGCGGAAATATGCATTGAATGCAGATTGGCCTCGTAATCGGCGCTGTGCAGGACAAATCCGCGCGACATCTCGACCGGGCCACCGAAATGCACAAGGCGCTCTCCGATCACCGGGATACGGCAGGCGATGTTCAGCTGCCCAAGCAACGTCTTGATTCGCAGATCCGAAGGCTTGTTCACGATCAATCCCATGGCGCCATCGTCGCCATGGCTGCACATATACACCACCGAATGGTCGAATCGCGGATCGCCCATTCCGGGCATCGCAATCAACAGTTTTCCGGTCAGGTCCATGGGCCGTCATCTCTTTGTCAGTTCACGTCAACAATGGCCCTGCCGCACCCCAGTTTGCAAGAGACCAACCCGTATTTCGACAGATTTCAACGCAGTGACCGGATCGTGACTTGGAATCCGCGCCATCGACGCGCATTTATGGGGTATGAAGATGCCGATCAAACTCACCGCCGTCGCCGCGCTCGCGTGTCTGAGCCTGTCCGTTCCAGTTGCCGCGCAAGACTTGGACAACGTGGTTCGGCTGGATGTTCTGGATGGTGGACGGACGACCAACGGCACCTACATGACCGCGCTGAAACTGACGCTCAAGGATGGCTGGAAGACCTACTGGCGCGCGCCAGGAGATTCCGGCATCCCGCCCGAGTTCGACTGGAAGCGATCCAGCAATGTCGGCCAGGTGGAAATCATCTGGCCCTCGCCCGAAGTCTTTGACCAGAATGGACTGCAATCGATTGGCTATGAAAATCAGCTGGTCCTGCCCATCAAGGTCACTCCGCGCAACCCGGCAAAACCGGTCCGTCTGAAAGGTAAGATGGATCTGGGGGTCTGCAAAGACGTTTGCATCCCGGAACGCCTGGATTTCGACCACACGCTGGACGCCGAAGCTGATCGCAACCCGGCGATTGCCGCAGCGATGGCGCAAAGGCCCTATTCCGCGCGCGAAGCCCGTGTCACCAAGACCACCTGCAATCTGACGCCCACGAAAGATGGGATGCGGATCGAGGCACGGATGACGATGCCGTCCG
Organism: Ruegeria sp. THAF33; assembly: GCF_009363615.1. Taxonomy (NCBI): domain Bacteria; kingdom Pseudomonadati; phylum Pseudomonadota; class Alphaproteobacteria; order Rhodobacterales; family Roseobacteraceae; genus Ruegeria; species Ruegeria sp. THAF33. Next base: position 196,874 of record NZ_CP045384.1, on the reverse strand, counting down.
CGGGTGGTCGAGAAGTCGCCGTGATCGAACCCGGCAATCCTTTGCTATGGGCCTCGCAACCCGTATCTCAGAGGCAGGGGGATACATTGGTGGCCGAAGCTGAAATCATACACGCATCAGGTGCACCTTTTGCGCTGGACCGGTCCGAGATCCGGATCACCGTTCTGGGATCCGACCACGCGGTGGATATTCTGGGCTGTAGCGCGGGCTGAGTGCATGAGCCAATCCCCCAAGATCGGTGCATTGGCGATTGTTCTGCATCAGGACAAGGTTCTTCTGGTTCAGCGCAGCAAACAGCCGGACAAAGGGCTGTGGGGGTTCCCCGGCGGCCATGTAGAGTGGGGTGAAACCGTTTTGCAGGCGGCGCAGCGCGAGTTGCGGGAAGAAACCTCGGTGATTGCGGAACCGTCACACTACCTGAGAAATCTGGATCTGCTGCGTCACGACAAGGCGGGGCAGGTTTTGTCCCATTACCTGTTGGTCGGCGTTGCCTGCCGCTATCATTCCGGCACGCCACAAGCTGGTGACGACGCGCTGGATGCCCGCTGGTTTGCCATCGAGCAGATACGCCGGGGCGACCTGCCGATGAGCGCGCGGGTCATCGACCTTTTGGAACACGCGATCCGCGCGGATCAGGCATCGGCCGATCTTGTCAGCCGCCCATAAAGCAAACCTGACAGGATCACGCTCAGGACCACGATCAGAATTGCCCCGGCCAGGAATGCACCCAACCCCATTCGCAGCACCGCAATGCCATCTCCACCCGCATAGAGGCCTTGCAGCACGCCAAGCGGTGCGCCTGTAACCGCGGGCCAAATCATCGTCAGGCCGAACCAAACAGCCAATGCGGCCCCGGTTGCCGCCAGCGCCCCGCGAACCACCCGGTCGGGTGCCCGCGCGGCACGGCGCATGGCTGTCATAGGACGCGCCACGTCATTGAGGATCGCCAGCAGAGCAGGCACCAGGATCAGAACCAGCAACATCCCGAACCCAAGCCCGTAAACCAGCGTGATCACGGTCGGCTTGAGGAATTGCGCCTGTTGCGAGCCTTCGTAAAGCAACGGTGCAAGTCCAAGAACCGTGGTCAAAGTGGTCAACATCACGGGACGCAACCTGTCCGCTGCACCTTCGACAATGGACGGAACCAGACCACGGTCTCTTTGATACGCATCTATCGTCGTCACCAGAACGATCGAGTCGTTGATGATGATCCCCGTCATGCCCAGCAACCCGACCACCGTGAACATGCTGAGCGGCACATCCCAGATGTAGTGGCCCCAGATTGCACCAACGAGGCCAAAAGGTATGATTGCCATGACAACCACTGGCCTTGTCCAGCTGGCGAACACCCAGGCCAGAACAAGGTAGATACCTGTCAGGCACAGGATCAAACCGGTGCGGGCTTCGGCAAGGAATTCATTTTCCTGTTCGCTGAGGCCCGACATGCGCCACTCGACTTGCCGTTCGGCAGCGATATTCGGCAGGATTTCTTCCTGCATCGCCCGTTCGATTTCAGCCGCGCGTGCCGGGTCATCCTCGGAAATGTCGCCATAGACCGAAACAACCCTCAGACCGTTTTCGCGCCGAACCGTCGAGAAACCGGATTCACGCTCGACCGAAACGATGTCGGCCAGCGGTACGTAAACCCCATCAGGAGACCGCATGAGCGTACGCTCGAGAAAATCAGCCGTCAGTTCGCCTTCAGGCAGTTCCACACGGATCTCGGCACTGCGTGGCCCGTCCGGGAAAGTTGCAGCTTCGATACCGTTCAGGCGATTGCGCAAGGCGCGACCAAGCGTTTCTATCCTGAAACCCAGCGCCTCTCCCTGTGCAGTCAGGTCCAGGATGAACTCTTCCTTGTCATAAGCCAGGTTGTCTTCCAGCGCCGAGACTTCGGGAAATTTCGACAGCTCGGCCTGCAAGTCTTCGGACGCGGCCTTTAGAACGCTCACGTCAGAGCCGAAAAACTGCACGTCGATGGCGTCGCCACCCGGGCCGGACCGCCACCCCCGGAAGCTGATCACTTCGAGCTTGGGATGGCGCGGCGCGAATTCCTGCAACTCTCCGACGAATTCGAAACTTGAATAAGGGCGCAGATCGGCATCGATGAGTTCGATCGAGATACCACCCAACAAACTGCCATCCTTACCATCCGCAGCAGCCAGCTGTCGGCCTGCATTGCCGCCAACCTCGGCCAGGACATAGTCGATCGGATTGCGCCCATGACGCTCTTCATAGATCTGGCCCAAGTCATTGACCGCCTGTTGCAGAAGGCGCATCATTTCCAGCGTATCTGATCGCGTCGAACCTTCGCGCATGATAAAGCCGCCGGTCACGGAACTTCGCTCTGGTGCATTGAAAAAACGCCAATTCACGTCGCCGCGAATGAACAGTGCCACCTGGCTGGCCAGTACCGCGATCATCAGCGCCACGACCACGTAGCGTGCCCATATCACCCAGGCGATCAAGGGACGGAACAAGTGATCCCGAACCCAACGGAAACCACGGTTGACGACCCGGTTGGGCAGATCATACCAGTGTTCCTTGGCCGAATGCGCGATGGCGTGCGCCATGTGATTGGGAAGGATCAGAAAGCATTCGACCAGCGAAGCGATCAAAACGGCGATCACCGTAAAGGGAATGTCGCGGATCAATTCTCCGAAACGTCCGCCCACCAGGGTCAGACCGAAAAACGCGATTACCGTCGTGACAGTCGCAGCCAGCACCGGCATGGCCATCCGCCGCGCCGCACGTTCCGCAGCCACAACAGGCGGCTCACCCAAACGCCGGGCGCGGAAATCCGCGTGTTCTCCCACCACGATGGCGTCATCAACCACGATGCCCAGCGTGATGATCAGGCCGAACAGCGAGACCATGTTCAGCGACAAGCCCCCCAGATACATCAATGCGATTGCGGCCGACATCGCCACGGGGATACCCGCCGCAACCCAGAAGGCGATGCGCGCGTTGAGGAACAAGAACAGCAGGCAGACGACAAGGCCGAGACCCATCAACCCGTTGTTGACCAGAATGTTCAATCGGTCGGTTATGGCCTGAGCGCGGGTGCGGATCAGCTCAATCTTCACACCTTCGGGCAAGCTGGCCTGCATTTCACGGGCAACATCTTCGACCGTGTGCTGGATGTCTATCGCATCGCCCAGATTTGATCGGTCGACCCGGATGGACATGGCCGGATCGTCGCCGACGAAATAACTGCGATGCCGTGTGACACCTTCGACCCGAATCCTGGCGATATCACCGACTTTCAGCTTAGCCCCGTTGGCAAAGGTCCGCAGCGCGATGTCTTCGATCTGCTCCGGGGTCCTCTTTTCGGTTCCGGCCCGGATACGCGCACCTGCGCCCTCAACCTCACCAGCGGGATCGGTGCTGACCTCGGCCGCAATCGCCGACGCGATCTCTTCCATGGTGATGTCATTGGCGATCAATTGCGCCGTGGTGATTTCGACAATGATCTGAGGCGCGGCAATGCCCCTGATTTCCGTTCGCGTAACCCCTGCCGAGAACAAGCGGTTGATGAACTCATCCGTCAGCTTCGCCAGTTGATTGGTGTCTGTGGGGCCACTGATAACGACATCCGTCACCCGATCCCGCCAAGCGCCGCGCCGAATTTCAGGTTCTTCCGAACCTTCGGGCAGATCCGTCACACCGTCTATCGCGGTCCGGACGTCTTCGACCGCGCGGGACATGTCCCAGTTCGGCTCGAACTCCAGTCTGACGCGGGTCCAACTTGGGTGTGAGCTGGCCTCGGTGCTGGTTACCCCTTCAACGGCCAGCAGTGCAGGTTCCAACAACTGCACGATACCTGCATCCATGTCCTCGGGGCCTGCACCTTCCCACGAGACGGTGACATCAACGCGTTCCAGAATGACATCCGGAAAGAACTGCGCCCGCATGTTCGGGATAGCCGCTGCACCCAGAACCAGCATCACCAGCAGCAGCAAATTGGCGACCGTCCGGTGCCGTGTGAAATAGCTGAGAAGGCCACCCGCTGCGCCAGGTATCTCGCGCATCATGACGCTCAGCCCCCGGCCTTGGTTTCAATGCGCCGCACCAGAGATGAAGGGACGCGCGCTTCCCGCAACTGACCGAGAACCTGAGTTTTCTCATCCTGAGGCATGGTTTCGCTGGCCTCGACCCGGGCCACGAGTTCAGCGCGTTTCGCATCTGACAGTTCGACCATACCCGGGTCTGCCCCGGCCTCAAGCCGCAAGGGCCGCACCCGCACGCCAGATCCAAGCAACGGCGTGCGCCCGATCACAACCTCGCGCCCTTCCAACCCGTCGCCCCGCAGCAAAACCTCGTCACCCTGTCTGCGGACAAGCTGCACCGGCAAGCTTTCCAGGCGGTCATCCGCACCCAGCACCAGAACCGTTCCCGATGCGTCCAATGCCGAAGACGGCAAGCGGAACACATTGGCAAGCGGTTGTTCCTGAACCGAGACGGTGACGAAATCTTCGGGCTTGAAACCGGATGCCTCTTGCAGACGCGCATAGATCAGTCGTCCGGTCTGACCCTCGCCCGCAGAGCCGCTGTCGCGGCTGATATGACCAGTCGCGGTCAGATCGGTGCCCGTCACCTCAAGCGAAACCGTGACCGGTGCGTTGATCAGCCTGTCATTCTCGTCCAACAGACGTACATATTGTGCCGTCGACACCCGGAACGCCACTTCAAGAGCGTTTGGATCAACCAGTTCAGCCAGTTTTTCATTCGCCGACACCAACCGCCCTTCCACAAGCGTCACATCGGTCAGCGTACCGCTGAATCCGGCCCGAATGGTCATATCGTCAAGATCGCGTTCGGCTGCCTCCAAGGCGATCACCGCCCGCGCCAACAACGTCGTTGCCTGATCGACGCGGGATTCAGCCTGCGCAAGCGCGATACGGCGCGCCAGCACAGCCTGTTGTGCCGAAGCAGCCGCCAGTTCCGCCTCTTCCACGCTGGCGGCGGCGCCTACCCCTCGGGACTCCAGATCGCGTTGCCGTTGCAGCGCCCGTTCCCGCAGTTCGGCTTGCGCCTCGGCCGATTTCAATTCGTCCTGCGCCAGCAGCAAAGACCGTTCGGCATCACGTTCTTCGAATTGTGCGTCCAATAGATCGGACTTGGCCCGATCCAGCGCGGATTGGGCATCCGCCGGATCCAGTTCAACCAGAACTTCCCCGGCAGTCACCGTTCCGCCATCCACGAAATCCTCTGCCAGGGCGACAACGCGGCCACCCAGTGCCGCGCGCAATTCAAGTCTGCGCCGGCTCTGGACCTCTCCGAATGCTTCGAGATATGGGATTACGGTTTCCGCTTCGGCCTGACGTACGGCAACCGCAAAGACCCGTTCGCGGGCGGCGGGCGCCTGGTCCTCACGCGTCAGGACGTCCTGAACGGCACCCATGATGATCTGCGCGGCAATAAACAGCAGAGCAAGCGTCAGGAACGCCAGAAAGATACCGACAAGACTCTGCCGTAGAAATCGCATCAAACAGTTACCCCGGTTGCACCAAGCTGCCGTCCACAACATGTAGCCGGATCACGAATTATGCCAAGCCACAAAGCGGTTATACGGAATTGAACGTACGACCAGTCTACTTCCGTCGCAGATGTTCGTCCAATCTGGGCATTATTTCCACAAAATTGCAGGGGCGATGCCGGTAATCGAACTGTTTTTCCAAAATCCCATCCCACGCATCCTTGCAGGCCCCCGGGCTGCCGGGCAATGCAAAAAGGTATGTTCCCCCCGCAACCCCCCCGGTTGCACGGGACTGCACCGCCGAAGTGCCGATTTTCTCCATCGAAATGATGGTGAAGACAGTAGCGAATGCGTCGATCTCTTTTTCGTACACGTCCCGATGCGCCTCGACGGTCACGTCCCGCCCCGTCAGACCCGTTCCACCGGTCGAGATCACGACATCGATCTGTTCATTAGCCACCCATGCCCGCAACTGATCGGCGATCTGGTCGCGCTCATCCCGGATGATCTGGCGATCCGCAACAACATGGCCCGCTTTTTCGATCCGGTCCACCAATGTCTGCCCCGAGCGATCTTCGTCCATCGATCGGGTATCCGAAACGGTCAGAACGGCAATTCTGACGGGGATGAACTCCTTGGTTTCGTCAATGCGTGACATCTTGCGTCAGGCCCTTTCCATCATGACAAGCCGGATCGCGAGGGCGGAATATATACCCCCTGTGACCCAACCAAAAATACGCGAGGCGCGCGGGTTGCCGATCAGCACCTTGCCTGCCCCGCCGGCAAAAATTCCGACCAGCCCGTTTACCAAGAACCCGCCAAACGCGATGATCAGCCCAAAGATCAGGAACTGCACCAGAACCGATCCCGCAGTCGGGTCGACGAATTGCGGTATGAACGCCAGCACGAACAGAATGACCTTGGGATTGGTCAGGTTGACCAACATCCCATCCCGAAATGCCATGCGCGTCGACCGCATAGGCGCATCCCCTGTCGAAGCGCCGTTCCGGACCGCTCCCCAAGCCAGAAACATCAGGTAAGCGGCACCCATCCAGCGGATCACTTCGAAAAGCCAGGGCAGCGCCGACACCGCAGCGCCCAGCCCAAGCCCTGCCAGCAGCACGTGAATCATCGAACCCACGGACACGCCGGCGCTTGCCGATACCGAAGGCCACGCCCCGGATCGCAGCCCTTGGCCAAAGCAGAACATCATATCAGCACCGGGCGTCAGGTTCAGTGCCAGTGCCGCTGGAACAAAGACCAGCAAAGTCTGGAATTCGATCACGCATCCACCTCAAACCAACTTGGCATCGGGCCCAGATTGGCCAAATGCGTTCGCCCCAAGGACCCGCGATAGCCCCAGCTTTCATGCACATGACCGAAGAACGCAAATCCCGGCTGAAGGCGTTCCACCGCATCCCGTATGGCAGTCGATCCGACCGAAAGGCCTTGCGATGTCTGATCCCCATACCCTTTGGGCGGAGAATGAACGATCAGGACATCAGCCGTTTCACACCGGTCGAGCATCTCGGTCGCCTCACCTTCCGTCAGGTCACAGGACCAGTCTCCGAACGGGGTCGGTGGTACGCCATAGCCAAGACCAAACAAGCGCAAGCCGTCTATGGTCATGCCAGATCCGTGCAGGACATGAACACCGTCCGGGGCCGCATTGCCCAGCTCTTCTAAACTTTCCGCGTTTCCCGGGATCAGGACCAGCGGGGCCGAAATGCCGGACAGCATCTGCATCGCCTTGTCCAGCCCCTGACGCGAATTGCAATAATCACCGGCACCGATGACAAGATCAGCCTCGGCGCTGGCGGCAACAAGATCGGCTGCCCGGTTGCGCGCCATGTGCAGATCAGAGAATGCCAGAACTTTCATGTTGCACCTCGCAGCCGCGCTTTCAGGTCCAGCAGATCCGCCCAGGCCTGCCGTTTCATCTGCGGTTGTCGCAGCAGGTAAGCCGGGTGGAACATCGGAATCACTGGCAGATCCATTGCCTGATCCCATTTGCCGCGCAGGCGGGTGATGCCGCGTTTGCCCAGCACCGCCTGACAGCTGATATTCCCCATCACAACCAGAACCTCGGGTCTGGCCAGGGCCACGTGGCGTTCCAGAAACGGCTTCATCATCCCGATCTCTTCGGGCTTGGGGTCGCGGTTCTGCGGGGGCCGCCATGGCAGCACATTGGTGATATAGACATTCTCGCGACGATCCAGATCAATTGCCGCCAGCATCCGGTCCAGCAACTGACCCGCACGGCCGACAAAGGGTTTGCCCTCGCGATCCTCATCGCGACCCGGCGCCTCGCCGATGATCATCACGCGCGCGCCGGGGGTCCCGTCGGCAAAGACCAACTGCCGCGCACCGCGCTTGAGCTCGCAATGCTCGAACGCGTCCATCGCTGCGCGCAGCTGATCCAGCGATCCCGCGCCCCGTGCTGCGGATCCCGCGATTGCTACCGGGTCCAAATCGCTGGGCTTAGCCGGGGCGGCGGGGGGCGTTTCCGGTTTCCTGGGTTTGGCCGTGGTGTCGGGCAACGCGTACCGGTCAACCGGCACATCACCGATTGCCTCGGTCACACCCAGTTCGATCTGCCATTCCAGCAGCGCCCGCGCAGAATAATAGTCCAAGCCCGATTCCATAGGGATAACTTACCCGCCTGAGGGCTGAGGGAAAGCGAATAGGGCTTGATCGGTCGCTCTGTCGCGCCGACCATCGGCATGCGATGCTCAGATTTCTGCGATTCCTCATCATTGGATTAGTGCTGGTTGTCACCGATGATCCGGCATGGGCCACATTTCATGACAAACACGGGCAATGCCGTGCGGGTCAGTTCAAATGCGGCAGCACATGTTGTTCAGGCGGGCAAAGATGCAGTTTTGATGGCCATTGCATTCCACTGGGCGGCACCTATTGCGGCGGCGGGCGCAGTTGCGGTCCGTTCGAACGCTGCGTTGCCGGTGGACTCAGATGTGCGCCCGCAGGCCTGAACAAATGCGCATCGCGGCTGGATTGTCCGGGCGACAGTTTCTGCAATGGCCGTGGCGAGTGTGAACGAAGCGCACCCGAACTGGATACGACGCCACCGACCACATGCGCTGATGGCAGAACCTGCGCGCGCGGTTCGGCCTGCCTGCCCGGCGGGGGCTGCTCGCGTCCGGGGTGGTTCCTGTGCGAGGAAACCGGATCACAATGCCGCCCCGGTTTCAAATGCTCGGCGCATCAAGGCTGCGTACCGATCAAGGCCATCGACTGCGGTTATGGAAAGTGGTGCAAGCCGGGCGAGCAATGCCTGCCCGAAGGCGGCTGCGAAAAACTGCCTGAGGGTACGGAACCTTAGGTTGCCTTGCGCCGCCCGGCTTCTTATAAGCGGCGCGATTGTCAGACAGGAGCCCGCCCATGCGTTTCGCCCATCGTCACCTTCTTGGCATCGAGCATCTGTCGCAATCCGATATCACCGACATTCTGGATCTGGCCGAGACCTATGTCGACATGAACCGCCAGTCGACCAAGCATTCGGACGTTCTGTCGGGGCTGACCCAGATCAACATGTTCTTCGAAAACTCGACCCGCACGCAGGCCAGTTTCGAACTGGCGGGCAAGCGTCTGGGTGCGGATGTGATGAACATGGCGATGCAGGCCAGCTCGATCAAAAAGGGCGAGACCCTGATCGACACCGCGATGACGCTGAACGCGATGCACCCGGATCTTCTGGTGGTGCGGCACCCGCATTCCGGCGCGGTCGATCTGCTGGCGCAAAAGGTCAATTGCGCCGTTCTGAACGCCGGTGACGGCAAACATGAACACCCCACGCAAGCCCTGCTGGACGCCCTGACCATCCGTCGCGCCAAGGGCCGCCTGCACCGGCTGAACATTGCCATTTGCGGCGATGTCGCCCATTCCCGCGTCGCCCGATCGAACCTGATCCTGCTGGGCAAGATGGAAAACCGCATCCGCCTGATTGGCCCGCCGACGCTGGTGCCCGCGCAATTCGCCGAGTTCGGGGCCGAGATCTATGACGACATGAATGAGGGCCTCAAGGACGTTGACGTCGTCATGATGCTGCGCCTTCAGAAAGAGCGGATGGATGGCGGGTTCATCCCCTCGGAACGCGAATATTACCACCGCTACGGGCTGGACGCCGCAAAGCTGGCGCAGGCCAAGCCGGACGCGATCGTGATGCATCCCGGCCCGATGAACCGCGGGGTCGAGATCGACGGCACATTGGCGGACGACATCAATCGATCCGTCATTCAGGAACAGGTGGAAATGGGCGTCGCCGTCCGCATGGCCGCGATGGATTTGCTGGCGCGCAACCTGCGCGAGGCCGCATGAGCGATCTGACCGTCGCCCCCCACGAACGCGGCGTTCTGCGCCTGTTCACGCTGGACATGCGCCCGGAAGAGGCGAAGTTCCTGCGCGAACCGGGTGCCGCCGATCAGGTGCTTGGGGTCGACGGGCTGGATTCCAGCCATATCGATATTTTCCCGGTCTCCGACCTCGAAGACCTTGGGCTTTACGGCTATCTGACCGAAGGCTGCGGCGTGTCTGCGGACCAGCTGGACCGGAACGCTCTGGCCTCTGTCGACGGTTGGGTCATGGTCGTTCGCAGCGCGGCTTTCAACGGGCACCCGGCGACGCTGAACCCCGATCCGCGCCTGCGCCTGATCGGCCTGTTCACGGAAGAGGCCACGAACTGGACCGGGGGGATCATCGAAACCGAAAGCGCCAAACCCTTTTCCGCCCCGCAAACCGCCACAGCAAGTGACACCCCCCGCCGCGTCGGATCTGCCATTCTCGCACTGGTCGCGCTTGTGGTCATCGGAGGCATCTTATGGCTGATCCTGTGATCTTCGCCCCGGACAAAGGGGCCTATATCCGCACAAATGCATGGCTGGCTGCTGTGGCCATGGCCGGTGCAATGGCCGTGCTGTGGCTGATCGGCAATCCTTACGTCTGGACCGGAGCCCCAGCTGGCCTGGCCGCCATCGGCTTTCGCGCGTGGTATCTGGCCTCGGAAGAACTGGTCTCGAATTGGCAATTGTCAGACACCGCACTGACCGGTCCCGGCGGACGCAGCGTGCCGCTGAACCAGATCACCGCCGTGAATATCATGGGCAGCTTCGTCCAGGTTGTCACCAAAACCGGCGACAAGCATCTGATCAAATACCAGTCAGACCCGGCCGCCACCAAAGCCGCGATTGAAAGGGCGATGGGATGAGCGACGAATGGTGGCGCGAGAAGATACCAGAGGGCGAACAGGTTCTATGGTTCGGGCGGCCGCATAACGGTTTCTTCCCACCTCATCTGGGTTGGTCCTACAGGATTTTGATCGGCTCTGTCGGTCTGGCGTGGTTCGCCAGCCCGTGGATTGTCGACTCGGTGCGGGATTTCTGGAAGCTGATCAGTTGCACGGGCGTGCTGGCATTCGTGATGTGGGCGGACCGCTTTGTTCGCTCGCAACGCGTTTATGTTGTGACGCCGCAGAACGCGTGGCAAGTCAACAAAGAACTAAAAACCAAGAAACTTGAAATCAACCGGTTCCTGAATTTCCGCACTGTGCCCTCAGCGGTGGTTTTTAACCGCCACCCCTTTTTCAGATTCGACCATCTGCCCGACCCGGATGCCGCGTTGGCCGCGCTGACCCAAGCCCGAGAGACCCATACATGACCGCCTTGATCTTCACCAACGCCCGCCTGATCGACCCTGAAACCGGCACGGACAGTCCTGGCTGGCTGCACATTGCCGACGGCCTCATTCACGGCAAGGGCAACGGCGACGCGCCCGTTGCTGACACCCAGGTCATCGACTGCGGGGGCAAGTGCCTCGCCCCCGGCATCGTCGATATCGGCGTCAAGGTGTGTGAGCCGGGCGAACGGCACAAGGAAAGCTACAAATCCGCAGGCCTCGCTGCCGCAGCCGGTGGTGTCACCACCATTGTCACCCGCCCGGATACACTGCCCGCGGTCGATACGCCAGAAACGCTGGAATTCGCGACCCGGCGCGCGCAGGCGGATGCGCCGGTCAACGTGCTGCCGATGGCCGCGCTGACCAAGGGGCGCGAAGGGCGTGAGATGACGGAAATCGGGTTCTTGCAGGACGCAGGCGCCGTGGCCTTTACCGATTGCGATCACGTCATCACCAATACCAAGGTGTTTTCCCGCGCACTGACCTATGCGAAATCCTGCGGCGCGCTGGTGATTGCCCACCCGCAAGATCCGGGCCTGAGCCATGGCGCCGCGGCCACCAGCGGCAAATTCGCCGTCCTGCGCGGATTGCCTGCGGTCTCGCCCATGGCCGAGCGCATGGGGCTGGACCGTGACATCGCGCTGTTGGAAATGACGGGCGCGGCCTATCACGCCGACCAGATCACCACCGCCCGCGCCCTGCCCGCGCTGGAACGGGCCAAGCGCAACGGGCTGGACATCACTGCCGGCACCTCGATCCATCACCTGACGCTGAACGAACTGGACGTGGCCGACTATCGTACCTTCTTCAAGGTCAAGCCTCCGCTGCGGTCCGAGGATGACCGGCAGGCGGTGATCGAGGCGGTGCGCACCGGCCTGATCGACACGATCAGTTCGATGCACACGCCGCAGGACGAAGAAAGCAAACGCCTGCCGTTTGAAGAGGCCGCCTCGGGCGCGGTGGCGCTGGAAACGCTCTTGCCGGCGGCATTGCGCCTGTATCATGCCGACCAGTTGGACCTGCCGACCCTGTTCCGGGTGATGGCATTGAACCCGGCCAAACGGCTTGGTCTGGAAAGCGGCCGATTGTCGGAAGGCGCGCCGGCGGATCTGCTTCTGTTCGACCCGGATGTGCCTTTTGTGCTTGATCGCTTTGCCTTAAAATCCAAATCTCAGAACACGCCATTTGACGGCCAGCGGATGCAAGGTAAGGTCATTTCGACCTATGTTGCAGGTAAAGAAGTGTTCCGGAGTTCCTAATGCCCCCGATCGACAACTCGACCAGCGAACTGCTCCAGTGGGCGGTGGTTGGATATCTCATGGGCTCCATTCCCTTCGGCCTGCTGCTTGCAAAGGTCATGGGGCTGGGAAATCTGCGCGAAATCGGATCCGGAAATATCGGCGCAACCAATGTCCTGCGCACCGGCAACAAAGCCGCCGCGGCGCTGACCTTGCTGTTCGACGCGGCCAAGGGCGCGGCGGCGGTTCTGATTGCCCGTGCTTATGCCGGAGAAGACGCCGCGCAGATCGCAGCCCTTTTTGCCTTTCTGGGTCATTGCTTTCCCATCTGGCTGGGTTTCAAGGGCGGAAAAGGCGTGGCCACCTTTCTGGGCCTCTGGCTGGCGCTGGACTGGCGCGTCGGAGTTGCCTGCTGTCTCAGCTGGCTGGTGGCGGCGGCGATCTGGCGGATATCCTCGGTCGGCGCGCTGGCTGCGGCCGCGCTTTCAACGACCTGGGTGCTGGTTCTGACAAACGGACAATCCTTTATCCTTGGGATTATCCTGACCCTTCTGATCTATTGGCGTCACAGCACCAACGTCGCACGGATCAAGGCCGGGACTGAACCGAAAATCGGAAAGTCGTGACACCGCCGGACGCTTTCGTTTCCGCGTTTTTCGCGCTGCTCGAGGGCAGTTTTACAGGTACATCGGGGGATCGGCGCTATGTCGTCGTGCGCCAAAAGTTGGCAAAGGGGAAATCCCACAAGCTGGTTGCGCGCGAACTGGGCGGCACCGACTATATCAGCATGAACCTGTATCAGACACGCATCAGCGGCGCGCTGCTGAGACCTTGTGAAATGGCGGCCAGCAAAGTCATCGCGTTTGTTCTGGATTTTGAACCGGACGCGTAATGTCAGGCCTGAAATTTTGAACAGACGTTCCTCTCTGACGCACAATCACGATTCATTGTTTTGAACGTGATCCGCCTGCTTCCCAGATCGCTGTCGTGACGGTCAATTACGGGCCACACAGGACAACAATCCGGGGCCTTCGATCCGCACACAGACGAGGCTCCTTTCACGAAAGGTGGAACAATGAACAAGTTTAAATCTCTGATCGGTGGCGTCGCTCTGTCCGTTGCACTGGCAACATCCGCACTGGCCGCTGGGGTGGACATCAACGCAAGCTCGACCGGTCTGGCCATGCAGGGTTATGACCCGGTTGCCTATTTCACCGTCGGTGAAGCGACCAAGGGCGACTATCGCATCACCGCGCTACACGACGATGCGCTGTACCGTTTCTCGTCCGAGGAAAACAAAGCCGCCTTTGAAGCCAACCCGGAAGCTTACCTGCCTGCCTATGGCGGCTATTGCGCCTTCGGTACAGCCATGGGCTTCAAGTTCGACGGTGACCCGAACCACTGGAAAATCGTCGACAACAAACTGTACCTGAACTTGTCGAAAGACATCCAGGATCGCTGGGAAGGCGACATCCCGGGCTTTATCGAAAGCGCAAGTGCAAACTGGGAAAACATCGCGGACAAGACCCCTGCTGAATTGCAAAAGCAATAATCCGCCTAAATCTTCAGATGTGTCGGCGGCGGAGTGTTCCGCCGCCGCATATCGTTTGAAGACCTCTCGTTTCTTCCTATCTCATCAGTATCAGAAGTGCCCGATTTCAAAGGCCCCCCGGCGTGTCTATTCACGTTTCAGAGCCAGAATTCGGGCAGGGGTTCGTAGGTATCACTGATCCGATGACGTTCGCGGATCGTAACTGTCTGCATAAGTGAACCGAATTTCACTGGAGCAGAGTGACAATCGAAAGGAAATGAGATGACTTTGAAATTGGCTCTCATCACTACTGTCGCAACCGTGGTCGCGGGATCGGCAATGGCACAATCCTCGGGCAACTGGACCGGGTTTTATGGCGGTCTGCAACTGGGTTATGCCGATGTAGACACCAGCCTGTCCGGTGTCGATGGCGATGGCGCGATCGGTGGTATCATCCTGGGCTACGACTATGATCTGGGCGACTGGGTCGTTGGCGGCGGATTTGACTATGACTGGACTGACGTGGGCCTGTCCGGCGCCGCAACTGTCGAAGATGTCTGGCGGTTGAAGGCGCGCGCCGGCTACAAGGTAAACCCGCAAGGTTTGCTGTACGGCACGGCAGGCTACGCCGAAGCGGGCACCGACACCCTGGGCAGTGATGACGGGTGGTTCATCGGCGCAGGCTATGAACAGATCGTGGCCCCAAATGTGAGTATTGGCGGAGAACTTCTGTACCACGAATTCGATAACTTCAACGGAAACAATGTGGATGTCGACGCAACCACATTGCAGGTTCGTGTCTCTTACCGGTTCTGAACGGCACTCCGGATAAAGTTGAACCCGGCCTGACAGGCCGGGTTTCGCATCAAAGGTCCAGAATCGTACTGCCGGTCGTCTGCCGCGCTTCCAACGCGCGATGTGCATCGGCCACCTGATCCAGCGCAAAGCGCTGATCAATGTGGATCTTGACCTCTCTGCCCTCGACCTTGCCGAACAAGCGGCGTGCCATTGCCTGACAGATGGAGTGGTCCGCAATATGGGTGAACAAAGTGGGGCGGGTAATCTTGAGCGATCCTTTCTGGCCCAGAACACCGATATCGAATGGCGGCACCGGCCCTGAGGCGTTGCCGAAGGAAATCATCATTCCCAAGGGTTTCAGGCAGTTCAACGATCCGTCGAACGTGTCCGCCCCCACGGAATCCATGACCACATCCACACCCTTGCCTTTGGTGATCTCGGCCACCCGTTCGGCGAAATTCTCAGAGCGGTAGTTGATGCAATGCGCGGCCCCGTTGAACCGGGCGAGGCTGCACTTCTCATCGGTTCCCGCCGTGCCAATCAGAGTGATCCCTTCTGACTTCGCCCATTGACAGGCGATCAGTCCGACCCCACCCGCCGCTGCGTGGAACAGCACCGTATCCCCGCGTTTCAGCGGAGTGGTTCGGTGAAACAGGTATTCAACCGTCAAACCCTTCAACATCATTGCCGCAGCAGCGTCGAAAGAGATGCCATCCGGCAAAGGGCACACCTGTGCCGCAGGCATCACGCGGGCCTCGCAATACGCGCCGGGTGGGGCTGCGGCATACGCGGCCCGTTGACCGGGTTTCAGGTGCGTTACCCCTTCCCCGACGGCCTCGACGACACCCGCCGCTTCCATCCCCAAAGCATGGGGGACCTCCAGGGGATACAATCCAGTGCGTTGATAAACATCGATAAAGTTTAGACCGCAGGCATGATGACGGATACGTATTTCACCCGGTCCGGGGTCGCCCAATGGCCTGTCTTCGATCCGCAGAACCTCGGGCCCGCCGAATTCGTGCAATACCACCGTTTTCGCTGTTGTCTGCATCCTGACCTCCTCTTGCCTGACATCAAGCTAACATGACTGCGATGCGGAGCAATCGTCAGATATCAGAGTGTTGATCAGGATTCCGCCAAACTGTGCTATACTGCGATCAGGCGTTGTCGGCTGGTCCGGCCACGGACAACTTAATGCCGGATCCATTCCGCGGCGCAAATCTCGCCAGGAAAGGGGATGAAAATGGCTAAAACAATCGGAAATCCGATCAGTTGGGCAGCCCAGAATCTGGGGGCGGCCAGTGATCATGTCTCGGACAGCGTTTCAAAACTCGGAAGCGCGGATACCACGCATTTGCCGATGGTGCAGACATTGACGATGCAAGATCTGCGCGCCTGCCTGAAGGCGGGGTATCACGACTTTGTCGAAACACGGGCGGATGCCATATTCATTGTGCTGATCTACCCGATCGCGGGGCTTTTGATGTTCGGCTTTGCCCTGAACGTCAACATGGTGCCACTTCTGGCGCCTCTGGTCGCCGGTTTTGCCTTGATCGGTCCAGTCGCAGCTGTGGGGCTGTATGAGATCAGCCGCAAACGAGAACAAGGCAGCACGGTGCATTGGTTGGATGCGTTCGGTGTATTCCGCTCTCCGGCTTTCGGCGCAATTCTGGTTTTGGGTTTTTATCTGGTGATGCTTCTGCTGATCTGGCTGATGGTGGCGCAGAGCATTTACACGCATACAATGGGGCCAGAAGCCCCCGCGTCACTTGGCACTTTTGCCAAGCAGGCCGTCACTACGGTTGCCGGCTGGACCATGATGGTTGTCGGACTCGCCGTTGGGTTCGTGTTCGCTCTTTGCGCTCTGGCGATCAGCGTCGTCAGCTTTCCGTTGCTTCTGGACCGGCAAGTCGGATTGCCGGTGGCGGTCGTGACGTCGTTTCGAGTGTTGCGTCACAACCCCGGCGTCATCTTGACCTGGGGTTTCATCGTGGCGGCCCTTCTGTTTCTGGGTGCCGTGCCGATGCTGTTGGGCCTGATCATAGTGATGCCGGTTCTGGGCCATGCCACATGGCACCTGTACCGCCGCGCGGTTGCGTGAACGCGCGGGTCTGCCCCGCGCGCGCAGAGTTCAGCCCGCGACGTGCAGGACGATCTTGCCAATATGGCCCGAGCTTTCCATGCGTGCATGGGCGGCCGCAGCCTCGGCCAGATCAAATTCGCTGTCCATGACAGGCGCAACCTTGCCTGCCTCAAGCAGAGGCCAGACAGCTTCGCGCAGGTCCTGCGCAATCCGGGCCTTGGCCAGATCGCTTTGCGGGCGCAGGGTGCTGCCGGTCAGGGTCAGGCGCTTGACCATCATGAGGGCAAAGTTCAGCTCGACCACCGGGCCTTGCAGGAAGGCGATCTGGACCAGCCGCCCATCCTCGGCCAAAGCTTTGACGTTGCGCGGGATATAGTCGCCTCCGACCATGTCGAGGATCAGGTTTGCCCCGCCTTCGGCCCGCATGACGGCCACAAAATCCTCATCGCGGTAGTTGATCGCCCTTTCCGCACCCAGCTTGACGCAAGCCTGACATTTTTCATCCGACCCTGCGGTGGCAAAAACGCGGGCGCCAAAGGCATTGGCCAACTGGATGGCCGTCGTGCCAATCCCGCTCGAGCCGCCATGGACCAGAAATCGTTCACCGGCCTTCAGCCCGCCCCGCGTAAACACGTTGGACCAGACGGTGAAAAAGGTCTCGGGCAGGCAGGCCGCCTCTTTCATTCCCATGCCGGCAGGAACCGGCAGGCAATGGGCCGCAGGGGTGGCGACATATTCGGCATAGCCGCCGCCCGGCAGCAACGCGCAGACCTGATCCCCGACGGACAGTCCTTCGACCCCGGCCCCGACCGAGACCACTTCGCCCGAAGCCTCAAGCCCCGGCAGGTCGCTGGCACCGGGCGGCGGATCGTAAGCGCCCGCGCGCTGCAACGCATCCGGGCGGTTCACCCCGGCATAGGCCACTTTCAGAACGACCTGCCCCGCACCCGGTTCGGGAATCGGACGCTCGGTCAGTTGCAAAACATCGGGACCACCCGGTTCGGTGATCTCAACAGCGCGCATCATCTGGGTCATAGGCACCTCCTTTGCCCAATGCCTAGCAGGCATCAGGGCCAAGGCCCAGCATCAAGACGCGCTACTTTCGGGGGTTCAGCATTCCCGGAAGATCGGCCCGCATTTTGACCGGGGCCTTCACCTGACCTGCCAGCCAGTTCGGAACCGCCAGAAACGGTTTCAGCACCGGGTTGTCGCGCATCTGCGCCTTGAGCTTTTCAAACTCCATGACATTCGCGATCCGGCGATCCAGAAATTCCCACGTGTTCTGATGATCCGGGCTGTCATCACCCAGCCAGAACAGCAGGGTCGAGGAATAGACACCCGACAAAGTGGCCCGCTTCGTGTACCAGTTCACATCATCCGAGCTGTCGCCCAGCGCATCCCAGATCAGATCGCAGGTCTGCCAAACCGCCTTGGCACCGTCGGCCGCATGGGTTGGCAAAGAAAACAGCGTCATGCCCCGGCGCACCAGTTCTTTGTCCTCGACGGCCTGCAACCGGAACCGAACCGCAGCGGCAATCCTGTCGCGGAATTTCAGTTCGCTCAGGTCCTCGGACCTGATGCGGTCCAGCATCGCCTGATCCCCGCGCGCGTGGTAGGCCAGCGCCAGATCCACCGCGCCGCGCGGACAAATCGCGCGTGCCAGACCGTCATCCAGACCACAGTCGGAAATGGAGGCGCGGAAACTGGATTCCGACCACCCGTCGAAGGGAACATGGATCAGCATCGCATCCAAAAGCTGCTGTTTTGCATCTTCATATGTGGTCGTCATGGCGGTTCTCCGGTTGTCGGGCCCAGTACTAGACAAGTTAGAGCGGCTTTGCTATACGGCCAACTCCTGCAATTTCCTTGCAACTCTATCTAGAAAGGTGGTGACAACCACATGCAGGTTAGTGTTCGCGACAACAACGTCGATCAGGCGCTTCGTGCCCTGAAGAAAAAGCTGCAGCGCGAAGGCGTGTTCCGTGAAATGAAGCTTAAGCAACATTTCGAGAAACCGTCCGAGAAAAAAGCGCGCGAGAAGGCTGAAGCGATCCGTCGTGCCCGTAAACTGGCACGTAAGAAAGCACAGCGCGAAGGTTTGCTCTAAGACCTTTGGTCTCGTCCAGCTTTGGATGACACTATTTGACGACCCCCGAGGCATCGCCCGGGGGTTTGTCGTTTCGGCGATCGGTTTCAATCCGCCGACTCGTGGTACCGGCTGTGCGACAAGCCGCCATTTCCTCGCCAGCAACATTTTGCCCGGCATTTTGCAGAGCAGCGAATCCCGCATCGGTAGCATCGCGTTGCCAAAACTCGCCTGAGGTGAACCACCCCCTACCACCGCCGATATCCCGACCTCTAAGTGAGCCCGTCCGGAAGGGCACAAACACAAACGGAGGCAAAAATGTCGACTGCAAGTACATTCGAACGCGAGATGCTGGAGCTGATAAACCAGGAACGCACATCCCGCGGGCTCAACCCGCTTCAGCTTGAGACACAGCTGAACGATTCATCCGAAGATCACAGCACCTGGATGCTGGACACAGACACGTTCAGCCACACCGGCTCGGGCGGTTCCAGTGCGACTCAGCGGATGCAAAACGCCGGGTTCGATCTTGAGGGCAACTGGCGGACCGGCGAAAACATCGCATGGCAGTCCGAACGCGGACAGCCCGGCATCAGCGATGACGTGGCTCAGTTGCACCAGAACCTGATGAACAGCCCGGGCCACCGCGCCAATATTCTGAACCCGGATTTCAAATATATCGGAATCGGTATCGAAACCGGCGATATGCAGGGTTTTGATGCGGTGATGGTCACCCAGAACTTTGCCGCAACCGACGCGGCAGTCATGCTGGACAACGGCAATACGAACACACCGCCCGTTCCGCCAACCACACCGGACGAAGTTGCCGTTCCGGAAGACCCGGAACCTGAAACACCCGACACCGACGTCACCGAAACCGAAGAGCCGGAACCCGAAACGCCCGATACCGACGTCACCGAGACCGAGGAACCGGAGCCCGAAACACCCGACACCGACGTCACCGAGACCGAAGAGCCGGAACTCGAAACGCCGGACGTGGACGTGGTTGACGGAGGTGAGGCCGAGACGTTCTGCTTTGACGTTCAGGCCTTCCTGGATGAAATCGCCAGTTTCCTCGAAAACCTGCAAGCGCAGTTTGACGAGTTCAACTGGGGTGACGATATGAACGGCGACACGGACGTGGCAAACACCGATGATATCGACATGATGCCGACCGTCGACGTCACGCCGGAAACGGAATCCGAGCCTGCGGGCACCGAAACAGCCGACGTCGATGACTGTGACATCACAATGGTCAACTACTTTCACTTTGACTGCATGATGGATGCAGCCTGATCAGTTGACCCCGTGCGAGGCCGGTCGTGTCGGCCTCGCATATTCCGGCTCAGAGCCTGATTTTGCTTCAGTAGATCTTTGGTACGTAAAGCTCATCCGGCAAAACGCGGCGTTCATATTCCGGGTTGTACTTGCGGTCGGGCAGATTGACCTTTTCCTGAGGCACGTCCTCGTATGGGATTTTTGTCAAAAGATGCTCGATACAGTTTAGCCTTTCGCGTTTTTTGTCATTGCCTTCGACGATGTACCACGGGGCCTCGGGGATATTCGTTCGGAAAAGCATATCCTCTTTGGCCTTTGTGTAGGATTCCCAGCGGATGCGGGATTCAAGATCCATCGGTGACAGCTTCCATTGCTTCATCGGATCGTGAATACGCATGAGGAATCGCAACTGCTGTTCCTCGTCCGTGATCGAGAACCAGTATTTCAGCAGAATGATCCCTGACCGCACCAGCATCCGCTCGAACTCAGGAACGTCCTGAAAGAATTGTTCAACCTGGTCCTCGGACGCAAAACCCATCACCCGCTCGACGCCGGCCCGGTTGTACCAGGAGCGGTCGAACAGAACGATTTCGCCCGCCGCCGGCAGATGCGGTACGTAACGCTGGAAATACCACTGGCTTTGCTCTCGGCGGCTGGGTGCCGGCAATGCCACCACGCGCGCGACACGCGGGTTCAGACGCTGGGTGATCCGCTTTATCACGCCCCCTTTACCGGCACTGTCACGGCCTTCAAACAGGATACAGACCTTGGCCCCGGTATGCTGTACCCAGTCCTGAACCTTGATCAGTTCGGCTTGCAGGCGCAGCAGATTGCGGAAGTAAACCTTGCGATCCAACATGTCCGGATGCTGTTCCCGATAGATTTTCCGGACTTCCATCGACAGCATCGGTTCACTGAATTCTATCTCGAAATCTTCGTCCAGCGTGTCCTCCAGCTCGGCTTCCAGCCAGTCTTTGGGGGCGCCAGTGTTTTCGTTGTCCAAGGTCAGCTCCTTCTCGGTCTTCGGGTTCCGACCATATCGGGCCCGTGTAACAACCTGATGCCACCAGATAAATTGACGCTAGGGTCACGAGTCCTGCGGCTGTTGTCGTGCCTGCAAATCAGGTCCAGCGCGGGTATACGGTCTTTCCGTTGAATTTGTACATCTGGCCCGGGGGATACAAGCGTCTGAATTGACGCAATGCACGGCGCTTGGCCACGGATGCTTGCATTGCCTCGTTTTGGTGCGGCATCACGGTGCGCATGACAAAGGCGAGGCGATTGTGACATTCCTTCTTTCCGTGATGCCCGCGATCTGGCCCTGGCTTGTTCTTATATCAGCGCAATTGATGGTGCTGACCCGGCGGACAGGCATCGGCTTGTCGCTGCTGGTTTTGTTCATCAGCATTGCCTCGGCGACAGGATTGATGTCACCCATGGCGATCGCTGCGGCGGTTTTTGGTCTGGTCGGAGCTTTGTTGCTGCCCCATCTGAAAGGATGGCCTGCTGTCGCCGGACACTTGTTGTTGATCCTGTGGTGTCTGGTGATGGGTGCACATCTGCTGCCGGGATTCGAAAATGTGAAAATTCTGGATCAGGTACAGGCAGGCGCGGGAAGTGCCAGTTTCACCCTGCATCTGAACCTGGACAAACCGATGGTCTTCTTTGCCGTTCTTCTGGCCTGGCCCGGGATGCTGCGCGGCAAAACGCAGATCAAACGCACGGCTTTGCTGGCAGGGTTGCTGCTCCTGCCGGGGTTGTTTCTGTTGGGGCTTTCCTTCGGCGCGGTACAGCCGGAATTTACGGTCCCGCCCTGGTGGCTGGTATTTGCCCTGTCCAACCTGTTTCTGACCTGCCTGACGGAAGAAGCCTTCTTTCGTGGCTATCTGCAATCGGCCATCTCGTCGCGTTTTGGGGCCACTTGCAGCGTGATCGCTGCCAGCCTGCTGTTCGGGCTGGCCCATTTCTCCGGGGGGCCGGCGCTGGTGGTTTTTGCTTCCATTCTCGGGCTGGCCTGCGGATTGGGATACTATGCAACCAGACGCCTGTGGGTGCCTGTGATGATGCATTTCGGGTTCAACCTGACCCATCTTTTTCTGTTCACCTATCCCGGACCTTTATGACATTTAGACGGGCAAGGCAGTGGTCTTGAACACGGTACGCAAGGCAAACGAGCTTTGCATTTGCGCCACCCCGGGCAGGCGCGACAGGTATTGCCGATGGATGCGGGCGAAATCTTCGGTGTTTTCCGCCACAACTTTCAGAATGTAATCCGCCGTACCGGCCATCAGATGGCATTCCAGCACATCCGGTATCCGGGCCACCGCCTTTTCAAACGCATCCAGAACCTCTTCGGCCTGACCCTGTAGCGTGATCTCGACAAAGACCGTTGTCGGCACGTTCATCTTCCGCGCATCCAGCAGCGCCACGTAGTTGCGAATGTAGCCTTCAACCTCCAGCCGCTGAACACGCCGGTGGCAAGCCGACGGAGACAAGTTGACCTGTTCAGACAATTCCGAATTCGACATCCTACCGTTTTTTTGCAATGCCGCCAGAATCTTGCGATCAGTCGTATCCAAGCTCATTTATGCAATTCCTTTGCAAGGTTTTTGTATATTACGCGATATTCTTCCAAAGAAAAATGCACTGACACGTTTTCTTTCACAGAAATTGCACTGCGAAATGCACATAATTTAAGCAGTTTATGTACGGAGAACCCCATGAAAATCGGTTGCCCCAAGGAAATCAAACCCCAGGAATTCCGCGTCGGGATGACGCCCAATGCTGCTCAGGAAGCAGTTGCACGTGGTCACGAAGTTCTGATCGAATCCGGCGCAGGCATCGGCGCGGGATTTGACAACGACGCCTATGTCGCGGCTGGCGCGCGTATCATTGACACTGCGGAAGAGGTGTTTGCTACCGCCGACATGATCGTCAAGGTCAAGGAACCCCAGGCCGTGGAACGCAAGATGCTGCGCGAAGGGCAGTTGCTGTTCACCTATCTGCACCTGGCCCCGGACCCGGACCAGACGCATGACCTGCTGGAATCGGGTTGCACCGCAATCGCCTATGAGACTGTGACCGATGCGAACGGCGGCCTGCCCCTGCTGGCACCGATGTCCGAAGTTGCCGGTCGTCTGGCCCCTCAGGTCGGGTCGTGGACACTGCAAAAGGCCAATGGCGGGCGCGGCGTTTTGATGGGTGGCGTACCCGGTGTCGGCCCTGCCAAAGTGGTCGTAATCGGCGGCGGCGTCGTAGGGACTCATGCGGCGAAGATCGCTGCCGGAATGGGCGCGGATGTCACCGTTCTGGATCGCTCCTTGCCGCGGCTGCGCTATCTGGACGACGTCTTTGGCGGCACCTTCAAGAACCAGTATTCGACGGCGGGTGCCACGGCCGAGCTGATCCAGGATGCCGATATGGTCATCGGTGCCGTTCTGATCCCCGGCGCTGCGGCCCCAAAACTTGTCTCGCGCGCCCAGTTGTCGACTATGAAACCCGGTGCCGTACTTGTCGATGTTGCCATCGATCAGGGCGGGTGCTTCGAGACGTCGAAAGCCACCACCCATGCCGACCCGATCTACGACGTCGACGGCATCATGCACTACTGCGTTGCCAACATGCCGGGCGCGGTGGCGCGCACCTCGACCATCGCCCTGGGCAACGCAACAATGCCGTTCATGCTGTCTCTGGCGGACAAAGGCTGGAAACAGGCGTGTCAGGACGATCCGCATCTGCTGGAAGGTCTGAACGTCCACGCTGGCAAGCTGACCTACTACGCGGTCGGCAAGGCCCTTGGTATCGACGTCGTCTCGCCCAACGTGATCGTCAAGTCGTAACCACTCCCGCCCCTGAAATCGCTTTTGAAAAGCGATTTCCAGCGTTGGGCATAGCGCCACGCCACAGGCGTGGCGCGGTCGGACCCAAAGCTACGGTTTGAACAAAGAAAAGGGCACCGCGCCCTTGCGCGGTGCCCGGCCCAACAGGAGGAGGGCATTTTCGAATGCCCGATCGACGGGCGGGAGCCGTCACCCCTGTTTCTGGATTTCCACCGAATGAGGGTAAGGGATCGAAATACCCTTGTCGTCAAAGGCTTCCTTGATCATTTTCGTCAGCTCGAATTTGACATCCCAATAGTCTGGCGCCGAGCACCACAGCCGTGCCGTCAGATCCACCGAGCTGTCACCCAGGTTCGTAACCCGAACCCAGGGTTCCGGGTCGCTGTGAATGCGACTGTCCGCTTTGGCCACATCCAGAATGATCTGCATGGCTTTGTCCGCGCTGTCGCCATAGTCGATTCCGAACACCAGATCGACACGACGCGTGTCATGGGCAGAGTAGTTCGTGATGATCGAGCCCCATGCCTGACCGTTCGGAACGATGATCTGCACGTTGTCCGGCGTCACCAGCTCGGTGGTGAACAGGTTCAGGTCCTTTACGGTGCCTGACGTGCCGCCGATATCAACGAATTGACCCAGCTTGTAGGGCCGGAAGACAACCAGCATCACACCGGCCGCCAGATCGCTGAGCGTGCCTTGAAGCGCCAGGCCGATAGCCAGAGACGCGGCACCCAGAATGGCGACGATGCTGGTGGCTTCAATTCCGAAGATGCCCAGAACGGCAACCAGAACCATGGCGAGAATGGCCCATTTGACCAGGCTAGCCGAAAAGTTCCCTAGCGTCGGATCAATATGCGGCGTCGAATTGATCCGGCGGCGAACCATGCCCCCGATTGCACCAGCCACGATCCAGCCCAGGATCAGAACGACAAGCGCCTTGACGGCACTCATGATCAGCGGGGCAAATGCGCCCACCTGTGTTACGACCTCATCCACGCCCATCTCCTTTCAACAGCAAGAAACCCGCGAGGTTTTCGCGGGGGTCACCAGATTGTGAGCCAAGTTTGGCTTCCGGTCTAGGTGCGAGTTGCGTTGGATTTCCCCTTTGTTCACCAGAAAACACGGCCTGACCGGAAATGCACATCGCCAAGGGCTTATATAAATCAGGCGTGGCCCCTAGCTTTTACAGGGACAGCCAAACAGGAGCCCCCAATGCTGGACAACAAACCTCATCCGATCATGGCGCGCTGGCCCGCGCAGTCCCCGGACAAGATTCAACTGTATTCCTATCCGACTCCAAACGGCGTAAAGGCATCGATTATGCTGGAGGAAACCAGCCTGCCCTATGAGCCCCATCTGGTGACGCTATCGGATGCGGATGTCAAAAGCCCCGAGTTTCTGTCGCTGAATCCAAACAACAAAATCCCAGCGATCATCGATCCCAACGGGCCGGACGGCAAGCCGCTGGCCCTGTTCGAAAGCGGGGCAATCCTGCTGTATCTGGCCGAGAAATCAGGCAAGTTGCTGGGACAAAGCGCAGCAGACAAGCATCGCATTACACAATGGCTGATGTTCCAAATGGGGGGCGTAGGGCCGATGTTCGGCCAGCTTGGCTTCTTCTACAAATTCGCGGGCAGCGAAATCGAAGACCCCCGACCGCGCGAACGCTATGTCAACGAGGCCAAACGCCTTTTGAACGTGGTCAACACGCAACTGGAAGGGAAAGACTGGATCGCCGGCGATTACTCCATCGCCGATATCGCGCTTGCCCCCTGGTTGAATGCTTTGGACTTCTACGGCGCGAAAGAGGTTGTTGGCTGGGACGGCTACGCCAATGTCGTCGCCTATGTCGACCGTTTCATGCAACGCCCGGCGGTGCAGCGCGGCAAGACCATACCCCCACGCGCTTGATCTGCTTCGCAATCGACGGGGTGCCGAAACCGGCACCCGCATTGAAAAACTCAGCCCGGCAGTGCACCCGTCAGCACATACCGCAGAATTTCGACAACCTGCGCGGGCTTTTCCGCCACGGCCAGCGCGGATGCATCCACTTCTTTCAACGCGTGCTGATGCTCGGGGCCGTGCAGCACGATGATGGATTTACCCAGCGCTGCGGCATAGCCCGCATCAAAAGCCGCGTTCCACTGTTTGTACTTGTCGCCAAACCGGACAACCACCACGTCAGCATCCGAAATGCCCTTGCGGGTCCGGATCGCGTTGACCATCGCACCCTTGTGGTCATGCCAGTATTTGTTTGGCTCTTCCCCCAGAATGGCAACGCCGCAATCGTCGCTGGCCGCGTGGTCCGTCACCGGGCTGTTGAATGTGATGTCCAACCCCTGCGCGCCGTCGATGATCTGTTCGCGCCAATCGGTGTGGATTTCGCCAGAGAGGTACACGTTCAGCATCTTTCGTCCTCCGTAAACACGGAAAGGGCGCCACCGCCCCTTCATCTTTTCTGAAATACTCCCGCCGGAGGCGGCCCTGCATCAGCCCCGCAGAACACCGCCGGTCGCCTTGGAGACTTTGGCGATGATCTTTTCGGCCACCGCTTCGATGTCCTTTTCCTTCAGCGTCTGCTCTGTCGGCTGCAAACGTACCGTTATGGCCAGCGATTTTTTACCTTCACCCAGGCTGCCACCGATGAATTCGTCAAAGACACGCACATCTTCGATCAGCGCTTTGTCGGCACCTGCCGCCGCGTTCACCAATGTCAGCGCCTCGACGTTTTCATCAACGACAAAGGCAAAGTCACGTTCAACCGCTTGCAAGTCACGCAATTCCAATGCGGCACGTGTGGCACCGGACTTGCGGGGCAAGGGAACCTCGTCGGGCCAGATCGTAAAGGCCATTGCCGGACCCTTGATATCCATCGCCTGCAACACGCGCGGGTGCAGCTCACCAAAAACACCCAGCACCTTTTTGGGACCCAGACAGATCTTGCCGTGACGACCCGGATGCCACCAGGCATCGCCGTCGCGCAGAATCTGTACCTTGGCCGGTGCTCCGATCGCCGCAAGAACGGCCTCGGCATCCGCCTTGGCATCAAAGACATCCACCGGGCGCGAGGCCCCGTGCACATCCTTGGGGCCGTTGCGGCCAACCAGCAGGCCGGCGATCTGGGTTTTCTGGTCGCCGGGTTCGCCGTCGTGGAAAACAGGGCCAACTTCGAACAGGGCGACGTCGGCATATCCGCGTGCCTGATTGCGCGCCGCGGCCTGCAACAATCCGGGCAGCAGATCCGGGCGCATGTGGCTCATCTCGGACGAGATCGGATTTTCAAGCATGGTCGCGTCATCCCCGCCACCGAACAAAGCAGCCGAAGCCTGATCGATGAACGTATAGGTGACGCATTCGTTGTAACCCAGAGCGGCGCAGGTGCGGCGCGCCATGGACTGGCGGCGCTGTGTCGGTGTCATCACCGGCTTGGGAATACCATCTGTGACACGCGGCAAGGGCTTGCCCTGCAACTTGGTCAACGAGGCGATCCGTGCGACCTCTTCCACCAGATCGGCCTCACCCATGATGTCGGGACGCCAGCTTGGCACGTGGGCCATCTCGCCCTCCAGACGGAAACCCAGACGGGTCAGCGTCTGACGCTGCTCGCTTTCGGGAATGTCCATCCCGACCAGAGACTGCACCCGTTCGGCATCCAGCTTGTACGCACGCGCGTGGTTCGGCGCTTTGCCCGCCTCGACCACTTTGGATGCTTCGCCGCCGCAGATGTCCAGAATCAACTGGGTTGCGTGCTCGAGCCCTTCCAGCGTGTATTCAGGGTCCACGCCGCGTTCGAACCGGTACCGCGCGTCCGAATTGATTTTCAGCGCCCGACCCGTCAACGCGATCTGCACATGATCCCAGAACGCGCTTTCCAGGAACACATTCACAGTATCCTCGGTGCAGCCGGTTTCCTGACCGCCCATGATGCCTGCGATGGATTCCGGGCCTTTGTCATCTGAAATAACCATCATGCCGGGCTGAAGGGTGTATTCCTTCTCGTCCAGCGCCACCAGGGTTTCACCGCCTTTGGCGCGATGAACGCGAAGATTGCCCTGCACCTTGTCCGCGTCAAACACATGCAGCGGGCGGTTATGGTCAAAGGTCATATAGTTGGTGATATCCACCAGCGCCGAAATCGGACGCAGCCCGATCGCCTTCAACTGATCCTGCAACCACTGCGGGCTGGGGCCGTTCTTGACGCCCTTGATAAGGCGGCCCGTGAAATGCGGGCAGCCATCCAGCGTGTCCTCGTCAATCGATAATTTGATCGGGCTTTCGAAATCACCGGGCACCGGCACGTAGTCGCGCTGTTTCAGAGTGCCGATCCCACGCGCCGCCAGATCACGCGCGATGCCTTCCACGCCCAGTGCATCGGGTCGGTTCGGAGTGATCGCGATCTCGATTACGGGATCGACTTTCGACGGGTCATTCTCGGCAAGCCAATCAACTAACCTGTCACCGACCTCGCCCGAGGGCAATTCGATGATGCCGTCATGTTCGTCCGACAATTCCAGCTCGCGCTCGGACGCCATCATGCCAAAGCTTTCGACGCCGCGGATCTTGCCGACGCTGATCGTCAGGTCCAGACCGGGGATATACATGCCCGGCTTGCAGACGACGACAGTGATCCCTTCGCGGGCGTTGGGCGCGCCGCAGATGATCTGCAACTCGCCTTCATCCGTGTCCACCTTGCAGACACGCAGCTTGTCGGCGTCAGGGTGTTTTTCCGCGTGTTTCACATAGCCCAGCGTAAAGTCCTTGAGCTTGTCAGCCGGGTTGATGACCTCTTCGACCTCAAGGCCAAGGTCGGTCAGCGCCTCAGTGATCTCATCAACCGACGCATCGGTGTCGAGGTGGTCTTTCAGCCAGGACAGAGTGAATTTCATTGCTCGGGGCCTTTTTTGGCAGATATCCAGTCGGCACAGGCAATGACAAAGAATGCGCCAAGGTGCAAGCGCTGCGGGTCACGGATAGGTGGGGGTGCGGCCCAAAAGCTCGTCCAATTGCCGCCCGATCCAGCCATGCGGGATGAAATGCCCGCCCGGATGGGTGTCCAGCACCACCTGCCCCTGCGCACAATCGGCCCATTCCACCCGGCTGAGCGTCAGGAACGGTCTCACGCTCCAATCCCCGCGCGGGGTGGCACCGTTGCAGTTGTATTTCTTTCGCCACAGCGCCACCGGGTAGGTGGTATCGCCGCCCGGTCCAAAGGGAAAATCCATCACCGTGTCGTCCAGCCCATGCACATGGCGCACCTCGCGCGGGGCTTCGGGGCAGGCTTCAGTCTGGCGGATGCTGCCTGCAACGGCCAGCAGGGCGGCAATGTCATTGCCTGACTGACAGACATAGCGCCACGCCATCGCGCCTCCGAAGGAATATCCCGAGACATAGATACGGTCCGGATCAATCGGATAGCGCTTGGCCACATCCTCCAGCACCGCATCGGCAAAGGGCACATCGCCCGTGTCCGGGGTCCAGAAATCCCAGCTTTTGCCCAGACCGTTCGGGGCCACCAGCAACACGCCCCGCAGCTTCGTCGCGCCGGCAATGCGTTCGTGGTTCACGACAACATTACCCTGCCGCGCCCAGCCGTGGAAATGCAGCAGCACGGGCAGAGGCGTTACACCGTCCCAGCCATCGGGTTCCAGCACATGGTACGAGCGGTCGCCGACCTCACAGGCCGTATCGCCATGACAGGTATCCACCGCGAGGGCTTGGGTGGCAGTTAGCAACAGGAGGCAAAGAAGTCGATGGATCATGCGCTCGACCCTACCCAGCCTGAGCGCCAAGTCACGTCACAACCCTGTGGGAACCTGTAACAAGCCGCGCTGTCGCCCGTCTGTCAGGCTAGATCACAAGCCGCGCCATTGCCAGACCGCGGGGTGGCGATCCTCGGGCTATGGTGGGCAGTTTATGCTGGCCAAGTCCGCTTGACGTTCAAACGGGGTGCCTGCGGAGACAAATCGCCAGCCCGTGCGGACCGGACATCAAGCGAAAAGCTTGAAAACAATCTGAGATAGATAAGCAACTCCAAAAAACATGAGAGCGGCTATCAATGTGTTGATCCACCATGAAAAGCGACGAACTGTCCAAAATGGAACTTCATTTCCTATGCACTCAGCACATTTAACAGATGCGACAAAGGCCGCCCGTTGGTTTAAGTATACGCAATCGACAATAACCAACTCACGAGGGGCCATTTGCGGTATCGTGACCAAGCAATGTCCTTTTTCGACATTTTTGTATTCTACATTTCGCGGTTGCCAAACTGAAATGTCCGCTGGAAAATCCGACAACACAAACTCCACGTTTGTAGCTGGCTTACTTCCAACATTCTGGAGAAAGAACTTTTCAGTATAGATTTCTGTGTGGTTGCCGTTGCTGGTGTTATCCTCCGTTGGCACAGAAATGATATTGCGGGAGTTATTGGCGCGCCCATAAATCAGTTTCACGCGCGGCCTAAACAAGAATAGCACGCAAGCGGCCAATAACGTGAACGCTAGCCCGATTAGTTCGTCGTGAATTGGATCAAGAGTCGCCCAGATTGACGAGGCTACTTCAATCACCGCGACAAACCACCATGCAGGTTCGGCATATCCAGCGCCGCAAACCCATAGTGCCTCAGCCAGCGCAGGTCGCTGTCAAAGAACGCCCGCAGATCGGGAATGCCGTATTTCAGCATCGCCAGACGGTCGATCCCGATGCCGAATGCAAAGCCCTGATAGACCTCGGGATCGATGCCACCGGCGGCGATCACCTTGGGGTGGACCATGCCCGAGCCCAGAATCTCCATCCAGTCGTCGCCCTCGCCGATCTTCAGCTGGCCGTTATCCCAGGAACAGCGGATATCAACCTCGGCCGATGGCTCGGTAAAGGGGAAGTGCGAGGCGCGGAAGCGCAGCTCGACGTCGTCGACCTCGAAAAACGCCTTCACGAACTCTTCCAGAACCCATTTCAGGTTCGCCATCGAGATTTCTTTGTCAATCGCCAGCCCCTCGACCTGATGGAACATCGGCGTGTGGGTCTGGTCATAGTCAGCGCGGTAGACGCCGCCCGGACAGATGACGCGGATCGGCGCGCCCTGTTTCTCCATCGAGCGGATCTGCACCGGAGATGTGTGTGTCCGCAGCACATGCGGCGGGCGGTTATCGCCCTCGGCGCGGTGCATATAGAACGTGTCCATCTCGGCCCGCGCGGGGTGGTGGCCGGGGATGTTCAGCGCGTCGAAATTGTGCCAGTCGGTCTCGATCCGCGGCCCTTCGGCCACCGAGAATCCCAGTTCGGCAAAGATCGCGGTCAGTTCCTCGGTCGCCTGGCTGACCGGGTGGATCGAGCCCTGACGGCGCGGGCGGGTCGGCAGGGTGACGTCCAGCCATTCGGTGCGCAGACGTTCATCCAGCGCGGCATCGGCCAAAGCGGCCTTTTTGGCGGACAGGGCCGAATTGATCTCATCCTTCAGGGCATTCAGCGCGGGGCCTGCCACCTGGCGTTCCTCGGGCGTCATTTTGCCCAACTCGCGCATCTTCAGCGCGACCTCGCCTTTTTTGCCCACGGCGGCGACACGGATCGCCTCAAGCGCGTTCTCGTCGCCTGCCTCGGCGATTTGGCCCAGATATTTTGCCTTAAGATCGTCCATGACGCCCTCTGAATTTGGTCGCCAACCTGCTATCGGGCCAGCCCCGCGAATGCAAGCGGGACCGGGCGGATCAATAGCTGTATTCGGGGAAAATCCGGGTCAGATCACCGTTCCAGTCGCCGTTGTAGTGTTCCAGCAACTCATCCGCAGGCACTTTCCCGCTTTGGATGCTGTCCTTGAGCGCGTTGAGGAAATGGGTCTCGTCCGGCACCAGGCCACCGGCACCGGGATAGGCGCGGGCTTTCAGGCCGGCCTCGGAGATCGCCACAACCTCACGCGCCAGATCGTGCATGTTGATGGTGCCGACTTTCGCTTGCAGACCGTCTTTGGCAGCCGCGACACGCAGCGCCTCGCGGGTCTCGGTGTCCCAGCCTTTGACCAGATCCCAGG
Source organism: Ruegeria sp. THAF33 (assembly GCF_009363615.1). Lineage (NCBI taxonomy): Bacteria > Pseudomonadati > Pseudomonadota > Alphaproteobacteria > Rhodobacterales > Roseobacteraceae > Ruegeria > Ruegeria sp. THAF33. The sequence goes on along the minus strand of NZ_CP045384.1, from coordinate 164,825 downwards.
CCGCGTCCAGGGCCGTTTGATCGTAAGTCAGGCCGACCCAGAAGGCGGGCAAGGCACACAGGCGCCGCCACGGGCCGCCATCAGCCCCGCGCATTTCCATGAATTTCTTGATCCGCGCCTCGGGGAAGGCGGTGGTCAGGTGGTCGGCCCAATCGCTGAGCGTGGGCGTTTCACCCGGCAGAGCGGGCAGTTCGCCTTTCAGGAAGTCGCGGAAAGACATGCCCAGCGCATTGATGTACTGGCCGTCGCGATAGACGAAATACATCGGAACATCGAGCGCATATTGCACGTAACGCTCGAACCCAAAGCCGTCTTCGAACACGAAAGGCAGCATGCCCGTACGCGCATCGTCCAGATGCCGCCAGATATAGCTGCGCCAGCTTTTCTGGCCATTTACCTTGCCTTCGAAAAAGGGCGAGTTCGCAAACAACGCCGTTGCCACCGGCTGCAAGGCCAGCGCCACGCGCAGTTTCTGCACCATGTCGGCCTCGGACCCGAAATCGATGTTGACCTGAACCGTGCAGGTCCGTCGCATCATGGCGCGGCCCATGGTGCCGACCTTTTCCATATAGTCGTTCATCAGCCGATACCGCCCCTTGGGCATCAACGGCATTTCCTCATGTGTCCAGGTCGGTGCCGCGCCCAGACCGATGAAACCCACGCCGATCTCATCTGCGATGTCCTTTACCTCGCGCAGGTGGGTGTTCACCTCATCACAGGTTTCGTGGATGGTCTCGAGCGGAGCTCCCGACAGCTCCAGCGCGCCGCCCGGCTCCAGGCTGACATTGGCGCCGTCCTTTTCCAGACCGATCAGATGACCCGCTTCACGGACTTCGGCCCAACCGTGCCGGTCACGCAGGCCCTCCAACACCGCCACGATGGATCGCGCACCTTCGAACGGCAACGGTTTCAGCGTGTCCTTGCAGTAGCCGAATTTCTCATGCTCGGTGCCGATGCGCCAGTCTGCCTTGGGCTTGCAGCCCGACTCCAGATATTCGGCCAATTGCTCGTGGCGTTCGATTGGTCCGCCGCCGGACTGGGGGATGGACATGAGACCCGTGCTCCGATCCTGATGTGTCTGTCTTTTGGCCAGTCGTGGGGGCAAACCGCGCCGGTGTCAATGCAGCCGAAGGTGTAGAGGGCGCGAGGGCGTACGCTCCCAAATCACGACCGGGTGGGCCGATCCACCGTTCAGTTCGGCCAGCATATGCTCGGTTTTCAGGCCCGGAAGCGCCGAGAAGACATCGAACAGCGCCTCGGCCCCTTCCGCATTCACAGGAATGTGAAGCACCGCCTGACCCGGTTGTTCCAACACCCAATGCGCCGGCGTCGAGGTCGGATCGAGCGCCAGCCGCTCAATCTCGCGAGTGGCGATGATGCCGCCATCCAGTGGGCCGAAATAGGTGATCTGACCTTCATCGACGGTCACGACACCCTGTCCGCCAGTGCCGGTTCTGAACCGCGCGCGCTGCACCCCGATCACCGCCAGGGCTATTGCGACAGCGACAAGCAGCCAGCCGATCCACCCCAGCAGACCACCGGGCCCGTTGATCCAGCTGAGACCGAGGATCAGGACAAACCCGGCAACCAGCACTTCGCGCCAGCGCCACAGGGCCAGTTTGGCCTCGGGTCGGATGAAACTCATGACATCACCTTTTGTGGTGTTTGTAACAGGGCGACCCGATACCAGCCGACCTGCTGAAACCCCATCGCCTCATAGGCTCGCGCGGCAGGTGGATTGTTGGCGAACAGGATGGCCTTGTTCGCGCCCTCGGTCCTCGCCTTTTGTAGCACAGCTGTTGTGACCTTGCGCCCGAGTCCACAATTTCTGTTCTCGCGCGGCACAAATACACCGCCGACCTGAACCTGATCCCGGACTGATGCATTGATGGCGGCCATGGCTACGGGGGCGTCGTCTTCCAGCATGACAATCGCCCTGCCTGATTGAATATCGGTGGTGATCCGGTCGGAGGCCATTTCACGCGCCTCTTGCCCTTTGGCCTGGTCGGTATCCTCGAAGTAATCCGCAAACCAACGCGTCAGTAACGGCCGGTCTGCTTCGGACAGGGCACGAAATGGAATCGGTGCCTCTGGGATTTCGCCCAGATCCAGGCGGTACAGGGGTTCATCATGATGCAGGCGATAACCGGCCTGTCCAAGCCCTAGCGCGTCCAATATCATCTCAACCTGTTGTGCAGCCCCTGTCATGCCCAGAACGATCTGACCTGCGATCCGACCCGCTAATGCCTGAGCGGCCTCTGGCGAACAATCGGGCAGTTGCGCCATCAGGTAGCCCTTTTTGGTCAGGCCGAATACGCCTTGGATGCGATCCTGCCCCCAAATGAAGAACCGGGTAGAGTGGTCATCGTCTCCAAATCCAATCCCGTGCGCCAACAGGTTGCTGCGCAGAAACATGGAAGTATCGGGATGTTTGGCCAAAAACGCCTCAATGGCCGGGGCATCAGACGGCGAGGCTTCTTGGATCACGCCCAATCCCCCAACGCCTGCTGCCACATGGTCAATGCAGCCACCGCTGCCGTGTCGGCCCGCAGGATACGAGGGCCAAGGCTGACCACATGCGCGAATGGCAACCCTGTCAAACGCGCGCGTTCCTGGTCCGAAAACCCGCCTTCCGGGCCGATGAGAATCGCCCAGGGCCGTCCTTTTTCATTGGCGGCCAGTCGCAGGGCCGATCCAACCTCGGCTTCGTTGCAGAACATCAGTTGCCGATCTTCGGGCCATGCATCCAGCAGCCGATCCAACCGCTGTAAATCGGCCACCTCGGGCACGAAGGTTCCGCCGCACTGCTCGGCCGCCTCGACCGCATGGGCCTGCAGGCGGTCCTGACGAATGCGTTCGGAATTGGTGAACTCGGTCTGAACAGGCAGGATACGCGCCGCACCCATTTCGGCGGCTTTTTCCACGATGAAATCGGTGCGGGCCTTTTTGATGGGCGCGAACAGAAACCACAGATCGGGCGGCAGTTGCAACGGTTTCGTCTGTTCAAGGCAAGTCAGCCTCCCGCCACGCTTTCCCGCCTCGGAGACTTCGGCCAACCACTCTCCGTCCCGCCCGTTGAACAGGGCGACCTGCCCTTTGACCGCAAGGCGCATGACACCAAAGAGGTAGTGCGCCTGGTCGCGCGTCAAAGGAACCGATTGCCCCTGACCCAAGGGCTGCTCTACATACAGTCTGATCTTCGCACTCATGAGACCCTACATATGCAAGGCAATGCCCCAACACCAGATGGTCAAGTCGCCGATGCCGTCAGCGGCAACTGGGTCGACACCCACGCCCCGGCCTTTGCCCGCCCCTATCTTCGCCTCAGCCGCGCCGACCGGCCCATCGGGACATGGCTGCTGCTGATTCCCTGCTGGTGGGGGCTGGCTCTGGCGATCCTGCATGATGGTCAGCCGCGTTGGGAAGATCTGTGGATCGCCGTGGGATGCGCATTTGGGGCCTTCCTGATGCGGGGCGCCGGTTGCACGTGGAATGACATTACGGATCGGGAATTCGACGGGCAGGTCGAACGCACACGCTCGCGCCCGATTCCTTCGGGTCAGGTCAGTGTCCGGCAGGCCGCGGTCTGGATGGTCCTGCAATGCATTCTGGCGCTTGGCATCCTTCTCAGCTTCAATCAGGCGGCGATCGCAATGGGTGTTCTGTCCCTGCTGCCCGTGACGATCTATCCGTTTGCCAAACGGTTTACCTGGTGGCCTCAGGTGTTTCTGGGGCTGGCCTTCAACTGGGGCGCCCTACTGGCCTGGGCGGCGCATAGCGGTTCCGTGGGATGGCCAGCGGTGACGCTTTACCTGTCTGGAATCGCGTGGACCCTGTTCTACGATACAATCTATGCGCATCAGGATGCCGAGGATGACGAACTGATCGGCATCAAATCAACCGCCCGTCTGTTCGGAGCTGATACAGCGCGGTGGCTGAAGTACTTTTTGGTGGCGACCGTGTCGCTGATGGGGCTGGCCATCGTCGATGCAGGGGTGCCGGATGCCTCGATGCTGGCATTGGGCGTTGCGCTCTGTGGGCCTTGGGCAATGGGCTGGCACATGATGTGGCAACTCCGCGCGCTGGACATCGAAGACAATGCCAGGCTGTTGCAATTGTTCAGGCTCAACCGCGACACTGGCTTGATTCCGCTGATCTTCCTCTGCGTCGCCCTGTTGCTCTGATTGCACCTGCTGAACGCGGCCTGTAAAGATCGGCCCAACCGCCTGAGGAGTGTCAAACCCAAATATGCGTCTGCCGTATTTTATCGTTGTTTCCCTGATCTTTCTTGTATCAGCCGGGCTGTCGCTTTTGGCAGCCAGCTATGCCGTCACAAAGATCGAAGAGACATCGGAGTTCGCCGTGCGCCGGGCGCTTGACCTCAAAGGACACGACTGGGCCGAGGTCGAGTCAGACGGCTTGCGCGTGGTCCTGACCGGGATTGCACCCGATGAGGCGACACGATTCAACGCACTGACCGCAGCCGGAACCGAGGTCGATGCTTCCCGCGTAATCGATGAAATGGAGGTCGAAGCAACCTCTGCCCTGGCGCCGCCGCGCTTTTCAGCGGAAATTCTGCGCAACGATCACGGCATCTCGATCATCGGCTTGATCCCCGCCAGCGAAGACAGAGATGACCTGATCAGAAGGCTGAGCAACCTCGACCCCAACATCGCAGTTTCGGACCTGATGGAAACCGCGGATTACCCCAAGCCCGACGGTTGGGATGCCGCGATATCATATGCCATCGAGGCGCTGGCCAGCCTGCCGCGTGCCAAAATTTCCGCAAACGCCGATTTGGTCAAAATCACCGCCATTGCGGACAGCCAACAGGAAAAACAACGTCTCGAACGCGATCTGACCCGCGCCGCGCCGCCCAGCCTGCGGATCGGGCTGGCGATCTCGGCGCCTCGTCCCGTAATAACGCCCTTTACGCTGCGTTTTCTGATCAACGAAGACGGTGGGCAATTTGACGCCTGTTCGGCACAGGATGCAAAGGCACGCGACCGGATCGTGACCGCTGCGCGCGATGCCGGGTTGTCGGGAACATATTCCTGCACCATCGGTCTGGGCGAGCCCTCGCCACGCTGGCCCGAAGCCGCCGAGAAGAGCATTCAGGCACTGGCCAGAATCGGCAAAGGCTCGGTCACGATGTCGGATGCGGACATCACCCTGGTTGCGGCGCAAGGCACGGATCCAGCCTTGTTCGACCGGGTTGTAGGTGAACTTGAAACAGCGTTGCCTCAGGTCTTTGCCCTGCATGCCGTGCTGCCGGAACCTGAAACCAGCGAACAGACCGGACCCGTTGAGTTCTCGGCGACCCGAAGCCCCGAAGGGCTTGTGCAACTGCGAGGGCGTCTGGGGGATGAAACGTTGCGGGACATGGTCGACAGCTATGCCCGCGCGGCCTTCGGCTCGGATCAGGTCTATACCGCGACCCGCATCGCGCCGGGGCTTCCGGCAGATTGGCCGGTGCGTGTTCTGGCCGGCCTCGAGGCGTTGGCCCAGCTTCACAACGGGGCCTTGACCGTAACACCAGGCTCGGTCGAACTGACCGGCCTCAGCCATGAAGAGGATGCCAAAGCCCGTATCGCAGGTCAGTTGTCGGACAAGCTGGGCGAAGGGCAGGAATTCACTCTGACGATCACCTATCAGCCTCCGCCAGAGCCCGAAGACGCGCTGCCCGATCCTGAAGTCTGCGAAGCGCAGATCGCCGAAATCCAGACCGTCAGCAAAATTGCGTTCGAACCCGGATCAGCGACGATCGCATCCGACTCGCGCGATACGGTGAACCAGATCGCCGACATCCTGCGTGACTGCGGGCCGATCCGGCTGGAGATCCAGGGCCATACGGACAGCCAGGGCCGCGAAGAGATGAACCAGCAGCTCAGCCAGGCACGGGCGCAATCGATTCTGAACGAGCTGCGCGGGCGGCGCATTCCCACCAGCAGCTACACTGCCGTTGGATACGGTGAAACACAGCCCATCGCGGACAACGACACCGAAGAAGGCCGCGAAGCCAACCGGCGGATCGAGTTCCGGCTGATTCGTCCCGAACCGGTCGAAGCCTCCGAAACAGGCCTCGAAGCGCTCGAGGTCGAGGTTGGGGCTGAGGCTGACGCGCCTGAAACGGATCAGACCGAATCGACCGCACCAGACACGGACGCAGAGGACCAGTAAGTTGAACAGAACCGAATTCATCATCGCCACAGCCGTCATTCTGTTTGCGGCCTTCTGCATGGGCTGGTTTGCCAACTGGCTGGCACACCGCCTGTCCCGCGTCCGCCAAAGCGACGTTGCCGATCTGGATCGCATGAGCCAGGAACTGCACGAAGCGGAAGAAACCCGCGATCAGGCCATAACCTATCTTCAGCAACGTGAAGCCGAGTTGACCAATCAGCTGACCCAGACAGAGGCAGAGCTGGCCGCGGCCATGGACGGTCTGCGCGCCGCGCGGCAAGAGGCCGAGGAAATGCGCGGTCGGATCAACAACGCCGACTGAGAAACCGCCTTCCCGGACGGCTCACAGGACCTGCGCCAAGTCTGCGATCAGATCTTCGGAGTCTTCCAGTCCAACCGACAGCCTGAACACGCCGTCGCCTGCGAAATCCCGGTAACTTGCCAATTGCGCCCCTTCCAATCGGAAGGACGATTGCATCAAAGCTTCGGTTCCCATCCAGAATATCAGACTGCGATGGTGGCCAAGCGACACGGCATAGTGAACGATCCGGAGTTTATCGATCATCTGCTGGGCCAGTGCCTCGCCTGTTGCGTGATCACCCACCTGAAAAGCGATCATGCCGGATGTGTTGCGCATCTGCTGTTGGGCCAGCTCGTATTGGGGATGCGACTTCAGCCCCGGATAGATCACTCTGGTCACGCGCGCGCGTGTCTCAAGCCAATCGGCAACGACGGTGGCACCCGCCTGATGCGCTGTCATCCGCAGTGGTAGAGTGGCCATGCCCCGCGCGATCATCCACGCGTTGAAGGGGGACATGATGCTGCCGTGGTGGATCGCGGATTCGTTACGGATTTTCTCGATCAGGTCCTTTCGCCCGGCCACCGCACCACCGATGGCATCACCGTGCCCGCCGATGTACTTGGTCACCGAATGCATAATCAGATCAACGCCCAGCTCTTTGCTTGGCTGACCAAGCGGAGACGCAAAAGTCGCATCGCAGGACAGCAACGCCCCCGCGCTTTTGGCAATTGCTGAAACCGATGCCAGATCGGTCAGACGACCGATCGGGTTCACGGGTGTTTCCGTGTGGATGAGACGCGTGTTCGGCCTGATGGCTGCTGATACCGCCGAAAGATCGGACATGTTGACCGTGCTGACATGGATCCCCAGACGCGGCAGCGTGTCCCGCGCCAGCTCTGCCACACCCGCGTAAGAGACGTCGGAAACGATCACATGATCCCCGGCCGACAGGAACGTCAGGAAGATGGCGGTGGCCGCCGCCATACCGGACGCCAGACACAGGCAATCTTCGGTGCCTTCCAACATGCTGATCTTGGCTTCCAGCGTCCTGACGTTGGGATTGGCCCAGCGCCCGTAAAGATAAGGGGCTTCTTCCTCCAGATCGTGGGCCGAGAACCCCGCCACCTGATCCGTGACGAATGTCGAAGACATATGCAGGGCCGGCGCAGACGCACCGCTGGTCGGGTCCGGGGCTTCGCCCGCATGGATTGCCCGTGTCGCTAGGCCCTTGTTTCTCAGCCCGTCATGCATGCCGCCATCCTCTTGATCCGCTTGCGCAGATTTAGCGCAGGCTCGTGAACCGGCGTCCAGAGAAGAATTGAAACCGCTCGGTTTCCAGAACCACCGCGGTGGGCGCGCGACGCTACCAGCGGGTCAGAGCATCTTCGTCCTGATCTTTGGCCGCAACCCATTCGGCGCCGGAACGGGTAATTTCCTTTTTCCAGAATGGCGCGCGGGATTTCAGGTAATCCATCAGATATTCGGCCGCCTCGAACGCGTCCTTGCGATGCGGGGCCGCCGTGGCCACCATCATGATGCGATCCCCCGGAACCAAGCGTCCAAAACGGTGTATGACCAGCACGTCACCCAATGCCCAACGCGCCTGCGCCTCTTCGGCGATCTTGGTCAGGGCGCGTTCGGTCATACCCGGATAGTGCTCGATCTCCATCACATCCAGATCACCGCTCGCCAGGTCACGCACAACGCCGGTGAAGGTGACGATGGCGCCGTTGGAATCATCCCCGGCGGCAAAGGCATTGGCCTCGGCCCCCAGATCAAATGCCTCTTCCTGAACCGCGATCCGCATCGGTCAACCGCCCGTCATCGGCGGGAAAAACGCAACTTCCCGAACACCTGCCAGCGGAGCATCGAAATCCGACAGCTCCTGATCCAACGCAACGCGCAGCGCGGACAGATCGGCAAATGCCGCGGCATAGCGCTCTTCCCGAGCGCTCAGTTCAGTCACCAATTCGCTGACCGTGACCGCTTGCGTTTCGACCTTTTCCTTTGGCAAGCCGATGCGTTCGCGCACCCAGGCGAAATACAGAACATCCATCGGTTAGCTCTCCTTCAGATGAGGCATGGCCTTACGTAGGTAGTCATAGCCGGTGATCAATGTAAGCGTTGCCGCAATCCACAGCAGCCACAGCCCGACCTGACCCGCCCAATACATGCCATCGACATTCAGGCGCAGGTGGTTCACGTCGTCGACCTGACCCGCAATGATCTGCTCGACCAGCTCGGCATCCATGCCAAAACTCGCCATCACGGCATAGTGCTCGAAGATACCCTGCGAAAACAGAACCGCGATGGCGACCATCTGGGCCGTGGTCTTCCATTTGGCCAGTTTGGTGACTTTGAGCGTCCCGGCCACATCGCCCAGATATTCCCGCAGGCCCGAGACAAAAACTTCGCGAAACAGGATCACGGTTGCAGGAAGGACAAGCCACGGCGTCCAGTGCTCGGTCGAATAGCCCACAAGGATCATAAGCGCGATTACCACCATGGCCTTGTCGGCGATCGGATCCAGCATCGCTCCGATCTTGGTCTCCTGCTTCCATGCGCGGGCCAGATACCCATCGAACCAATCGGTAATCGCCGCCGACAGGAACAGGATCAGTGCAAACCAGTCCGCATAGGGCCGGGTGAAATACAGAAACATGACTGCCAGCCCGGGCGCGGCCAGCAGGCGCAGGACGGTCAGGAGATTAGGTAAATTCCACTTCATGGCTTGGACCCTATATCGCCGGTCCGGGACAGAAAAGCCAATCAGACAAAAAACTGCATCACTCACAAACGCTTGGTCAAAGCGCCGCAGGCCCGACGTCTCAGAACAGTACCTCTTGGCCTTTCCCGGCTTTGCGGTCAGATTGCCGCGCAAGCCCAGCCGGAAAGTACCAGATGACAGCGCATATTCAAACCGACACACGGTCAAACATGATCGGCAGCCTCTGGATGGTCGCCGCGATGGCCGGTTTTGCGCTGGAGGATGCGTTGCTGAAGGCAGCCTCAGCCGCGCTGCCGATCTGGCAGGTCCTGGTCCTTTTCGGCGCGGGCGGGTCGGTGATTTTCGCTGCGGTGGCCCGGGCCCGTGGGCAGCGGCTGTTGCAACCTGACGTTCTGTCCCGCCCGATGAAAATTCGGGTGCTGTTCGAGGTCTTTGGTCGGTTGTTCTATGTTCTGGCCATCGCACTGACGCCGTTGTCCTCGGCCACGGTGATCCTGCAAGCCACGCCTTTGGTCGTTGTTGCAGGCGCCGCGTTGTTCTTTGGCGAGACAGTCGGTTGGCGGCGTTGGAGCGCTATCTTTGTCGGCATGATCGGCGTTGTCGTCATCCTGCAACCCACCGGAGACAGCTTTTCGTTGCTGTCGATACTGGCGGTGCTGGGAATGCTGGGATTTGCCGGACGTGATCTGGCCAGCCGCGCAGCACCTGCCACGCTTGGAACCGAAGTCCTGGGGTTCTACGGCTTCCTCAGCATCATCGTGGCTGGCGTGGCCTATCGGTTTTGGGAGGGCGCGCCGATTGCACCGGTTGGCCTTCACACGAGCCTGCATCTGATCGGTGCGGTGCTGATGGGCGTAATAGCGTATGCGTCGCTGATGAAGGCGATGCGCACCGGCGAAGTGTCCGCCGTGACCCCGTTCAGATACACCCGGCTGTTGTTCGGCATTGGGCTTGGCGTAGCCATGTTTGGTGAGAGGCTGGATCCCAACATGTGGATCGGCAGCGCGCTGATCGTCGCGTCGGGCCTATATATCCTGTGGCGGGGCCGGCAGGCCTAGCCCTTGTCGTGGAAGAAATCGTAAACCTTCTGCGCCAACCCGGCCGAAATCCCTTCGACCGCTTTCAGATCGGTCAGATTGGCCCGGCTGACGGCTTTGGCGCTGCCGAAATGGGTCAACAGAGCACGCTTGCGCGCAGCCCCTACCCCTGGGACTTCATCCAACGGCGTTGCACCCACGGCCTTGGCGCGTTTCGCACGATGGGTGCCGATGGCGAACCGGTGCGCTTCGTCCCTGAGGCGTTGAATGAAATACAACACAGGGTCGTTGCGTTTCAGCGCAAAGGGGCGCTGGCCGATCCGGTGAAACTCTTCCTTGCCGTGGTCGCGGTCGACCCCCTTGGCGACGCCGACCATGGGAATGTCTTCGACCCCATGTTCGACCATGATCTGATGCACCGCGCTAACCTGCCCGGCGCCGCCATCAATCAGCAACAGATCGGGCCACAACCCTTTGTCGCGGTCCGGGTCTTCCTTTTGAAGTCTGGTGAAGCGGCGGTTCAGCACCTCTTTCATCATGCCGAAATCGTCACCCGGTGTCAGGTCATCACCGCGAATGTTGAACTTGCGGTAAGCGTTCTTCATGAACCCCTCGGGGCCGGCCACGATCATGCCGCCGACAGCATTGGTGCCCTGAATATGAGAGTTGTCATAGACTTCGATCCGTCCCGGTGGGCCATCCAGATCGAACGCCTCGGCCAGCCCGCGCAGCAACTTGGCCTGCGTGGCACTTTCCGACATGCGGCGGGCCAGAGCCTCGCGCGCGTTGCGCAAGGCACCGGCAACAAGTTCCTGTTTTTCGCCACGCTGCGGCACAAGGATTTCAACCTTGCGCCCGGCTTTTTCAGTCAGCGCGTCCTGCATCAGATCCACGTTTTCGATCCCATCCGACAGGATCAGCTGCCGCGGCGGTTCCTTGTTGTCGTAGAACTGGCCCAGAAAGGCCTCCATCACCTCGGCAGGTGAAACATCCGGGCCGACGCGGGGATAGAAATCCTTGTTGCCCCAGTTCTGGTTCGCACGGATAAAAAACACCTGCACGCAGGCCTGACCGCTGTCCATATACAGGCCGATCACGTCCGCCTCGGCCACACCGCGCGGGTTGATACCCTGAGAGGTCTGCACCTGCGTCAGAGCCCGGATGCGGTCACGCAGACCGGCGGCGCGTTCGAACTCCATCGCCTCAGATGCGGCCATCATCTGCTCGGCCAATTCCTCTTGCACCTTTGTCGAGCGGCCCGACAGGAAGCGTTCGGCGTCCTTCACGCTTTCACGGTAATCCTGCTCTGAGATCAGGCCGACACACGGCCCGGAACACCGCTTGATCTGATATAGAAGGCATGGCCGCGTTCGGCTGTCGAACATCGAATCCGAGCAGTTGCGCAGCAGGAACGCTTTTTGCAACTGGTTCAGCGTCCGGTTCACCGCACCGGCACTGGCGAAGGGGCCGAAATAGGCACCTTTTTCCTTCTTCGCCCCTCGGTGTTTCTTGATCTGCGGAAAGTCATGATCCTTGGCGACCAGTATGTTCGGAAAGCTTTTGTCATCCCGCAACAATACATTGTATTTCGGCTTGAGCTGCTTGATCAGGTTCTGCTCCAGCAGCAGGGCCTCGGTCTCGGTTCGCGTGGTCAGGAACATCATCGAGGCCGTCGCGGCGATCATCTTTTCGATCCGCCCCGAATGACCCGGCCGTGTGTAATTCGACACCCGTGCCCTGAGATTTCGGGCTTTGCCGACATACAGAACCCGGCTGTCTGCATCGAGCATGCGGTAAACGCCCGGAGAACTGTCCAGCGTTTTTACATAGCGCTGAATGCAGGCATAGCCGGTGGGGGATGATTCGCTGTCGGTGGTCATGATCCTGAGATATGATTCTCTGGCAATGGCTGCAATCTCACGCCTTTCAGATCAAGAGAAAACAAATCCACGGTTTCTGTGGATAAGTGTGAAGATAAAATTCCGGAAGATCGGAAATCCCCTTGTTTCCTTGCCTTTTCCTTTACTTGCACAAAAAATAGGCAACTTATCAAGTACTTGTTTTTAAATGTTATTTTTTTGTATACTTAGCAAGTGTATGAAAAAAAAGACATTTTTGTAACGCGCGTGTAACACAATTGCGAGCGGTGCAAAACTTGCAGCAGAATTACTTATTCTACACCCAGAACATCCGGAGTTTTCCAACCCAGATGCTGACCGCCGTCCACACATAAAAGCTGTCCGGTGACCGCGTGTGCATCCAGAAAGTACCCAAGCGCAGCGGTTATGTCAGACGGGTTGGATCCCCGCTCCAAAACGGTATTTGAACGCTGTGTCTGGAAATGCTCTTCGCTTTGGCGGTGGCCTTGCATCGTTGGGCCGGGCCCGATCGCATTGACACGGATCGTCGGAGACAACGCCTGCGCCGCCGTTCGGGTCAGTGCCCACAAACCCATTTTTGCGATGGTGTATGACATGAACTCGGGCGTCAGTTTGCGCACGCGCATGTCCACCATGTTGACGATAAGGCCGGTTGCAAGCGGTTCGCCATTTTCATCTGTTCCAGCACTCAGCCCCTGACCTGCCATGGCCTGCGTCAGCACAAAGGGCGCGCGCAGGTTGCTGTCGAGATGTCGATCCCAGCTTTGCCGGGTTGCCGTGTGGATGTTGTCGTATTCGAAGATCGAAGCGTTGTTCACCAGACACGTGATCGGCCCGCCCAGCGCCTCGGCCGCTTTGGGCAGCAGCGCCTGGACCTGAGCTTCGTCCAGCAGATCGGCCTTCAGGGTCACGGATTTTCGGCCCAGGGCCTGTACCTCTGCCGCCGTCTCCTGCGCCGGACCTTCGGATGAGGCGTAATGCACGGCCACATCGAAACCTCGATCTGCCAGATACAGTGCCATGGCCCGGCCCAGACGAATACCGGCGCCGGTGACTAGGGCTCGGGTCATGCTTCACCTCGTTTGGTCAGATCACACCAGCAGTACGATGACATAAAGCACATAAAGGAAAGTCAACACCAACCCCCAGACGCGCGAGATGTCGCGTTTGAGGAATACAAACGGTATCAGCAGCAGCGATGCGCCCAGCATGACCCAAAGATCGAATTGCAGGAACTCGGGATCAACCGGGATACGACCAAACCAGGTTGCGATCCCGATGATGGCCAAAAGGTTGAACATGTTCGAACCGATCACGTTACCCAGCGCAACGTCGGCCTGTCTGCGCAAAGCGGCCATAACTGTTGTCGCCAATTCGGGCAAAGACGTTCCAACTGCGATCAACGTCAAACCAATGACCGTCTCACTGACCCCGTAGGTCCGCGCGATGATCGTTGCGTTATCTACCAAAAGATGCGCACCCATTGGCAGACCAATCAGCCCGAGGATCAGATACACCGACACCTTCCAATAAGGCATGTCAGGATCAGCTTCTTCCAGCCCCTCAAGCTCTTCGTCCACACAGGCTTCACCGCAGGCTTTGCGATGGGCCTTTGCCTCGCGGAAGGCGTTCAGAAGAACAAGACCCAACGCCGCCAGCAAGATCAGGCCGCTGAAGAACGTGAACGTTCCCAAGAATGCCAAACCAATGAACAGAACCGTCGCCATCAGCATGAAGACATAGTTCCGGCGGCTGTCACATTCACTGGTGTGAAGCGTTGCCAGCAATGCGGGCAATCCAAGAACCAACAGGATGTTGGCCGTGTTCGATCCGACAACGTTGCCCAGCGCAATACCGGGCGCGTTCTCTTTCAATGCGCTGATGGCGATCAGCAACTCGGGCGCAGACGTGCCGAAGGCCACAATCGTAAGGCTGACGATCAACGCCGGAACACCCAGACGCAGGCTCAGGTTTACAGCACCGCGCACAAGCGCATCGCCTGCAAGCAGCAGGATCAACAGCCCAAGACCAGACAGCAGCCAAGTGGTGATCAAGTCCGACCTCCTTTTTCGCAGGCGCAGGGGCCTTTGCCTATGCGAAACCGTCCGCAGCGCGGACACTTGGCGGAACTCAGTTTCTTCTGCCCCGGAAAGCGCAGTTTGCCGAACATCGCCAGGACACCCATGCCAATCAGAAAAAGTGTGACAGCCTTGATGATCACGTCACAAACCAAAACGCGCGTAGGCCGCACGCTCCTCTAATCCGGCGATGGCATCCTTTGCCAGGTTGGCCCCGAACCGCGACCAGATTGGTTTGCGCAAGCCATAACGGCGGAACTTGACCTTGTCGCCAAAGCGTTCCTGCATTTTGGGTTTCAGATGGGCGATACCATCGATCAAACCCAGTTCATGCGCGCGACGCGCCAGCCAGACTTCACCCGTGAACAGATCGGCACTGTGATCCAGCTTGTCACCTCGGCGGGCTTTGACATGCGCGATGAAGTTTTCGTGGATATCCCCCAGCAAACCTTGCAGGCGGGCCACATCCTCTTTCTTTTCCGGCGCAAACGGGTCCAGCATGGATTTCGACTGGCCCGCCGTATGCACGCGCCGCTCAAACCCCTGCCGCGCCAGAAAGACATGCGCGCCAAAACCTGCCGAAATGACTCCGATCGAGCCAAGAACCGAACTGTCGTCGGCCCAGATCTCATCCGCGGCGGCCGCCAGCCAATACCCTCCGGATGCCGCAACATCTTCGACAAACCCGATCACGGGCACGTCCAGCTCTTCCGACAAGCGCCGAATTCGGGCGCCAATCAAAGAGCTTTGTACGGGCGACCCGCCCGGAGAGTTGATCTCGAGCGCGACAGCCGCAGGTTTACCCTTTCGAAACGCCTTGTCGAGAACCGGGGCCAGGGTGGTATCGTTCAAGGACCCGCGACCGGCCATTCCAATGGAACCGGACAAACGGACAACGGCCACGCAAGGGTGCTTTTTTACGAACGGCAGGCTGAGCTTCATGGGTGCCGATGTAGAGTGCCCCCAACCCGTAAACAAGGGACTCTGCCGGCGTTAAACGCGACGTGAACCAAATTCACACACCCGATGGGCAAAAATGCAACGCCTTGGCGAGGGTCAGCTGCGAATGCGCCAGCCGGTTTTGAATATCCAGCCGATAACCGCCAAGCACAGAGCTGTAAACGCGACAATGGCAAGAAGGCTGAAAACGATCGGCACATCTGCCAGCCCGTAAAAGGACCAGCGGAAACCCGAAATCAGATAGACCACGGGATTGAACAGCGTGATGGTCTGCCACAATGGCGGCAGCATCGAGATCGAATAAAACGTACCCCCCAGAAAGATCAGTGGCGTCACCACCAACTGCGGCACCAGCGACATCTGCTCGAAGTTGCTGGCCCAGATGCCGATGATGAATCCCAGCAACGAAAAGCTGAGACAGGACAGGATCAGAAACGCGGCCATGGCGAATGGATGCTCGATCCGAATATCGACGAAAAACGTCGCGGTGACCAATATCACCAACCCCACGAACAACGCCTTGGTTGCGGCGGCACCGACATATCCGATCACGATCTCGATGAAATTGACCGGAGCGGACAACAGCTCGTAGATGGTGCCCAGAAACTTGGGGAAGTAAATTCCGAACGACGCGTTCGAAATCGACAGCATCACCACCGACAACATGATCAGCCCCGGCACGATGAACGCACCGTATGAAACGCCCTCGACCTCTTGGATACGGCTGCCGATGGCGGTGCCAAACACCACAAAATAAAGCGACGTCGACAGAACCGGCGACAGAAAGCTCTGTGCCAGAGTGCGAAAGAAACGGGCCATTTCGAACCGGTAGATGGCAGCGATCGCGGTCCAGTTCATGCGGCCTCTCCAGATACCAGATTGACAAAGATCTCTTCCAGGCTTGATTGCCTGGTCTGCACGTCGCGCAACACCAACCCGGCCTCGGACACGTCATTCAGCAAGGTCGTTATGCCGGTACGATCCGCATGGGTATCGTAGGTATAGATCAGACAATCACCCGCGCCGTTGAGAGCCAGATTGTGGCTGACCAGACTATCGGGAATTCGGTCGATGGGTTCGGTCAGCATGACTTCGATCTGCTTTTTTCCCATCTGCGACATGAGTGTGTCTTTGTCCTGCACCAGCAAAAGCTCTCCCTTGTCGATGACGCCGACACGATCCGCAATCGCTTCTGCTTCTTCAATATAATGTGTGGTCAGAATGATGGTGACACCGTCCCGTTTCAGTTCCGCCACAAGCTCCCACATGTCCTTGCGCAACTCGACATCCACTCCGGCAGTCGGCTCGTCCAGAAAAAGCACCCGAGGTTCATGGGCTAGGGCCTTGGCGATGAGCACCCTCCGCTTCATGCCGCCGGACAATTCCTTGATCGCGTTGTTGCGCTTGTCCCACAGGGACAGCTTGCGCAAAATCTCTTCGATCCGCGCGCTGTCTTTGCCAAGCCCGAACAGCCCACGCGACAACCGGACCGTGTTCCAGACCTTTTCAAACGGTTCCAACGCGATCTCTTGCGGCACAAGCCCTATCATCCTGCGCGCTGCGCGATAATCGGACTGTGTGTCATGCCCGCCAACCGTGACCACCCCCGAGGTCGGAGTCGTAATTCCACAAATCGTCGAAATCAGGGTTGTCTTTCCGGCGCCATTTGGTCCCAGAAGCGCAAGTATCTCACCCTCTTCAATATCCAGAGACACACCTTTCAGCGCCTCGAACCCATCCGCGTAAGACTTGCGAAGGTTTTTGATGGACAAAATGGTCGTCATATCCGTTCCCCGTTCCGACCGAGACCCTATCGCGCGGAACCAGCCTGTAACAGGTCAATTTCGCACAACGTGCTGCGCATTCTGTAATGGTTGTCAGAACCATGCTCAATTCCAACTTGCAATCCGTCAACCCACCCGCAAACTCTTCCACAACGGAGGGCGCCGATGCTGAATGGAATACGCATAGTCGAAATCGAAGGGCTGGGCCCCGGCCCGTTTGCCGCCATGCAGCTAGCTGATCTGGGCGCCGACGTCATCACGATCCACCGCAAAGGCCAGGCAGTAACACCGGGCATGCCGGACCGCTCGCTTCTGGACCGCGGCAAACGATCGATCGCGCTTGATCTGAAGGATCCCGAAGATCTGGCGACCGCCCGTCGCCTGATTGACACGGCAGACGCACTGATCGAAGGCTTTCGCCCCGGCGTGATGGAGAAGCTGGGACTTGGCCCGGATCTTTGCCTGACCCGCAACCCAAAACTGATATATGGCCGCATGACAGGCTGGGGGCAGGATGGTCCGCTGGCCGACACGGCTGGGCATGACCTGAACTACATCGCCTTGTCCGGTGCGCTCTGGTACGCCTCTCTCCCGGATCAGCCGCCTCAAACCCCTGCAACCCTGGTCGGCGATATCGGCGGAGGCGCCATGTACCTTGTCACGGGCATCCTGGCAGGTTTGATCAACGCACAAAGAACCGGGAAAGGCACCGTGGTCGACGCCGCTATCTACGACGGCTCGGCCCATATGATGAACCTTCTGATGACCATGCGCCAAACCGGAAACCTGTCTGAAACCCGCGGCCAAAGCCTGTTGGACGGTCCGCATTGGAGCCGAACCTACACCTGCGCGGACGGCGGATTTGTTTCGGTCCAATGCCTTGAACCAAAATTCTACGCCCGATTTCTTGAAATCCTGGGGCTGTCCCGGGACCGGGCATTCCAACAGCAGTACACCCGCAAGCTCTGGCCCGACCTGACCCAGCGCCTGGCCGAAATCTTCTCGTCCAGGCCGCGCGACCATTGGGCCAAACTGTTCGACGGGTCAGACGCCTGCGTCGCACCGGTACTCAGCCCCGACGAGGCCACAGCCCACCCGATGAATGCAGCCCGTCGATCCTGGCGCCAGACCGACGGCACCCTACAAGCCGCCGCCGCCCCACGCTTTTCCACACACCAGTGGCAACCAAAGCCCAGCCCGGCGCGCGGTCAACACACCGCCGAGATCCTGAACGAACTCCAAGCCCCGGAAAGCACCTGACACACTCTTCATCTGGCCAGAAATATCCCGGGGGTGAATTGGCCAGCGGCCAAGAGGGGGCTGGCCCCCTCCCACGCGCTCTATCCGCCGCGCACCGTGTCGATCATCAGCTGAACGTTGTCCGGGTCGGCATCCGGAGTGATCCCATGGCCGAGGTTGAAAATATGCGGCCCCTTGGAAAACGCTTCAACGATGCGCCGGGTCTCATCCACCAGCGCCTGCCCGCCTGTAACCATGTGCGACGACGCCAGATTGCCTTGTACACAGCCATCAATCTGCACGTTCTCAGCCGCCCATTCGGGCGACACGGAATTGTCCAGCGCCACGCAATCCACGCCGGTCGACCTTGCAAACCCGATATACCCGTCGCCTGCCTCCCGCGGAAATCCAATCACGGGGATGCCGGGATGACGTTCCTTGATGGCCTGCGTGATCACCCGGCACGGCTCGACCGCGTATTTTCGGAAGGCTTCGCCCTTCAAAGACCCCGCCCAACTGTCAAATATCTTGACCACCTCGGCACCGGCGTCGATCTGAGCGGACAGATATTCAATCGTTGCTGCGGTGATGCGGTCCAACAGCGCCTCGAACAAAGCGGTATCACCTTCGCGCAACGCATGCGCGGGACCCTGATCCGGCGTGCCGCGCCCTGCAATCATGTACGTGGCCACAGTCCACGGCGCACCTGCGAATCCGATCAAGGTGGTTTCCGACGGCAATTCCCGCGAAAGAATGCGCACCGTCTCGTAAACCGGTGACAATGTCTCGTGAATCGCGTCAACAGGCTTCAACGCATCAAACTCGGCCTGCTGCGTGATGGTGGACAAACGCGGGCCTTCACCTGTCACGAACCAAAGATCAGCCCCCAGCGCCTGTGGCACCAGAAGGATGTCGGCAAACAGTATCGCCGCATCGAACCCATATCGCCGAATTGGCTGCAAGGTAACTTCTGCTGCCAGTTCAGGATTGTAGCACAGTGACAGGAAATCCCCGGCCTGAGCACGTGTGGCCCGGTATTCCGGCAAATACCGACCCGCCTGACGCATCATCCAGATCGGCGGCACATCCTGTACTTCGCCCGCCAGCGCCCGCAGCAGCTTCTTTGTCTCGGCCATGTTTGTCCCCAGCATTCAGGTTTTGGCAACGGGTCGTCCTTCGGCGGCAATTTGTCAAGCTCAGCCCCCATTGTCAGGGCAATGTGACGCGACTAAAGCTGTGCACATGACTTTGACCCTGCCCACCCCCGCATCGCCCCTCAGAATCGGCACTCGTGGCTCGCCGCTGGCTCTGGCTCAGGCCTATGAAACGCGCGAACGCCTGAGCGATGCCTTTGATCTGCCACAGGATGCGTTCGAAATCGTAGTGATCAAGACGACCGGTGACAATCGCGCCATGATCGACGCGGATCGACCGCTGAAGGAAATCGGCAACAAGGGCTTGTTCACCAAGGAAATCGAAGAGGCGATGCTGCGCGCCGAGATCGACATCGCCGTTCATTCAACAAAGGACATGCCCGTTGAACAACCCGAAGGGCTGGTCCTGGATACGTTCCTGCCGCGCGAGGATGTGCGCGACGCCTTCATCTCACCGCGGTTGGGCTCGATCCACGATCTGCCCGAAGGCGCCGTTGTGGGCACCTCGTCCTTGCGGCGGCGGGCGCAGCTGCTGAACCGGAGGCCGGATCTGAAAGTGGTCGAGTTTCGCGGAAACGTGCAGACACGGCTGAAAAAGCTTGAAGACGGGGTTGCCGATTGCACGTTTCTGGCAATGGCAGGCATTCGCCGTTTGGGAATGGATGAGGTTCCGGCCAGCGCCATTTCCCCTGACGACATGCTGCCGGCGATCGCGCAGGGCACCATCGGCATCGAACGGCGCAGCGACGACATGCGCGCGGCCGAAATGCTGGACGCGATTCATCACACCGAAACGGGATGGCGTCTGGCGGCTGAACGCACATTGCTGGCCGCGCTGGACGGGTCCTGCGAAACCCCGATCGCCGGCCTTGCCGAACTTGACGGCGACACCCTAAGGTTGCGGGGCGAAGTGCTACGCCCGGACGGAACGGAAACCGCCAGCAGGGATATGACCGGCCCCGTCGAGGATGGGCCTGAGATGGCCCGCGCGATGGCGGCTGAACTGCTTGAACAGGCGGGGCCTGATCTATTCGATTGGAAAAATTCAAAATAAATTCGTTTAGTGTGAACTTGATCACTGTAGCAGGCGGCGCGATCAGGCATTACTGTGACATACCGAAGAGGAAGTCGGGTCAGTCTCGAAAGTATCGAAAAGTTTTCAGATTGCCGGTGTTTTAATCAGTATTCGAGGGGGCGAGGCTGACCCCCGGCTTCCAAAGGTAGCGGGTCGCTGTTGAGTTTAACAGCGACCCGTTTACGTTGTGCCAGATTGCGTTGTGCCAGACCCGCGTTCAGGAAATCGCGTCAACGGCGTGACGAACGGCCTCTCTGGTCTGTTCCAGATCCGCTTCGGTAACCGCCAGCGACGGGTACAGTTTGCCCGGAGCCTTGAAGACCCCATGCGCCCGCAACGTTGCATTGTAAGTGGCATTGCGCTGCGGATCATCATGGTTTGCGCTGCGATAATCCCGACATTCGGCCTTGGTGAAATAAATGTCGAACAAGGTCTCGTCACCGCAGATGCGATGGGCGATGCCCGCCTCATTCAAAGCGTCCGATTGCATCTGCTGCAACTGCCTCCCAATCGAGCGCAGGTGTTCATAGGTGCCGTCGCGCCGCAAAACCTCCATCGTCTTCAGCCCCGCCGCTGAGGCTATGGGGTTGCCGGACAAAGTGCCCAACTGCATCAGCCAGCCCTGTTCTCCGACTTTCGATTTGTCGAAATGCTTCATGATCTCGGTGCTGGCACCCAATGCCGCCAGAGGGAAGCCACCACCGGTGATCTTGCCAAGCGTACAGATATCCGGGGTCACGCCATATCGCTCTTGTGCGCCGCCGTAAGCCAGACGGAACCCGGTGACGATCTCATCAAAAATCAGCAGCACACCAAATTTGTCGCACAAGGTCCGCAAGCCCTGCAAAAACCCCGGCTCGGGCTGGATGATCCGCTGCAAGGGTTCGACCATGATCGCAGCGACATCATCATGTTCGTCCAGCAGCGCCGCCACCGCGTCAAGATCATTGAAAGGCGCGATCAGCATCTGCTCGGCCACGCTTTGGGGGATACCGGCGCTGTCGGGAACGGCCTGCGGGAAATTGACCCGGCGGCTGGGGGCCAGGCTCATCTGCGCCTCGGCGCTCATTCCGTGATACCCCCCTTCGAACTTGAGGATCTTGTCGCGCCCGGTATAGGCACGCGCCAGCCGCAAAGCGTACATGTCTGCTTCGCCCCCAGAGGCAACAAAACGCACCTGCTCGCAACAGGGGACGGCTTCGATGATGGCCTCGGCCAGTTCGATGCCCTTGCTGTTGTTGGCGAAGAAGGTCATTCCTTTGGGCAGTTGCTCCAGCACCGCTTCCATCACCTCGGGGTGGCCATGGCCCAGCAGCATCGGGCCGGACCCGATCAGATAGTCGATATATTCCTTCCCGTCCTCGTCCCAGACATGGCAGCCCTCGCCACGGGCGATGATGATGCCCGGATCGAAGTTGCCGAAACCGCCAGCTGGCAGAACCTCTTTTGCGCGTGCTATCCACTCGGACTGTGTCTGGATCTTCAGCATCTCAATCAATCTCCAAAATCGGGGCGTCAAGAATTTCGAGGTCAGGTGTCACACCTAAACCCGGGCCTTCGGGCGGTGCAATCCGGCCGTTTTCACGGTTTGGTGCGTCAGGACACAGGCGCGGGGCAACGTAAGAGGACAAGTCGCAAGTGTTCATCAGCGATCCATGCGGGGTCGAAGCCGCAAAATGCAGCGAAGCCGCCGTTACGATATCCGATCCCCAGGTGCATTCTGCACAAATCTCGGCACCCAGCTGCACGGTCAGATCGCGTGCGCGGCGCATTGCCGAAAGACCGCCGAACTTCGACAGTTTCAGCGCCACCGCGTCCATGCAACCCAACTCATGCGCCCGCATCAGCGATGCAAGATCAAATGCATTTTCGTCGATCTTCATAGGCAAACCCGTCGACTGACGAACAGCGGCGCAGTCTTCCAGTGTTTTACAGGGCTGTTCCAGCATCACATCCAGATGCGCCACCGCGCGCCCGGTTCGCGTTGCCTGAAGGCGCGATGCCCCGCAGTTCCAGTCGCCATACACAAGCGGTCCGGTTCCAACGGCTTCGCGCACTTTGATCAGCCGCTCGGCGTCGGCTTGCCAATCACCCTCGACACCCAGCTTGACCTGGAATTGCCGAATGCCCGTCTGGAAGGCTGCCTTAGCGATGCGCGCCATTTCGTCCGGCGCGATACATGTGATCGAATGATAAAGCGGCATATCCGCCCGAGTCCACCCGCCCAGCAACGCGTAAACCGGCACCCCCGCCGCGCGGCCGAACAGATCCCACAGTGCAATGTCGACGATCGATTTCGCGTAGCTGTGGCCTTGCAGAAACCCGTCCAGCTTTCGCATCGGTGCGTCGACCCCAATTGGCGAAATCCCGAGAATCTCGGGACCCATTTCAGCGATGGCCCCCGGTACTCCACTTGCATAGGCGGGCAGATAATGCGGGATCGGGCAGACCTCGCCCCAACCTGTCAGACCTGTATCCGTCTCAAGGCGCAGGATATGAGACGTCACGGTCGCGCAGGTCTTGCCGCCAGCCATGTGATAGGTTTCATGACTGGTCAGATCGACGGACCAGAGTGTTATCTTGTCAATTCTCAAGCATATTCTCCCACTGGATCACCCAATGCGGCTTCGTCCGGATGCACGCCCAGCCCCGGCGCTTCGGGCAGATGCAGATGGCCATCGACGTTGCGGGGCCCTCGACCACCTGCAACATCAACCGTGATCATGTCCTGACAGGCCCAAACCGCGTGGCAATGATCATCCGGGATCGTGGCGGCCAGATGCAGCGCCTCGGTATCGGCCAGAACCGTTCCACCGGTGGCCATTACGAACATGTCTATTCCATGGGCCAGCGCGATATCGCGCATCCGCGCGGCCTTGGTCAGGCCACCCACGCGATTCAGCTTGATCCCGAATATCTGGGCCAGACCATCGTGGGCAATCCGGACGGCATCCTGCAAGGTCACAAGGGACTCGTCCACAGACACAGGGGACGCATGAAGCCCCGAGATCGCCGCGATATCATCCAGTGTTTCGCAGGGTTGCTCGAACATCACGTTCAGGTCTTCGCAGGAGCTCATCACCCGCAAGGCCTGCTGGCGTGTCCAGCCACGGTTGACATCATACAGAACAATCTCTCCGGGTTGCCGGATGCTTTCCACATCCCGCACTCGGGCAATGTCCCGCGCGACATCACCGCCGATCTTCACCGAATGCGCGACATAGCCGCGCTTGCGATACCGCTCCATGACCTCGCGTGTTTCCTCGACGGTTTTTGCCCCGACCGAGGACGCGATCGGGCGCGGTGTCCGCGATCCGCCGCCCATCAGATCGGCAATCGGCAAGCCCGCCGCCTGACCGGCAATATCCCAGCAGGCCATGTCTACGGGGCTTTTAGCATAGAGATGTCCGGGCAAGGCTAGATCCATGGCCCGTTCCACGTCCAGCACGCGACGCGGATCAAGGCCCAGGATGAAAGGGGCCATCGTTTCGATCCCGGCCCGGATGCCCGGCCCGTGCGCGGGTACATAGGTGTGCCCCCAGGGCGTGCCCTCGCCCCAGCCGACCAGACCGGTATCGGTTTCGAGCTTGACCAGCGTCGCATCAAGCGTTTCGAACTTCAGGCGCCCCCCGGAAAGCCAATAGGGATGCTCGAGCGGCAAATCGACCTGAAAAACGGTAATGGTTTCAATCTTCATAGAGCATACTCCGCCACGGGTGCGCCGAGGCTTTCAAAATCGGGGGTTACACCCAATCCCGGCGTATTGTTTGCATAAAGCTTTCCGTCTTTAACGACAGGACCGCCGACGCCCGTAGATCGCGTGTTGTAGTTCATCAGATCCGTGGTGTTCTGCAGGTATTCAGGCGGGGTCGACGCCGCAAAATGGGCGACAACCGAAGACGTGATCTCTCCTCCCCAGGTGTCTTCGCTGACCACAGGGATGCGGTTGTCGATCAGGTAATCCCGTACCCGCCGGGCTTTGCTGATGCCGCCAAGGTTCGAGATCTTGAGACAACAAATCTCTGCCCCCCGGTCTGCGACGATACGCTGGGCCATATGGATCCCGGTCACGCATTCATCCAACTTCAATGGCTGCTCGGCAATCCGGCGCACTTGCTGGCATTCCTCATACGTGCGGCAAGGTTGTTCGAGAATGAAATCCAGATCCCGGGTCTCGCGTGCAACGCGGATCGCATCGTCCACGCGCCAGCCCTGATTGGCATCGGCCATGGCTTTCTCGCCGGGTTTCAGCAACGGCACAGTGGTGCGGATCCGGTCAATGTCACTGGCCCAGTCGCTGCCCACTTTGACCTGAAACTGCCGATAACCCTGTTCCCGGTACCGGTCCATCTCGGCCACGGTTTCGTCGACCGCTTTCTGCGGCGCGACCCGGTACATTGGCGCGCCATCCGTCAGCTTGCCGCCCAACAGCATCCAGACCGGCTGATCACACGCCTGACCCAGGATATCCCAGCATGCCGCATCGAACGGCGCCTTGGCATAGCCATGCCCCTGTACCAGATGGTCCATCAAGTGCTCGATCCGCCCCACCTGACGCGGATCCTCGCCCAGCAGTTTGCCGGCGACAAGACGCGCCAGCGCAGCCACACCTTCGGAATGGGCCACCATGTAGTTTTCGCCACAGGGCGTGAACTCACCGCAGCCCCGCAAACCCGCGTCAGTGTCGATTACCACCACCGATGCGATGGCCGTTTCAATCGCGTTTCCCGCACCCCAGGCATAGGTACCGCCGACATAGGGAAGCCCGGTCTGGTAAATTCGGATGCGGGTGATTTTCATGCGGCGTCCATTCTGGGCAGGTCGCCCATCCCTTCGCCTCGCCACAGGACAAAGGTCAGGATCGGTTGGTCCGTCGTTATCATGGCGTGGCTTTGCCAGCTTTTGTGCTGTCGTGTCTGGTTCGGGCCGACGAAGGTTTCATCCTCGTTGCTGCGAAAAACCGCTCCGCCCGCAAGGGTCAGATACAGCTCTTCCGCCTGATGGCTGTGCCAGTCATAGTCCAGACCCGCGCCCCAATATCCCACGTAGCCGCGCAATTGGGTCGAGTGGAAATGCCCGGTCGGTCCGAACAGTTCGTAATACCCGTACCGATTCAGGAAATCCGCACCGACTTCCTCTTCTGTATATGTGTGTTTCCATTGCGCCAGATGCGCGCTGGCCTTGATCGCCGCGACCAGATCACGGGTTGGCGCCACGCCATCAAGGCCAAAATCGCCCACCAGATCGGTCGCCGGAATGTGAGCAGGCTGCAAACCCGTCGGTGTCAGATCGTCCGGCCATGATGCAAACGCGGCAAGGTCAGGATGCGCCTGATGCAATTGGCGGGCCGCCTCGAGAACATCATCCAGCGTCATGGCACCACCACGATATTGCCGGTGTGCTGTTTGGCGATGAACGCCGCTTGAGCTTCCCGCAACTCCTCCAAAGGATAGGTTGCGGCCAGAGCCGGCTTGATTTCGCCGGCTTCAATATATGCCACGAGGTTCTTCATGACCTCGGGTCCGATCACGGTCGAACCGGTGAAGGTCAGATCGCGCAGATAGAACGTCCGAAGGTCAAGTTCGACCATCGGACCTGCAATGGCCCCCGAACAGGTGTAGCGCCCGCCGCGCTCCAGTACGTCGATCAGGTTCGGCCAGTAAGGGCCACCTACCACATCGGCGACCACGGTGATCTTCTCGTCGCCCAGCGCCGACCGCAGATCTTCAGGTGTGCGGGGCAATATCACATCAGGGCCAAGATCGGCGACGTCGGCGTGTTTGGATTCGGATGCCATTGCAATCACACGCGCGCCACGGCGTTTGGCCAATTGAACCAAAGCACCACCCACCCCGCCAGAGGCACCGGGCACAAGAACGGTGTCTTTTTCCGTCACGTTGGCACGGGACAGCATCCCTTCGGCGGTAGAATAGGAACAGGAGAATGTGGCCAGTTCGGCATCCGACAGGTCCGAAGTGATCGGCACCGCATTGACCGCCAGAGTCGTGGTATATTCGGCGAACCCGCCATCGCGTTCCGAACCAAAATACCCTGTCTTGTTCATGTTGCCGGGATCAGCCGGATCTCGAAGCCAACCATCCGTGATGACACGCTCGCCTATACGAGCGCTGTCCACGCCCTCGCCAACGGCCACGATACGGCCGCAGACATCTGCGCCTTGAATGCGCGGGAAGGTGATCGGGTTGCCGCCCCATGTCGGGTCTTCTTCACCGACTTCCTCGAATGCGCCACCGGTGGTCGCATCCGTGACGGTCTTGGAATACCAGCCGGACCGCGTATTGACGTCGGTATTGTTCAGGCCGCAGGCTGCGACCCTGATCAGAACTTCACCGGCCGCGGGTTCGGGGCGCGGCCAGTCTTCCTGCATCACCATCTGTTCCAGACCACCATGGCCCATTGTGACCATGGCTCTCATCGTATCGGGCAGGCTCATCAAGCGGTCTCCAGTATGGCGTCACTGCGGGGCAGCAAACTGTCGGGGTCGTAAGCAGGTTTGTCCAGAACACGGGCGGCACGGGGTTGGCCATGGATCACGACCTCCAGCTGTGTCCCGGCCTTGGCCGCTTCGGGCTTGAGGTATGCAAAGGCCAGAATCTTGCCGACGGTGTGGCCATAAGCGACCGACGCCGTGGACCCGACGACGCGCCCGTCCAGCAGCACCGCCTCTCCGCCATGCCCATCAATCTCTCCATCCGGTTCGATTGAAAGATAGGCACAGATCCAGGGCAGGTCGGTGTTGAGCGTCTTGTCCTTGCCCAGATAATCCTTGTCGGTGCGCGCAAAACGCAGCACGTCGGCCTCGGCCAGAGTGACCTCGTTGGTCAACTCGCCCGCGCCTTTGAAGCCCTTCTCCATTCGCATCACGTTCATGGCAAAGCTGCCGTAGTCGGTGATGCCATGCGCCTCACCTGCCGCCCAAAGCGCGTTGTAGACGTCGAGGCATGCGGCGTTCGGCATGTGCAGTTCCCAGCCCAGTTCCCCGGCATAGGACATGCGGAAGGCCCAGACCTTGTGACCGGCGATGGTGATTTCCTGCGCGGAAAGCCAGCGGAACCCGGCATTGGTCAGATCGGCATCGGTGCAGCGCGCCAGCACGTCGCGCGAGCGGGGGCCGTTCAGGGACAGGGCAGACCAGTCAGAGGACAGAGCGGTGATCTGCACATCCTCATCCGCGCGCTGCTGCGCCAGATGATCCAGCAAGCGCTGTTCGAAGAACGCCGCACAAACCAGATAGAATCGGTCGTCGGCCATGCGGACAATCGTGGTCTCCAATTCGATACGGCCGCGGCGGTTCAGCATATGGGTCAGTGTGATCGAGCCGACCTTTTGCGGCATTCGGTTGGCGGTCAGCCGGTCCAGCAGAGCGTAAGCGTCCGGACCCGTGACCTCGACCTTGGTAAAGGCGGTAACATCCATGATGCCGACGCTTTCGCGCACCGCTTTGACCTCAGCCGCGACCATGTCGTCAGCGGGGGTGCGGCGGAAGGAATAGTGGTCGCGCTGCTCCACACCGTCCCGCGCGAACCAGCGGGGGCGCTCAAAACCATAGGCCTCTTCATGCACCGCACCCTTGGATTTCAGCAGTTCATACAGCGGCGACGGCTTGATGGGTCGCCCCTCCAAACGGTTGAAATGCGGGAAGGGAATTTCGTGGCGCAAGCAGTAATCTTCCTCGGCCTTGATCACCTGCCAGTCCTTGGTGGCATAGCTGCCGAACCGGCGCGGGTCGTATTCGCGCATCGAGATGTCAGCTGCGCCATGCACCATCCAGCGCGCCAGTTCGCGGGTCAGACCCGGCCCCCAGCCGATGCCGATCTGCGTCCCGCAGCAGCACCAATAGTTCCGAACCCCCGGCGCTGGTCCGATCAAAGGGTTGCCATCCGGCGGGTGCGAGATCGCCCCGTGCACGTCGCGCTGAATGCCCAGTTCGGCAAAGATCGGCATCCGGTTCAGGCTTTCCTCAAGCCACGGCATCACCCGGTCGTAATCCGCGTCGAACAACCAGTTTTCGTATTCCCATGGGCAGTGATCATGCCAGACCGAGTTCGGGTTCTCTTTTTCGTAAATCCCGATCAGACCGCGCTGCTGCTCCATCCGGATATAGCCCGAGACCTTGCGGTCATCACGGATCACCGGCAGTTCGGTGTCCAAGTTCTGGAATTCAGGCACCGGTTCGGTCACGAAGTAATGGTGCGTCATCGAGGTCATCGGCAGTTGCAGCCCCGACCACTCGCCCATTTGCCTTGCATAGGTGCCGCCTGCATTCACCACATGCTCGCAGGTGATGGTGCCTTGCTCGGTCTCAACCACCCATTCGCCATTCTCGGCTTGCGTGATGTTGGTGGCGCGGCAGCTGCGAAAGATGCGAACACCTTTTTGCCGTGCTCCAGCGGCCATGGCCATGGTCACATTGGTCGGGTCCACATGCCCGTCATCCGGCGTATGCAGCGCGCCCAGAACGCCTTCGAGATTGTAGAACGGATGCAGTTCAGCCACCTTTTCGGGGCCGACAAGCTCGATATTGAAGCCCAGAGACCGACCAACCGACAAGGTGTGACGCAACCAGTCCATCTCATCCTCGGTATAGGCCAGACGGAACGAACCGCAGCCATGCCATGTGACGGGCTGGCCGGTTTCGGCCTCCAACTGACCAGAGTACAGGCCAATGTTGTAATCCACGCATTTCCCCAGCCCAAAGCTGGACGTCGAATGCGTGATCTGCCCTGCTGCATGCCAGGTGCTGCCGCTGGTCAGCTCGGCCTTTTCCAGCAGGACGGTGTCAGCGCCCCACCCTTCATGCGCCAGATGATAGGCCAGACCGACCCCCATGACACCTCCGCCCACGATGACCACGCGGGCATGTGACGGCAGATTCTTCTCGGACATGATTTTTCCTCTTCCCGAGTCGCGTTTCTGCTCGACAGGCTAATTCCACAAATGTACCATCGTCAATCATGAATGACACAAATGTATCATCAATCGTTCTGGACCGCCTGAGCCAGGAGTGGGACGCCCTTACCCCCGAGGCGCAGAAAGCCGCTCGGTACGTGCTGGAAAACCCAACGGATGTTGGGGTTTCAACCGTGCGCGAGATTGCCGAGGCGGCCAAGGTCAAACCCAATACCTTCGTGCGCATGGCCCGGCAGGTGGGCTTCGAAGGGTATGAAGATTTCCGGGCCCCCTTCCGCGAAGCGATTCGACGGGGCAACGTGTCGTTTCCAGACCGCGCGCGCTGGTTGCAGGACATTGGCAAGTCAGGGGAACTGGGTGGGCTTTATGCCGATATGGTGGGTGCGGCGATCCGCAATATCGAAGAAACCTTTGCCGGGATCGATGCCGCAACTCTGAAAGCCGCTGCCGAGGATATCTGGAATTGCCGCCAGATCTTCACGCTGGGCGTCGGCGTCAACAACTCGAACGCGCGCAATTTCACTTATCTTGCGTCAACCGGGATGAAGCAGTTCCACGCGATTCCGCGCCCCGGCTCGACCCCGGTGGATGATCTGGCCTGGGCCGATGAACAGGACGTGCTGATCGCGATCACCTGCCACCCCTATCGCACCGAAGTCATCGAGGCGATCAAGCTGGCTCGTCAACAGGGTCTGACCGTCATCGGTATTTCCGACAGCCCGGCTAGCCCGGTGATCCTGAACGCCCATCATGGTTTTGTCGTCGCCGCCGACACGCCGCAATTCTTTCCGTCCTCCGTTTCGACGATTGCCTTGCTGGAAACTCTGCTGTCCTTCGTGATCGCAGTGTCCAGCGATGAGATCGTCGAGCGGGTGGAACGGTTTCACCAACGCAGACACCAACTTGGCCTCTACGCGGAGGAGCCCGAATGAACGCACCCCTGACCCACTCCCTGGACGCGCGATACTATGTCGACCCTGCGATTTTCGAGCAGGAAATGCAGGGGCTTCTGGCCCGAACGTGGCAGTTTGCGGGCCATGTCGCGCAGGTCCGGGAAACGGGGGACTACTTTGCGTTTGAGATCGCCGGCCAGAACTTGTTCTGCATTCGCGGCCGCGACGGCGAAATCCGCACATTCTATAACGTCTGCCAGCATCGCGCGCATGAAATGGTCACCGGCGCGGGCAACACGCGTGTCGTCGTCTGCCCCTACCACGCCTGGACTTATGAGCTGTCCGGCCAATTGCGCGCCGGACCGAACATCAAATCCGTCCCCGGGTTCGACCGCAGCGCCATTTGCCTGACCTCGGTGCGCACCGAAGTGTTCAACGGTTTCATTTTCGTCAACCTCGATGACGACGCCGCGCCGATGGATGAATGGTACCCCGGCGTGCGCGAGGAAATCCGCGCATTCGTTCCGCATATCGACGATCTGGAACCGCTGGAATGGGTGGAGATCCCCGAAAACTGCAACTGGAAGGTCAGTGTCGAGAACTACTCGGAATGCTATCACTGCCCGACCAACCACCCGACCTTTGCCGAAGGTGTGGTCAAGCCCGAGACCTATGACATTCAGCCCGACGCGGGCGGCGGCTACGTCCTGCGTCACACGACGGAATGCCAGAGCCTCGACAAGATGACCTACCCCATCGACCTGTCGGTACCGCACGCAGGCGATTACCAATCGTGGTTCCTGTGGCCGATGTTCTCGTTCCAGTGTTACCCCGGCAATGTGCTGAACACCTATCACTGGCGCGCGGTTGATGCCGATCACTGCACCGTCTGGCGCGGCTGGTACACCGAGGGAGGCTCGGACAGTGCGGTCATCCGGCAATTGGCGGTCCAGGACCGTGAAACGACGGTTGAGGAAGACATCCGCCTTGTGGAATCCGTTCATCGCGGGCTCAAGTCGCGGGGCTATCGCCCCGGACCGCTTGTTCTGGATCCGGGCTGTGGGGTGATGTCGGAACATTCCATCGCGCGGCTTCAGCAATGGATGCGCGAGGCTGTGGATTAGTGGCCGAGGTTGCACGCTGATGCTGATGCCTGAAGTCTGGCGCCCGGAACACAAACTGTTCCGCCATCAGGTCGGGTTCACCTGCCCGCCGTTCGATTTTGACGCCGCGCCCTCGGATTTCCTGCGCATGTGCCCCGAAACGGTGGGCGTTCACGGGTGGATGCTGCATGTGCCGGATTATGTGCACGGGTTGGATCAGCGGAGAAAGAACTTTGGCATGCTCGAAGACTTCGTGCACTGCATGTCCCGCAACGGTGTGGATGTCTGCGGTCAGGTCGGTTCGAATTGGGTCCATGCCTGCGGGCTGGGCGTGGAAGGCGTTCGGCAACACTGCGAAGACCTGTCAGACAAATATGAAACCCGCTTTCACATGGCAGGATATGCCATGGTCGAGGCATTGCGTGACCTGAATGTCGAAAAGGTTGCCCTGAACGCCGCCTATCATTGGCCGGAATGGTGGCAGGGCACGGTCGGTTTCTTGAAAGAAGCCGGGTTTGATGTGGTCTGGGCCGGGAATTTCCACGATCAGGGCTGGTTCGACAGTCAGGAAGAAGTCAATTCCTGTCGCTGGGTCTTTGACGGCGATCTGGCACTGAAAAGCTTTGAATATGTGGCCGACAAGGCACCTCAGGCCGAAGCGATCCTGATCAATGGCATGTGCAATTTCCGCACCGGACCCGGTGGCTTGCCCCAGCGCCCGCTGCATCTGGCCGATACGCTAGAAGACGCGCTGGGCAAACCGGTGATCGGCCACGACATCGCGCTTTACTGGCGCATCTTCAAATCCCTCGGTATCGCACCCGACAAACCGCACGGGCAATTGCTGAAACGTCTTGAGTTATTCGAGAGGCCATGACCATGCACAAAATCCTCGCGCTCTGGGCCGTGCCCAGATCCACGTCAACCGCATTCGAGTGGATGATGCGGCAACGCGGTGATCTCGACTGCCTGCACGAGCCCTTCGGCGAGGCGTGGTATCAGGGTGAAGACCCGCTTTGGCATCGGTTCCAACCGGGTGATGTGACAACACCGGGCCTGACACTGGACAGCGTGTGGCTGGACATTCAGCAGCGGGCGAAACGGGGGCCGGTCTTTCTCAAGGATTTTCCGCATTACATCAACCACATGTGGGATGCCGAGTTTCTGTCGCATTTCACCCACGCCTTCCTGATCCGGGACCCGGCCAAGACCATCACTTCGATGTACAAGCAATGGCCGGACTTTGCCGAAGGCGAGGTTGGCTTTCCCGAACAGCGCGCGCTGTTCGATCTGTTGACGGCGTTGAACGGAACGCCGCCGCCGGTCATTGACAGCGATGACCTGCTGGAAGACCCACACGGCATGACCCGGGCCTTCTGTGACGCGGTGGGAATCCCATTCATCCAAGAGGCGCTGACATGGGAACCGGGCGGTGATCCGTCCGCCCTCAGTTGGTGGGACGGCGGGTCGTTCCATGGCAACCTGGCGAAATCGACCGGGCTTGCCCCGCAGCCCCGCACGCATATCGACATCGCGGACGCGCCAGACCGTGTGAAACAGGTGCACCGCAGGATGAAACCGCATTACGATCACCTTTACAGACACCGCCTGACACACTGACACACCGGAGACCCGCAATGGCCGACATTTTCGACGAAGACCTGTTTCTGAAAGGACTGGAGCAAAGGAAGAACACGCTGGGCGCAGAGTATGTGGAAAAAAACCTTGCTGCCGCCGACGACTTCACCCGCCCGTTTCAAGAAGCCATGACGGCCTGGTGCTGGGGGTTTGGGTGGGGCGACGACGTGATCGACGCCAAGACCCGGTCGATGATGAACCTGTCGATGATCGGTGCACTGGGCAAGATGCATGAATGGGAAATCCACTGCCGGGGCGCCATCAACAACGGGGTTTCAAAGGAAGAAATCCGCGCCATCATCCACGTGGTCGGGATATATTGCGGTGTTCCTCAGGCGCTGGAGTGTTTTCGCGTGGCCCGCAAGGTGTTGGAAGAAACCTGACGACCCGTCACAAACCGGCCGCCGACAACAGCCGCACGCCTTTTTCGTAGTGTTGCCTGTTCTTGAAACAGCCGGGCCAGGCCCAGCGTTCGGCCGTAAAGCCCGGCTGCAATTCCAGAATCTGCCGGGCATGTCGACGCGCCAGGGAATGGTTCCCGGCGGCGGCGGACAGCATGCACAGCACGACCCTGGGGCGAACGCGTCCCGGGTCAACCCGCAACACGTTATGGGCATGCTGCCACGCGGCCTTGTCCCCGGTCATCATCATTGCGATTGCCAGATTTGCTTCGATCCAAATGGGCGGATGCGGCGTCAACGCCAACGCTTTCTTGCAGACCGAAACACCTTCTTCGGCCCGGTCATCATACACCAACAGGATGCCGTAATATCCCAACAATTCCGGGCTTCCACTGAAACGTTCCACGACGGCAAGCATCAAGCTGCAAGCCTCTGACGTGTTGCCGGCAACACTGTGGGTAAAAGCATGGAGAGCCGAGCAATACGGGTCAGTCGGGTTCAGGTTGCGCAACTGTTTGCATTCGGCCTCTACCATTGCCAGCGTCTCGGCCGGGTTTGCATCCATGCCCAGACGGATCATGTCCAAATGACAGAAACCGATCGCCACACGGGCCGGCAGGTATCCGGGGTCAAACTCGAGACAGGCGCGGTATTGACGGATGGCATCCTGCAACCCGTCTTCCGTTGCCTGGCTTTCCAATATGCGCGCTTTCTGGAACGCAGACCAGGCCTCGGTCGAAGTGACACGGCTTGACCAGATTTCTGACCAATACCCGTCGCGCAATCGCAGTTGGAGCGCCTCGACGACCTTCATGGCGATTTCTTCGACCGCGTCGAATGTTTCCTTCGCACGAAAGCGGAACCGCTGTGTCCAAAGGCACACCTGATCCGCGGTTGACGTCAATTGAGCGGCCACCCGCAAGCCTTCCGCGCCAACCACGCTGCCGCTGAGAACATAACCTTCAACCGGGCCTTCCTGCCTGCGCGCGTCACGCAGTTCGATTACGTCAGACATTGTGCCGAGAAGAAACATGAGTTCGTCTCGTATGGAGGAGGCAGCGATGCTGATATCCGGCGTTTCCCCGACAACTTCAAAAGGCTCAACCACAACCGCTGGACGCAAACGCCCCCAATGCACCGGTAAACCGCGGCCCGCCAGAACCGGTCCGTCTGAGTCTGTATCGATGTCCCAATAGGCCTGCCGTTCAACCGTCAGCCATGCCTCGAACTCGGGGTCGGCAACGTCCAACCCTTCCAGCAATTCAGCCCGATCGGGACTGAGCTGCTCGTCAAACAGATCAACCTCGACTGCTGCCAGATTGATCGACACCGTTTCACGGGTGATTTCAAGAATATCAAGTCTGTGCTTGGAAAAGTGCTTGCTGAGAACACTCAGCTCTTTGCGCAGCGACGCCGCGCCTTGTGCGGGCGAACTCTCGCTCCAGAGCTTGTCCTGCAACCAAGCCCTGCTACGTATCGCGTTTTTCGACAGAAGCACCAAAGCAAGAAGAGCTTTCGCTTTGGTGCCCCGAGGCGTCACATCCTGACCGTCGTCACGGATAATCTGAAACGGTCCGGTCAAAAAAACCTTGGTTTTTGCCTCAGTCACTAACGGCCCTCAAAAACGTTCGGGGGTTGTCGTTAACCGCTGCATCCAAATATGACGATACCGCCCATCGCTTCATAGGCCAGTTTGCAGCACCATGACTCGTGATCGGGGTTCGGATCCGGCTTTTTGTCACTCAGGTCCGGAACAACGATATGAACCAGATCCTTCGTGTCATAGACAAACCTGACCTCTGGGTTACCACTGTCCGCAAGGATTTCTTGAATTTTGCGTTCCGCCGCGTCCTGATCATCTTGCGACCCCAGCGCACGGCCGCGCGCGGCATTCAGAACTTCGCACCCCAAGTCTTTCAACGAATAATTCGGGTTGATTGCCAAACGAGCCATGTAAAATCTCCTTCTCAAACAACAATGCCCACTTGTATACCCCGTTATATGCTTATCCGGAAATGAAAATGACCGACACGTTGATAGAACGCGCTGAAACTGCTCGGCTAATTTCCAAACCCTCGTTTGCCGAATTCCCCAAAGATGCGCCGATCCACGCGGCTTTTCGCTTGATCGAGCTGCGCGACGGAGCTCTGCCCCCTAAGGGCGGGATGGGTCATCGCGTGTCTTTCGGCACTGGCCGCACACCGGAAGAGGCGGCGCGGCTGGCCGGGTTCGAGGCGATTGAGCGCTATGCCTTGCAATACAGTACCGAAGCACCACAAACCCGCGAAAGCCTGATCGCGTCGGATGGCGCATCCCATGTGATGCCAAACGACGCGCTTGCACTGGGTGTTCCGGGCAGTGACGGAAAGGTCACTTCGAAAGGTGCCGCGGCTGGCCCGACACATGAAGCCGCCGCGCTGTGGGCGGCGCTGGAGTGTTTGGAACACGCTCTTGGATCGCAGGGGTTTGACCACCTGGCGCCGGACACGGTCCTGCCCCATGATTTGACGCAGTGGCTGCACGTCCAACTGCGGCAACTGAGCCTTCACATCCTCGAAGTTCCGGGCATCGGCCTTCTGCTGCGCGCGGTCTGCGCAGATGCGGATGGCGGCAGGCCGACCTATGGATCGGCGCTTTCCGCAAATCTGGCGCAGGGCGTCTGGCACGCAGCATCCGAGGCGGTGGTGTCCTGGCGCAACATGGTGATGCTTGAACACAACGGTGTAACGGATCACGGCATGGATGCTGAACAGGCCCGTCTGTTCCGGCTTTATCGTGGCGCGCAGAATGACCGGCCTGTTGCTCCGACGCGGTTGTACGACGTGCAGGCGTGGGACAGCCCGAACCCATCGCTGACGACGGTATTGACAGCGGCAAGTCGCGCCCTCGGTCGTCCGGTTGCGGTTTTTGACATGACCGCACCTGAAATTCCCCTGCCGGTGGTCAAAGCCGTAGCAGTTTGAGCACCTGTCAGGATCCGTCTCTGAGAAAGCGTGTCGTGTCGCCGTTGGTCTCTGCCTTGCAACGGTCCGCGAATTCCAAAAGCTGCCTGCAACGTTCGGTCTCGGGCAGGCTGCGGACAACCCGCCCTGAATCAACATGCGGAATTTCAACAAATTCGACACGGGTGATCACGCGTGGCCTGGCGGCAACTGTGATCATCGGGCCGACCTCGATCAGGCTGGCCAGAGCATAGCCCGAGACAGGGCGCGCCGAAGGGCCTGTTCCCAGCGTGATATCATCCAGAAACCGGGGATCGTCGTCGGCAGGCCCGAATTCAAGGCGCATGTGCATTCCCGACGCACCGCGACTGAACCGGACCCAGCCCCGAGGCAACCTGCCCGCACCCACAAACAGTCGTGATGTATGGAATGCCTGAATATACAGCCCAAGCGGATCAGAGAATGCCATCGCCCGACCCGCATGTGACGTGCCACAGTTCCCCGCGGCCAGTTCAAGCGTATCGCTCACCAGGCGGATCCCTGCATGCCCGCAGTACAGATCCTGCCGGTTCGCGAAATCAAGAACTTCTTCAAGCCGGGCGCGCCGGTTGCTCTCGCCGTCCTTCACGAGATACGGGAAGGAAGAAAAATGTATGGTCTGGATCAGACCGGTCAAACGGTTCGTGCCCTTGGCCAGAAACAGGGCATGCTGGATATTCAACGGATGTTCCGGCGGATGCGCGTGATCCCTACCCACCAGCCTTTTGTGAAAGCGGGCCGCGCGCTCGGACACATCCATCGACATCCATACCGACCGTGAGACTTCAAACAGATCCTTGCAGGAGTAGAAGCGCCCGGTCACTGATGCGACCACCGACAGGAAGTGATCGAGATCGAACACCGCCATGAACTGCCACCACTCCACAAACTCGGTAGTGGCCACAAATCGCTTCGGGCGCAGCCTGCCACCGGCATCGGGTCGCATTACCAACGTGTATTCAAGATATTCATTGTGCAGCTCAACCCTGCCGGACCAGCCTTGGTCACACACGCGCGCCGCCAGCTCATCGCCCAGACAGTCCCGCGGTTCCCGGGGATCGGCGCGCCATCTGAACCCATTCGAAGGTTGGCCCGCCTCGATGTCACGCGGATCCATGACCAGAAACGGGCTGACGCCCTGCACGTCGAATATGTTCTGAATGCTTGAGTTCCACGCTGACCGGGTGGCTTCGTTCACGCCTTGATCAGCAAGTCCCGGCGATTGGAATACAGACATCAAAGAACACCGTTGGGCTTCAGAGACACTAGAATGGAAAGTCAGAGGTCGATGCCCGTAGGTTTTCAATTCCGACGGGGCGATCGCCACCGGTGACGCACAAGGAAGCATCATGTAGACCGACCTGTCATGGGGTCTGATACATTCATCCTGCCCACCCCGCCTGTTCAGGCAAATGACGGGTCCACCACAATTCGGGCGTACTGTTCACAATGTGGATTTCGCTACCGCAAGAACGACCGCCAACGATGTTGAGGCGATCTCCATCAAATGTTTCAAGCGACATTTTCGCGGCCCCCCGGAAATTCGCCATCTGTTCGGCCAGAATGCCCACTGCAACGCGTTCACCCATTCGGATACTGTCGAAATAGTCGCTGTAGAAATGTACCCCTGCAAAATTGCGCCCGATCGCGATATTTGCAGCCAACTTGTTCAGCTCGCCATTCAGCGTAAGCTTCGCTGCGCTGTCCTCTGGCCGCACGGACTCAACCAGTTTCATTCCACCCGGAGCCGGAACAAAGACGCGCTCCATACCCGCCTCTGCCAAAGTTACCCGGGACCCGTCCAGCGCGTGCGTTTTAAAGAACGCCTTGAGCAGCGTCGCGCACGCCCCGGCAACTGCGCCATGCGCCGCCCCGTAGGACGGCTGCATTGGCGAGCCCTCGGGATAAGCAACAGGCAACAGCAGGTTGCGATCGATTTGTGGCAGCCCCTTATGAGAAACCGCGTTGTGGGCGAACCGCTTAGTGGCCGGCGCGGAGGCAATGGCTTCCACAAGACTGAAATCTTCGCAGGCGGCGCTTTCCAATTTCTCAAGATGGGCTGCGGCAAACGGTTCCGCTGCCCCAAGCACCGCGCCATGACCATTCGCCACCAAGGTTGCAACGCTGCCCAGCTTTTCAGGGCGGGCGCGGTTGTGCACCTGAAAGGTCTGGCGTCGCACGGCCCGCATTGCCCTGGTCGCGGTTTCTGCCAGCATTGACAGCGCGTGTGATCCGCCCCAATGGGCCCCACTATCCTCCGCACGGGAATTCCAGACTTCGGGCAGACCGTCATCTGCTTGAATACCTCGGCCCAACATCAACAGGCAGGCATTGAAAAAAGCCTGATAGATCGAGTCGAAATGCACATAGGTGGCAAGGTCGCGAGGTGTTTCAATAAACTTCGGGCCACAGGCCTCAAAGGCTTGTTCGCCGGTCGCGTCCGCCCCGTTCTGAACGTCCAGCCACTCGGCCCAGTCCCGCAAATAGTCCACGCCAACGGCCTGTGGGGCAACTCTTTGGTCAACCCGAAATGAACCAAACGGCATTGCCCTTGGCGCAGTTGTATTTGCCAACCACCGCCCTTGCACATGCGCCGCGTCTGATGTCAGCGGGTCGTAACCCTGCAAAAGGAATTGCGACACGTAAGGCCCGTCCGAACAGCCTTGGCTCGAGCCGCGGAACAAAGTTCGCGAAGACAGACCTTCGCCATCTCGGACCCGGCGCGCCGCCGGTACTTTCCCGATCTCGACGCCGCTGGCATCCTTTGGGAAACCGTCTTTGCGGAACCACTCCAACCGGCCAAGGGCGCCAAGCACCTTGTCGGTTCCCTCGGCACCATCCCGAATGGTTTCGAAGGACACATCTCGCAGACAGGCCATCGCATAGAGTTCGGCCATCTCTGCCGCCAATTCATCTGACCCAAGCCTGGGCGCCGGCGCGATACCCAAACCGCCGGCGTCCAATCCATTGAACCCCAACCGATGACCCAGGATTGGCCCTTCCCACGCACGCCATCTAAATTCACCACCCGCTGATGGCGCGGTGCGGAAGGGCCCGGAATAGGCTGGCGTGTCAAACAGCGTCAGCCTGTTTCCTTGATTGTCGGTGCAGGTAGGGTCAGCCACTTCTTCCAGAAATTCGGTATAAACCTGCGCGTCGACAATGCC
Organism: Ruegeria sp. THAF33; assembly: GCF_009363615.1. NCBI lineage: Bacteria > Pseudomonadati > Pseudomonadota > Alphaproteobacteria > Rhodobacterales > Roseobacteraceae > Ruegeria > Ruegeria sp. THAF33. The sequence continues at coordinate 125,295 of NZ_CP045384.1, read as the reverse complement.
ATTTTCGTCATGCCGCAAGCCCTTGGAAAAGCTCGTGGGCCAAGTCCCGGCAAACAGGTCTGCTTCGCCGTTGTGTCCATCGGCAGCCCTCTCCCGGACGCCAATCGGCGTGTTCGAATGACACTGATCCCGGTTCAATCCACGATTGGGCTTTTCCAGGTCCTGCCAGGGTTCAGACGGAATGATATGTTGCGGCATGTTGCTCTCCCGATCGACGAAGACAACGATTCGCACGACGCCGTTACCGGATCGTGACCGGTCATTCCGACAGGGTTTTTGCCCTGTTCTGAAAGAGATTGGGAATATTCGGGATAGAAAGGGCTTCGATCGCACTGGACACCAAGCCCCGCCGCCGCTTTCCGATCTTTCGAGAAATCGCAGAATCCAATGCAAAACAGGATATCTGGGGCCCAGCCATCTTCGGGCTGAATCTCCCCGAACAGAAAGATAAAGAAAGTTGGATGGCGGAGACGAAGTCCGTATAATCCCTGTTTTCTGGCGTTCGCTGTAATTCGTTACAATTCGTTTTATCGCATGTTTTATAGTGCATTAGTTTCATCCTCACTCGTTGACGTTCACGCGCGTTCATCCTAAATCAAGAAAATATGTGGGAACGAACGTGGGAACGAAATGTCGCTAAGTGTTCAAAAGGTCAAATCGGCACCGCCAGGAAGGCATGGCGACGGCCGCGGGTTATTTCTCTATGTGAAGCCGTCAGGCGCACGCTCTTGGGTGTTGAGGTATCAAGTACAAGGACGCCGGCGCGACCTGGGTTTGGGGTCGTATCCTGACGTGACCCTTGCAATGGCCCGCGACCGCGCAACGGAAGCCCGGCGGCTCATTGTCGAGGGGGAAGACCCGATCGCCAAGAAACAACAAACCAAAGCCAAAACTTTCAAAGAAGCGGCGCAGGAACTGATCGAAAGCAAAAGGTCCGGTTGGAAGAATGCAAAGCACGCCGCGCAATGGACGTCGACACTCGAAACCTACGTGTTTCCAAAGATCGGGCAAATACAGGTTAGCAAGATTGAAACCGCTGACATCATCGGCACGCTGACACCGATCTGGTCTGAAAAACCCGAAACCGCCAACCGTGTGCGCCAAAGGATTGAGTCAGTTCTGGACTACGCGACCGCCCTTGGCATCCGTGCCGGAGACAATCCAGCACGTTGGCGGGGCCATCTGGATCACCTCTTGCCCAAACCTACAAAGGTGCGAGCGGTCAAGCATCACCCAGCATTGCCTCATGCCGAAATTGCAGCTTTCATGTCCGACTTAGGCACCCGGAGTGGCGTCGCCGCGCGCGCATTGGGCTTCACTATCTTAACCGCGGCGCGATCCGGCGAGACACGCGGGGCGACGTGGGCCGAAATCGATCTGGACGCACAACTCTGGACCATTCCTGCCGAACGGATGAAAGCGGGCAAGGAACATCGTGTGCCGTTGAGCGACGCGGCTATCGCGTGTCTTGGTGCGCGCCGTAATGATACGGTGCTGGCCTTTGAAAGCGAAATCAAGCCTGGAAGACCCATTTCCGACATGAGCATGACAGCGGTCCTGCGCCGAATGAAGCGCAACGACATCACAGTACATGGCTTTCGGTCCACTTTTCGCGATTGGGCGGGCGAGACTACTGGCTTCCCACGCGAAGTTATTGAAGCGGCGCTGGCCCATGGCATAAAAGACAAGGCCGAAGCAGCCTACGCACGATCAGATTTGTTCGACAAGCGGCGCGATCTGATGGAAGCGTGGGCTTCGGTCGCAATGAAACGCGAACTGGGCGGCAATGTTGTGACTTTGTCGTGATAGAGCCAATGGGGAGCGTTCTGCTACTGCGAGAGCTCTCACCAAAGGCTTAAATTTGCGCTTTCGCGACTGGAAACTCAGAGTTTTGGTTCTGAAAGGCCGCTTTGGCTAGCACTGGACGTTCGCTGCACCGGGCATGAATGTCTCACATGCGGACGAAGCTGCCATTTGGAATGTGCTTGTGAATGAATGCTGCCCAGCTCAAAGCGGGCATTCAAAACTGAACTATGCGGTTTCGCAAACCGCAACACGAACCACTAGGTCCTATGGGGTGCAGTGTCTGGTGATGTGTCGGGCTGTCTAGTTTGGTTGGGATGGTACTCCCAAGGAACGCAGCAGGCGCTTCCTCATAGGATGGAGATTGTGAAGGCCAAAATCAAAGTCTCCGTCGGCCCAACCGACCGGTGAATGGGTAGTCAGCCCGTGTATGATGAAACTACCACATTCGAAAAACCGCTCACAGCATCCATTCGACCGGTAGCCACCTGACGACTGCAGTAAGCCCTCTCTGAAAGCCACTGGTTTCCGGTTCAGTGGTATGCACAGTGACTGTCCCATCCTGTTCTTCTTGAATCCAAATCATCTCATCGTCTTCCTTCAGATCGACGCGATACGAAAACTCCGGTTTGTCTAATTGCTCAGCCAGTGATGCAGTAATCGTTGGGCTTTCGATCATGATGCCCATTTCAGTGTTGAGATGCGCAGACCTTGGATCGAGGTTATATGAGCCAATGAAGATCCGCTTACCGTCTGAGCCAAAGGTTTTTGCATGCAGCCCTGACGCCGATCCAGCCAGGATCTCTGGCAGGCTTCTGTCGCGATGTTCCCGCCGCAAGGCTCGCAGCTCCAGCAGTTCTACCCCGCTGTTCAACAAATCATATCTATAACGCATATACGCAGCGTGAACCGGCATCACGTCTGTCGCGTCCAAGGAATTGGTCAAGACACGGACCCTAACGCCCGACTTGGCCAATTCCTCCAAGACTTTAGAACCTCGTTCGCCAGGAATAAAATATGCCGAAACAAGGTCCAGTGAGGTCTGTGAACTTTTAGCGAATTCGATCAGTTGTTCGACCATCAGGTCTTCACTTTTAGCTTCGCCCAATCCCTTCGCGGGATCGTCAACAAAAAGGGTGACTTCGCTCCAATCAAACTTCAGATTATGTGCCGCGATGTGGTCGGCCAGTTCACTTTCCTGAATAGCCTTTTGGTAACCTGCGCCAACGGCGGTTTGCCGTGCTGCATCCGCCTTGGATTGCAGGCTGTCTACCGCTGGAGGATCTAAAAATAGTCCAGCATCGTAAGACGAGGCACTGTTCCAGTAGGCGTCGAACGATTGTGAAACCTCGTCCACAATTGGGCCAATGGCTATCGCGTCTAAATCCAGGTAGTGCGTTCCAGCCCCATAGTCGAAATAGATGTCGCCAATGTTGCGCCCCCCAACAATCGTGGCGACCCCGTCTACAGTCATTGATTTGTTGTGCATCCGCCGATTCAGTCGGCTGAAGTCAAATGCATAAGACAGGAGCTTGGGTTTTCTCAGCGTAAACGGATTGAAAATACGCACATTCGCATTGGTAAGAGCGTTTAGCTCTGAAAGCAGTTCGTCCAACCCGGAGATACCGTTGTCGTCGACCAGCAATCTGACCCGAACACCGCGTTCGGCTGCCGCCCTAAGCTCGTCAAGAAGCATAAGGCCGGTGACGTCATTTTGCCAAATATAGTATTGCGCATCAATTGAGGAGGTCGCTTCTCTCGCAAGGATAGCCCTGGCCGCAAATGCGGCGCGTCCATCGCCCAAAGTCCGCACCCCATCGAGTCCGCGGCTGCGTTCAATCGAGTTTTGAATGGTTTCGCCCAAGGGTCCAGCCCAATCGGCGTCTTGTTTAAGCGATTGCTGCGAAAAATTCTCCTCAGGCAGTGGAAAAGCCAACCTTAACACAACAACGGCTAGCGCAATCACCGCTATCAAAATCAAACAAATTCTGATCAGCCGCATTCAGTTTCCTGTATTTGGTGCACCGGGTTGCCCGGTTTGTTGAACTTGAGCTCAAATGTAGTTGAGTTTCTTATTGATCCAAAACAGGATTTCAGCCAGCACTGAAATTGCACCGGCCTCTTCCGTGACTACCAGTGCGGTTCCTGATGTACCAAGCTGTGCACGATCAGACGGAAGGCCTTCTGGGATATCGATAGTTACGATGTAGCTCGACGCGCCTGTAAGTTCGCGCAGGCTAGGCAGCCCGCCCCTCGTATCCAACGCGCCCTCTCGTGTTCCCGGAGGGATTGACCGTATTGTGGTCTCAAATTCCTGACCTGGCATAGTGCCCAAAGCAATCCGGATCGTATCGCCAACTGCCACGTTGGGATAGCTGCTTTGCGGCAACGCCGCAATGAGCAGCCGATCTGAAGGGAGTAGAAAATTCACGGCGCCTTGTAACGTCGTAACACGATTGCCTGGGCGGAGTGAGAGCGCCGTTACAACACCGTCATCCGGCGCTCGAACGACCGTCTGCTGCAATGCCCACTCCGCTTGGGCCAGCGTCTCCTGAACTTCAACGACACCGACGTCGACTCCGTCCACCTGAGCCGCGATGCGTCGTTCAAGGCTCTGCCTACGCGCTTGTGCTGCTCGCAGCCCGGCTTCAAGTTGCTCAATCGTTGAAACGGCTTCCTGCAATTGGAACTCAGCTGCAGCACCGCGTCCGGTAAGCTGGACGATGTCATCGCGACGCTGCACACCGAAAGAAAGTTGGGCTTCAAGAGAATCAATTTCTGCAAGCGCCGCCTCATAGTCTGTCTGTAACTGGTCTGCTGCGGAATGTGCTGATGCGAGCGAGGCTTGAAGTCGGGCAACTTCAGCCGCGTAGGTGGTGTCATCTATTCGAAACAACACATCACCCTTCGCCACCGGTTGGTTTGCCGTGACCGCTACTTCAGTGACTGGGCCGGATACGTTCGGTGCAATGTTGATGACAGCACCTTGCACGGACACAGTCCCGGATGGTGTCGTGTGGTTTAAGGCTCCAACAACAACCAACGCGATGACCAAAGCTCCACCGTACACGATTGTCTTGAAGAACCCGTTCCAAGGCAGGATTTTGAGCTTCGCAAAAACCAGCCAGACAATGCCAAAGTAAAGACCGAGAATAATGAGCATCGTTAATCGCCCTCACTGTGTTTCTTTTGATCCGTTGCCGTCAAAACTCGTGCGTGTAGCTGATGCCAACAAGATCACGTGTTCCGAAACTATTGTCGATATGGCTGCCAAACACGCTGATGCTGTCGTCCGGCGACGCATTGAAGGTAACAACCGCACCAATGGTGTAACCAGAATAGTCGTTGGAACCGGCAGATAGGACACCACCGGTCTTTACAACCCATCGTTCAGACAACGGCTTGAGGCCAAGTATTCCGATATAACCGCCCTTGCTGGCAATTTCAGCGGGAAAGGCATCAGCAAATTCAAAGTCGCTGTTGCTGATCCGACCGTCGGTATAGTTTGCTCCAAGTGCCGGGAACAAAAGCCATCCTTTCGGTTGAACGCCAAACGCGGCAAGCGGCACGAAGGTCCCTATTGCGTATTGCGTTTGTTTGACGCCGCTTTCCAGCTCCTGCTCGGACGCTGAAAAATTAACTATCCCAAAATCGAAGAGATAAGAGCCACCAATGCGCAACTGATCGTCTTCTGAGACCGATATATTGATCTTTATGACAGGCCCAAAAGCAACCGAACCGAAAAGAGTGCCAAAGTCACTATAACGAACGCCGATTTTCGTAACAATTTTGGTCGGATCATCCGATAGTTTTTCGTTTTCTCCGGTCTGCGCCCAAGAAGCGGAAGCAGCTATAGCGAGCATGGTTGCAAGATATTTTCGCGATGTTGTTCGCCCAATCGTCATGTATTGGTGCCTCTGTCATCACTACCAGATTGGCTATGCCGTTTTCTTGCCACTGCGCAGGCAATAGTGAATGCAAAGTTGATTGGAACCATCAGCATCATGCAGGCCAGAACGCTCGCTGAATAGGCCGGATCAAAGCAGCACGCATCCACAAGTAGATAGACAAGACCGACATTGCGAAGGTTTGTGCAGGTTGCAAGGACCTGCCGATACTCCTTATTCTCGCCGCCTAAAAACCAGCCGAGCGCCATTAGGGACAGAATGAAAACCAATATGGCGATCAGGCTCGAAGGTCCCAATCCAACAGCCGCTTCCTGCCGGATGCTGATGCTTGCTACGACAGATGCAATGAATGAGACTGTCGATATCAGCATCGCCGGTTTGTAGATATGCTCGGCGACATCCGGGTAAAATCGTCGGATCAAAATCCCCAGAAGCAAGGGAATTCCGATCACACCCACGATGCGGATCAGTAGCTGGTCCCAAGCGACACGTTCCAGCGCGGCGGTTGGAAGAACGACCTGTGCAGCCGAAGGTGCAAGAACCAAGCCGATAATTGAAAGTAAGACCAATAGGGCCCCGGCCGCGCTGACTTGCCCTGGCGCTTTGGTTGAAAACTGGACGGCGTTGATGCCGCCGGGAGCGACCGCCAACAAAAACAAGACGGCGCTAACTGATCGTGGTAGGGGGAAGACCCCGATAATCAGGATTGCAATGACGGGCGGTATGAAGACATTTGCAGCAAGAAGGCGCGTTAGTCTTTCGCGTTCCAGAACTGTTGCACCCATTTCGCGCAGCGTTGCGCTCATCCCGATGCAAAGCATGGCCAGAGTAATGAAGATATGGATGAACAGGGTGACGGATTGCTCAAAGGGCAGCGGCGACTCCATCACAATGGTTCCACATTCCAAAGGATGCTGATTGTAGCGTAAATAGCGACCGCCAAGATCAACCCGGCTGAGACCAGCGCAGGTGAAATCGGAAATGGCTTTCCTGAGATATCAGAGATCCGCTTAAGAAAAGTAATTTGCTGTATGATGGCGACAGATAGCATTATTACAGCCAGTATCAGCATGAATAATCCGACAAAACGTGCATGTTCTATCGGAACCTCTTCCAACCCAGGCACATCAGTCAAAATTCTGAATAGTGCGGGTATAGAGAAGCCAAAACCAACGAGCGACGTAGCCGTTCTCATATATCCCATGGTCGTCCTGTCCGACGCGAGCCGGGACCGCTCGAACGCCAGATCTGTTCGTTCGCCGGCCAACTGATTGTTAGAACGCTGCGGCATGTCCTCGTCGTCAAAGTCCATTGGAGGCCTCAGTTAGAAAATCAGGTTTCACTTGGTTTATCCTCGACTCTCTCCTCGCGAATTTCCCGAACGAGGAAATAGTCGAGAAAGGTTCGGACGAAGGCGATGGCTGTCAGTTTCGCCAATTCTTCGATTGTTGGGTCTGTTGCAGTTGCAATAATATCCGCGCCTAGTTGCAGTTCGAGCGCCACAATCAGGTATTTTCCAAGGATGCGCCGTGCGACTGGCTCGGCATCCGACTTTCGATGCATAATGAACGCTCGTGCAAAGGCGATGCCTCCAGCAGCAACAACGATGACGCTCGCCGCTTCGAATAGAACCTGGATGTAACTCGCCGCTTGAACGATCAGGATTTCCAACTCATGCATGGTAACTATCCTGTTGCGACAGTTACAACTTCGCTATTTTCGTTCCCGACAGACGAACCAGAGCAAGCATCGAACAACTCACACAAGTGCGCTTGATCAAGAGTTGTTTTGTGTGCGATGGCAACGATCCGGTTTGCCGGATCCTCGCCCCCCCAAGGGCGGTCTTTTGTCAACTCGACCCGCCGCCCGACAACTTGCAGCAAATAACGGCTGTTCGGGTCGTCATCCAGGTAAACAAATCCCTTGCAGCGATAGATGTTTGAAGGCAGTTCTCTCTTGATCATTCGTTCCAGTGCTTTGCGCTGCAATGGCGCGTCGCGCGTATAACTCCAGGTGCTAAAGAAAGAACCGTGATTGTGCTTATGATGATGTTCGTGGTCGTGGCTATGCGCTTGATCAGCCATTGCGCGAGAAACATCGAAACGACCGACAGATAGCAGGATTTCGAGTGGAACGTTACATTTGACGGCAGGAACGATGCGAACCCTTGAGAAGAAGCCGTCTATCCACCTCTTTACCTTTGCAGTTTCCTCGACTCCTGCCAAATCAACTTTGTTAAGGATTACAAGATCCGCAAATCCGATCTGCTGCAGCTTGAGCTTGGCAAGGTCCGGGTCGTCATAAGTAAAGACTTGATCGGCGTCGACGACACACGTCACACTGTCAAGCCGTATCAGATCGCGATATGCTGAATCCACGAAGGTCATATAGATGCTTGCCGGATCTGCAACTCCGCTGGCTTCAAGCAGTATGTACTCAATGGGATCATCACGCTCGATCAACGCTGCGACCGACTCAACGAGATCATCTCGGATCTGGCAACAGACGCAGCCGTTCGCGAGGCTGATCATCCCATCTTCGACGTCAACAACCAGTTCTGCATCGACATTGATCGAGCCGAAGTCATTTACAAGTATGCCGACTTTCAACCCATGATCGCCTGTCAGAATGTGGTTAAGAAGCGTGGTTTTTCCCGCACCCAGAAACCCTGTTAGGATCGTCAGCGGGACAGGTTCTTTTGGGGCGTTATTCATGGCTGCATCCTTGGCAAGTACTGTGATCGCGCCGCGTGGCTCAGAAACGCGGCGCGTATTTTTAGTCAATAACCAGATCAATCCGTATGATCGCGTGCAGCAATCAGGGCGTGGAGGTCGAAGCGGAACGTTTCTTCGTCGTAGTGCTGCGTCAGTGGACGGAGTACGTCCTCAGGCATGTAGAGAGCCGGATCTAGTTCCCGTTCCCGCAGGAAGGCATCCTGTTGTTCCTCACGCGGCAAACGCGGTTTCGGAATCTGAATGTAATCCGGCATCTCGCCATCCGGGAACGGTATCGTTCTGGGATCTGGTGGTTGCATCGCCGGCATTTCCGGACGCAGGGCCATGCGTTCCCAGATACGATCCTTTGTGACGTTGATTACCTTGGTGTCTGGTCCACCAAAGAGGAATAGACCATCCCAATGCGCGCGAATTTCCGCGATGGCTTCGCCCGCCGATTCCTCGGTGTAGTGGCAGATCACACCAGCCCGCGGTTGAATTTCGTTCATCAGATATCCCGCCGCATAGTAAGGCGTGTGGTAGGTATCCAGAGTGAATTCCAGAACTTCTTTTGGCGTGCCGTATTTGTAGTTGAGTAGTTGCGGTAGATCGGCTTGTCCTTCGGTCACGAAAATGTCGCATCCTTTCGCAAACTCGATTGTGCTTTCATCAGGGCGCCCGTCGCCTGTCCAGACAAAGGACAATCCGGCTTCTTCCCAATCCACGCGATATGCTGACGCACCGCTTTTCACGTGGCTTCGTGCCCAGTGCGTGACTTTCAAACCGGGTTCTTCCAGAACCACACCGCCTTCGTCTTTGTAGTCGAACTCGACAACTTCGGTGTCGTAGCCGGCGCCAATCGGGCAGTGGTCAAAGTTCTCAAGATGCCATGTCATCATCTCATGCATCTTGTCGACCATATATTGGGTGCCCGTCTCTGGCCGGTCACCCGATGGGCCGAAAATGCGCAAACCGTTACGCCAGCCTCCCGACCATGCGCGGAACGGCATAAAGTAGGGTAGGTCTGCATAGTGGTCGACGTGCAAGTGGCTGATGAAGATGTCGCGCACCATCGGCGGCAAAATGCCAAGCTGAATAATATTCCTTACGCAGCCATTGCCGAAATCAAAGAACAGGCGGCGCGGGAATGGAGTACCGTTCCCCAGCTCCAAGACAATGCATGTACCGGACTGTACCATCGTCGGAGGCCAAGGCGTGCTACCCGGAAAACAAATCCGCATCTCGCCTTTTGGCAAAAGCTCGTTGGGCGGGAAAAAGTTGTTGCTTGTACAGCCGGGTGTCGGCCGGAAATACTCCGGCAGCGTAATGCCACCGCCGGGGCGTTGCCCGTAAGGGTTGCGTGATTGGCTCATTTTTGGATCCTCCGAGAGTTATTTTGGTGCGCAGTTTTTTGTTTGTTCTTGGTTCCTGAAGATAAGGACCTGTGTTTCCAAACCATCGCCGATATCAACTAGCATCGCTGAGCCTCTGCGTAAGTCGTCGAATTTCAGACAGCAGCTCGTCTCGAATAGTCTCCCATTCTTTTCGTACAGGGGACTTTTCTTGTGAGAGGGCTACATGCTTGAGAACTTCATCAAGGTCTTCCACCGCCTCACGTACATTTTCGTTCCTTAGCGCTCGGGACAGAGCCGCCTCGGAATGCTCAGGTATGAGGGCGTGGAGTTCCCTAGAGTCCATGGTTGAATGTGACCTTTTTGTATTCACTTTAGCCAATATGTTAGAAGGTGGGTGGAGCGGAAAGAAAGTGAGTTACGGTGAGCTAGGGGTGAGTTCAGCTTAGATTCAGAGAGGTGGGGCGATCATTAAAGCACTGAAAAAACAAGAAAATGGATGTGATTCTGGGGAAATGGTAGAGGCTGAAGAAATTAGTCGAGCACTTGAGCGGGTCCTTTCATCCGCAGAGTTTGCTGGTTCACCCAGGCTGCAGTCCTTCCTAAGATACATTGTCGAACAGGAACTTGACGGTCATGGGCGCTCCATAAAGGGCAAAGCTATCGCGACTGATGTCTACGAAAAGGAGCTTGACGAGACCGGTGGGGCACTAAACCTCGTTCGGGTTGAGGCCCGTCGCCTTAGGCGTGCCTTGGAGAACTACTACAGTGGCGCGGGCAAATCAGACCCTTTACGCATATCTATGCAAACCGGGGGGTATCGACCACAATTTGAACCATCCGTCGCGACGAAGCCAAGTAGCGGGCAAAGCCAGTCGGCATCTTCGCACTCTGGCGGTTTCTGGCGTCGTAAATTCCTGCTACCGCTCATCGCAACAACGCTTTTGTTGGCATGTGTCCTAGGATATTTTGGACTACGCGGTTCCCAATCGAACACGCAGTTAGCAACCGCTAAAAAACCCGCAGAATTGGCTGCGCTTCGGGAGAGGTCATTCACCAGTGTTCAGGCTGCAAACTTAGCTGAGCAAACACGGGGAGTGTTTTTTCCTCTATTCGACCTCCGACGGCAAGCCATTAACTTGGAAACGTTTCGGTATGTGATTGACCTCGATCCGCAACTTGCTGCGGGTTATGCAGGTTCGGCCCAGGTACTCGCGCTTAAGTCGCTTCTGACAAGCGATGCTGACGCATCAACCGCTTTAGTTTCCGAAGCTTTGGAAATGGCAGAACGCGCTACCACGCTAGATCCCTTGGATGGTTGGTCTCAGGCCGCTCATGGCTGGACCCTAGCTGTGACTGGAGATAGTGAAGGAGCGCTTAGACGTGCCCGAATTGCCTTGGATCTTAGCCCTCAAGACGGCCACACTTTGGATCTAATAGGCATCACGGCCCTAGTGGTAGATGATCCAGTGTTTATGGCCGAAGTGTCTCACCCACAACGGTCTCGACTGGGCGTTGGCCGTTTCGCATACAACAATATCTACGGTGCTTCACAACTAATGCTGGAGAACTATGACATAGTCATAGAGGCCTTCTCCAAAGCAGCAGAGCGAGGCCATCCCGTAAGTCCTCCAAGCCTCTTTTTGCTCGCGACCGCCTATCACGAAACAGGCAATACTGCAGGGGCGGAGAAGGCAGTCGTCGAAATGTTGGACACTTGGCCGGACTTTCCTGCCCATGAAGTTATAGCTCGGTTTTTCGTGAATGACTCTGCAACTCGTTCGCGCGTTCTTTCGGTGCTTGATCTTTATTCACCAAGTTGAGTCAGCAGACGTTCAGCTAGCTGAAGGAGTCCGCGCGACCAACTCGCCACCTTCCATCCAATCGATAACATCAACCTCAGTCTCGTTGTTACAACCAACTTGGCTGTAAGTGCTCCTATCTACACATCGCAGACCTTCGCGCCCTGAGCACCACTGGCAACTTTGGACTCGAACCAGACCTTTGATGCGGCTGACGCAAATGGCCGCTGTGGGCCGCTTGCTAATTTGGGACGCCAGGGCGGAAAGCAGACCTTCGCTGCGCTCAGTGCCAATGACCGCATTGCGGACAAAGTTGACATTCGCAATTTGATGGGATTTCAATTTTCGGGCGCGTATCCCGTTGACCGATTTCATCCAACTTGCTCAAAAACAATATGCTTCCGCCAAGAGCCGTAAATGCGATTGACCATGTGCGCCAAAGTTCAAGTGGTCCTCCTGTCCCGGATAGTCTTCGGGTAACAATAAACTTCCACCCGGACTCATTACATGGAGATGAGTGGATGATTGAGGCGCTTGCACGAGAAGGGGTTTATCGGTCCCAGTTCGAAACTGGTAACAGCAATGGTGGTTTGACAGCGCATCCCGGAGGAGATCGGTGGTATTGGGAGAGCCGTATTTTTGGAGCGGCTTATGACGACGTTGAGTCATCACAGCGACCAAAATACGGTGCGTTAAATCATCTGGGTTATGCAACGGGCGGTTCGCCACGCTTTGGTTCCTGCCATCTAAGAATGCGGAACCAAGTCTTGTCTCGATCAACTTTTAGCTATCCGGACAGCTACTTCGATCCAACCAACTTTGGTGTGGCCGACAGGATGGGCTTAATTACCTTGGCAACAGAGAATGACCCATCACTGGACGAGCTCGACAACTACATTGAAGCTCATGTTCATGGGCCATTGATCTTGGTTGAGGATGTCGAGGCCGCAGTGTTCGACTCAAGCTACAGGGACACAGAAATTGAGACGGCAGCGACTAAATTAGGTTGCCCCATTCAATGGCATTCCGGTTTTCGGATGTGCGCGAACCGCATTTCTGAATGCGTAAGTTTTCGCGGTCAGGATGCTGCTGACATGGCCGCCTCTCTTGTCGAAAATGGTGTTTTGACTCCCAGACAGATCGGGTTGGCCCGGAAAAGCTATGGGGCAGATCAGCAATTGCTGAAACGTGTCTGGCATTGTGTGGCAAAGTTTGGCAGTTCGCACATTCTGTGAAAACCAACTAACAATGTCTGCCTTGGGCTCAATATTGCCGTTCTTTGCGGTTTGCATGGTTGGCGGGTCGCAGCCCTAACCGGACACTCCCAACTAAACTTTGCAAATCCCCATAAGCGGGACAAAGCTACTGGTGAACCTTTCGCAAAAATGCCTCTTATCTGACGCCTAGCAGTTTTTCACTCAGACCCGCGCGGCGATCATTTCGGCAGCTTTTTCAGCAATCATAATCACCGGCGCGTTGGGATGTCCGGTGTTCATTTGCGGCATCACAGACGCATCGGCAACACTCAACCCTTCAAGCCCGTGCACCTTCAAGTTGGGAGCAACGACGCAATCATCGCTTTGCCCCATCCTGCAACTGCCAACGGGATGAAAAGACGTCGACGAAATCTCGCGGATGTCCGCAAGAAGTTCTTCGTCGCTCTGGGCGTCCGCCCCCGGAGATATCTCAACTGGATTGAGCTTCGCAAAGGCTTCCTGTGACACAATCTTCCGCGCTTCTTTGATGATCGCGCGCATCAGATCGACGTCCGCCGGATCGCTAAGATATCCAGGATCGATAATGGGCCGATCCAATGGGTCGCTTGATGCAATCGTCACACGCCCTCGGCTCCAAGGACGGGTCGGAAAACCAGAGATTGTGAAACCGTGGCGATCCGGTGGGCGATATTCCGGGGCTCCCAAGCTTATGAAATATGGGATCATAAGCAGTTCTATATCGGGAATATCGACATGAGGTCCGGATCTCAGAAATGCACCAGACTCAAAGTGGTTCGTTGTCAGGGGCCCGCGCGACTCCTCTGAGTAGAGGCGCTCAACTTCCGCAGTTTGCTCAGAGCTTCGGCCAAAGAAGGTCAAGGGTTGATCGATTTCCCAACGGGCGCGGTAATGAAAATGATCCTGCAGATTTTCGCCCACACCGGGCAGGTCATGCTTCACCGGGACGCCGACATTGTTCAACAGGTCTGCTGGGCCAATTCCTGAGAGTTGCAGGATCTGTGGTGAACCTATGGCACCCGCCGCCAAGACGGTTTCCTGTGCTGTTGCATTGTTGAGTTCGCCCTTGGCGACATAATTCACACCGGTCACAGAACTGCCCTCAAGTTGCAACGACATGACAGTCGCGCCAGTCACAACGGTTAAGTTGGGACGCCCCATCGCTGCGGAGAGGTATGTCTGCGCGGTGCCGCCCCGCCGGTTATCCTGCAAAGTCGCGGGGAAATAACCGCAGCCGTCCAATTCCGTGCCATTCAGATCGCCATTAAACGGAATCCCGGCCTGCTGGCAGGCTTGGATAAATGTCTCGGTCAAGGGCGACCGCTCGCCTGGCTTAGTCACAGTTAGCGGACCACTGTCTCCATGGATCGAAGGATCTCCATCGACTTCCCAATTCTCAGCCTTCTTGAAATAGGGCAGCACATCGTCCCATCCCCAGCCCTTAGCACCCATTTGGGACCACGTGTTGTAGTCTTTCGGATGCCCGCGCAGGTAAATCATGTAATTGATCGAACCAGTGCCGCCGATACATCGACCGCGCGGATAGGCGATCTGGCGCCCTGAAAGTTCACCCTGCGGGGCGGTTCGAAAGGCCCAATCGAAGCGTGTATTAGTGAGCGCGCCAAATTTTGCGGGTGTGGAAACTCGGGGGTCGTCGTTCGATCCACCGGCCTCTAATAGCAAAACGGAACGCTTTACATCTTCGGTCAAACGAGCGGCGAGCACGCATCCTGCGCTTCCGGCGCCAACGATAATAACGTCAAAACTATCCGTCATAACAAAACCCCAAACTACCAATCCGGAAAGAGTGGCGGACAGTCTGCCCTTTATCAAGCAACACATTTTGCGGAGGTTGGGTATGTCCGCTTTGGGCTCGAACCAGACCTTTGATGCGGCTGACGCAAATGGCCGCTGTGGGCCGCTTGCTAATTTGGGACGCCAGGGCGGAAAGCAGACCTTCGCTGCGCTCAGTGCCAATGACCGCATTGCGGACAAAGCTGCCATTCGGCCCGAGCGACTGGCCCGTCAGGATAGAGCTATCTCCAAACGGTCCAACGCATTGGGCGGCCACACCTCATCGAATTTGTAAAATTCCTCAAAGATAGGAATGTCTTTGCTGAGTGGCACCCAGGCCTGCTTGCTGTTGGTGAAAATCTGTACATCCGGAGGACATTGATCCGGGTTGTTCAATGTTCCGACGCGCACGTACCTTAGCTTGCCAAGGCGGATCATGTAGCTGCTAAAAACGGCGACGCCACAATCTCTACAGCGCGTAATGATCTGACCTTTCCCGCTTGGAGTAGAGAGCTCATGTTCAGTGATTGGCCCCTCAAACTGCACGCGATCTGCCTCAATGATGGCGTTCAAGACGTAGGCCGCTCCGGTTTGTCGCTGACATTCGCCGCAGTGGCAGCAATGCACGAACATGGGTGGTGACGTCATTTGATACGTTACGGCTCCGCAACCGCATTTCCCCTTGATCATTGTTTCCCCCTAATTGCTTCTTTGCATTCAAGCCATCGCTCTTATTGAACCAGTTCATAATGCTTGATCGAACGCGACTCGACCAATTCGGCCTCCGCCGGATCGATATGCGGACTCTGGTAGTTATCGCCGACAAAAGCCTTTAGTGACTCCAGGTTTTCCCAAATCATCACAAAGCTGAACTCTCGCGGTGTGTCAGCACGTGCGGCACCAGGAAACACTTGAACGATGCCCTTGGTACCTCTCATCAAGGGGATAGCTGTTTCATGGAAGAACTTGCTGAACTCTTCCTCTTTGCCCGGCCGTGTCACGACCTGAAAAATACGCATGATCATTCATCCGACCTCCGTAAAGTACGGTTCCTGAATGTATGAGCGCCTCTGGTTCCGCGACCATATCATTTCGTTCCGAGATTGTCTGCTTTGGGCTCAGAGCGGTCGTTCGCTGCAGAGCGGCGCAGTACTGTCAAATTAGGGTCCGCTTTGGACTCGACTCGGTCATCCTAGTATTTTGCTCAGATGACGGCTAAGCGCCGTTGAGCCGTCGTTCGGATATTGCAGCCCCGACGGATTTAAGCTGTACGCTTGGGTCCAGACACAAAGGCAGTATGCTAAGTCCAATAAATTATCGTCCGAACAGTACGACCGATTGGATGCATTGACCGGCTGGTTTTGGGGTCGAACCCTAAAGACCACTGCAATAGATGAATAGGGATGTACCGCGCATCACCAAGGCAAAGGTCAAGACCTGTCTTCCACCGTCTGCCAACTGACCATCAGATTCGCTTCTGCCGAGACACGCAAGAATCGCCGCATTCAGATCATCGTCAGTCATGCGATCCGGCAACCCGTTGGGAGCCGCCAACCTGCGCTAAGCAAGTGTCTGAAGGCTGGCCTATCGATCCTGCCGAAAGAACCATTTGCACACGCATGGCTTGAATGAGACACCGCTGAACACTATATTTAGGCAGATTCTAAAGTTTGAGCACAGCATATGGCAAGTTTTGGCGGTTTCATCCGTAAATCTCCATCTGACAGATTGCGTCGTTTTTTCAGTACGCGAAACGTTTCTGTGCCCGATGATTTTGACTGGTCGAGCAACGGTCGCGGCACTGCGCTGGTAAAGTCTGTCGAGGAATTGTTGGCCGGGTTGCCGGAGCGGCAACAAGATGCGGTCAAGGCCGAACTGGATCTGCTCGCCAGTCTGGCTGACAAGGATGGCATGACTGCTGCGGAGCAGGTTTGCGCTGGACAAAACATCGACATTGAAGGGCTGGCGGGCATTCAGGAGGTCTTGCTGTTTTTAGCTATCGATCATCCCACAGAGATAGATCGCGTTTCGGTACAAGCCTCTATGCTTCGAAGAAACGGGGGCAGGAATTGGGCAGCCTTTCAATTCGACGATGACAGAAAACCCTGGGACCTGAACAGCCAAATTGCGCGTGATGCATTTTTAACCGATACCGTCGCAATTCTTGACTTGCCCAACCATCGCAAACGCGTTGCAGATTGGTTTGAGACCGTCCGGGTGCATCCGATCACCGGAGAAGCGACGACGCTCACCCAAGCAACAATTTATGTTGAGGAACGCGCCGAGAGCGAATTGGGTTTTGGTCCATCCGCGACTCTGGAGCGTCATGTTGTACCGAAGGTTCTGGAAGTGGGCATAGCTTGTGACGTCCAAGCGCGCGTCGTTGAGATCAGCGCAAAGGGTGGAAAAAAGGCGCGTGATCAATATGCCAGAGCATTCTCCAAGCATTTTGCTCCACATTCTGAAGCGCCTGTGCAAATGCCGCGACGGGACGTGATGCTTGATATTTTGAAGCAAGCTCCGGATTTTGATATTGAACCTGCAGATGGGATTGAACGGATCGAAGTTTCATCGCTGGAGTTCCATGCCACTGGTGGAGGATATGTCCGCATTGAGAAACGCGGTGAAGGTGAATCCGTCTACCAGTTCATTGAAAGGCGGTTCGGGCACAATTCGCCCCTGCGCGCTGGAGGGTGGCAAATTCTTGCAGCAACTGTTCGTATCATTCTCACTCCAACAGATGGACAGCGCCGCCGAACGCTGACGGTTACTTTACGCTTGCCCAATACCACGACCTTGCCCAACAAAACCGAGAAGGACCGTCAGTTTGTTTTTAACCTTTTGGAGCGATGGGGCCTTCTAGCAGCGCCGCACGCCGATTTCGATGTTGTCGAGGTGGCCTGATTGTCGGCAATCGATTTGCTTTGTGAAATAATTACTCTGAAGGCGAAGGCGTCTGCGGCGTTTTTCAATCAACAACAAGACTTCCAAGCACTCTTTCGTAAAGGTTTGATTCGGGAATGCGGGGTGGCCCAGTCTGTCAACTGCCTCGAATGCGATACCACACATGATGCCGAAATCGTCCACGAAGCTGGTCGGTACGGATACCATTGTCCCGACGTGGGTTTTGTCTCTGTAGAACGGGACGAGATCATGAGTCTGCAGCCCAATATGCCGCGCATCGTTTCGGGTCTTGCGGATGCCTTTGGGTGCAGGCGCAGGAAATCCACTCCCTTGCAGGGCTCGACGTGGCGCATAGGAACGGTGCCATCCGAGGGAGGTGACATCACGCTATATTTTCACCCTTGTTTGTCGGACGAGCAGGATGCGTTGGAGTTGTCCGCTGCCTTATCACGAGACGTCAGAACAGCGTTTCGAGTGATTCTGACTGCGGCAGGCACGTTGCCGCTACCATACGCCAAAACGGCATTACTCATAGATGTAGTCGAATTTCCTGCTGATCGGTCCGAGTTTTCTGTGCTCGCTGATCCACACGACATTGCAGGAGCACCGCGCAGAAACCCCGGCGGGGCGCCAAATCGGTTTCAGGACCTTTTGGTTCAAATCCTGCAATCCCGGGTGAATGATTGCATCGCGTTGAAAGGGCGCAACGCAGAGGCAAAGGCCGTCCGTGACCAGTTTTGCCGCTTGTACCCCGATAAGGCCGCCCCATCTCTATCCAGTGTTCAGTATTACGTGACTAAGTTTCGGAGTGGTCAATAACTGGTCAGAAACCTGTCGTCTGTTTCTGCCCAAGTCGCATTCGTCACGGTTCGCTCATGCTCTTACAAAGGAGAATGAGCCATGACGAACACACCGGAACTTCTGAACCACGCCGCACAAATCCTTGCGGTTTCCCCGAATGAGGCCGCGCGCCTGTGCAGCATCGGGCGGACCACGCTCTATGCAGCTTTGTCTTCAGGCGATCTCAAAAGCGTTAAAATCGGCACGCGTCGCTTGATTACAATCGATGCTCTGCGTGACTGGTTGAAAAACAACGAACAGGGGAAGGGCGGGTAAGGGGCGCGAGATGCCAAAGCAAGCGCGACTGAACGGAATCAAGGCATTCCGCACCTACACCATCCAAGAGGCGGCGGAGATTACCGGCGTCTCACCCCGCACGATCCGTAACTGGATCGCGAACGGCTTGCTTGTGATGGACGGAGAACGCCCAGTGCTGATCCGGGGCGATGATCTGCGCAAGTTTATCAAGAACCAGCGCGCCGAACGGAAATGCGAGACCGCACCAGACGAGTTCTATTGCGTCAGTTGCAGAAAACCCCGCAAGGCGGCAGAGCGATTTGCCGATTGCACGATCATTGGCGCCCGCGTCAAACTAACCGCGTTCTGCGAGGTCTGCGAAACGGTCATTTCCAAGCCAATCACCGAGGCGAGTATCCCCGAAATTCGCCGGACCCTCACCCTCACAATTAAGCGGCATGAGACGACATTATAGTGGTGGACACTGAGCCCCTTATTTTTCCACTTCAGGCCCCTGTCGAATGACCGGTTTTTGGAACCCTGATTTCAACGCAGAAAGGAGATCATCATGACCAAACGCCCAAACGAGAAAAACGAACGGATCAAGCGCCGCTTTCTGGAGTTTCGCAAATATGCAAAGCGGCTGTCAGAGAAGACAATCGACCGTGAACTTGCTGCCTTGGAGCGGTTCGACATCTGGAACGGGCGCAAGGACTTTGCGCGCTTCCATATTGAATGGGCGATGGGGTTTCGCACGCATCTGGAGCAGGCCAAAACCAAGGCGGGCAAACCGCTCGGCAAGTCCACCACCCGCGCCATCATGGCAACGCTGCGCGAGTTCACGCTCTGGCTGTCTCAACAAGATGGTTTCCGCAGCCGGATCAAACCGGCGGATGCAGAGTATTTCAATCTGTCCCGCCGTGATGAAGCCGAAGCCCGCGCCGCCACGACACGTCCCGCGCCGAGCATCAAGCAGGCCAAGCGCGCCTTGGCGCTTTTGCCCGAAAGCACGCCACAGGAGTTGCGTGACAAGGCCGTCTTCGCGCTTTTGTGCCTGACGGGCATCAGGGTCGGTGCACTTATTTCTCTCCGCATCAAACACATCGACCTTGCCGAGAAGTCCGTGACCCAAAACCCGCGTGAGGTTGCGACAAAGTTTGGCAAGCCTATCGACACGTTCTTTGCGAAAGATTTTGAAGAGGCCGAAGCCGTTCTGACGTCATGGCTGACCTATCTGGACGAAACCGCTCTCTATGGCCCGGACGATCCGCTTTTTCCTGCAACCGCGCTGACCTGCAGTGCAAACACCGGATTTCAGGCAACCGGTTTCGATCGCCGCTCTTGGAAAAGCACAGAACCTGTCCGCAAGATCGTCAACACTGCCTTTAAGGCTGCAGATCTTCCAAATTTCGGCCCGCACGCGTTTCGCCACATGCTCGCGCGCCACGTCGCCAAAACCTGCACCTCCGTCGCCGAACTTGTCGCAACATCCCAGAACCTCGGCCACACAGACGTTTTAACGACTTTGCGCAGCTACGGCCAAATCAGCCGCGAACGCCAACGCGCGCTTGTTACCGGCGAGGCAGATGATGACGTTTTGGGTGATTGAAGCGCCAGGCGGGTAAAGCACAGTAAAGTGTGGGAATAAATGTGGGAACCAGCATATTGAATTATAGTTTTATCTATAAAATTCAATGCATTAATGAGTTTTTATGGCGGAGACGAAGGGATTCGAACCCTCGAAACCATTCCTGGTTTACTCCCTTAGCAGGGGAGCGCCTTCGACCACTCGGCCACGTCTCCATCGACGGGTATATCCTTGCAAGCGACGGGAATACAAGGCGAAATATCTGATTTGTGCCCCTCTCTGGCAAAATTGCTGAACCCGTTGAAATCACGGTAAAAGACGCCAACTTAGATGGATCATGGGCCAGTTTTGGAGAATTTTTTCTGAAGCCTTTATTCAACGCGGTGCCACCAAACCTTCAGGTTCGAAGCGACACGGCATATCGATTCCCCGTTCCGCATAGTTGCGCCGATTATGAGATCATTTTCTGAAAGCGATGAAGTTCTCTTGTTACAGTTTGATCCCATTGCCACGCCTAACCTGGAAAATGCCCACTTGTTCGCTAAGGGACATTACCCCAACATAAAAAGTCCCGCGAGTTGCGAGGCCAAATGTTTGATATCTGACTTGAATTTTTAGTTACGGGAGCAGGATTTGAACCTCTGACCTTCAGGTTGTGAGCCTGACGAGGTTTGATCGTTTAGCGAACAGTCCAGTGGACTGTTTATAGATCGAACGGTCTGCTGGAATTATTGGTTGCGGGAGCAGGATTTGAACCTGCGACCTTCAGGTTATGAGCCTGACGAGCTACCGGGCTGCTCCATCCCGCGACAGTTTTTGTGACCTAGCGCTTACGCTACTTGAGGTCTTTGGTTGGCCTATCGCTTGCGCTATTTAAGGCCGGGTATTGTTTTTTGATCGTTTAGAGAGATGTGGGCTTTTACTAGGTTTGGCGGTGACCTACTCTCCCGGGGCTTAAGCCCAAGTACCATTGGCGCGGCAGTGCTTAACTTCCGGGTTCGGGATGGGACCGGGTGTTTCACTTGCGCTATGACCACCAAACCGAGGAAAAGCCCACGTCGCTCTTTTTGCTTTGCAAAAAGGCGACGCGCGGGAGGCAGCGTATTCGCTTGCGAATGCGCGTTCCCGCACGGTTGTAATTATCAACCAACAGTGTCGCTTGGTGCGACACGATCATCCATTGTCAAGGTCGGTGTATGCTTTGGTCTTGTCTTTCCATTACTGGATCAAATCAAGCCTATCGGGCGATTAGTACCGGTCAACTGAACGCATTACTGCGCTTACATCTCCGGCCTATTGACGTGGTGGTCTTCCACGGCCCTCAGGGAGACCTTGTTTTGAGGGGGGCTTCCCGCTTAGATGCCTTCAGCGGTTATCCTGTCCGATCATAGCTACCCAGCACTGCCGTTGGCACGACAACTGGTCCACCAGTGGATCGTTCACCCCGGTCCTCTCGTACTAGGGGCAACTCCTCTCAAGTCTCCTACACCCACGGCAGATAGGGACCGAACTGTCTCACGACGTTCTAAACCCAGCTCACGTACCTCTTTAAACGGCGAACAGCCGTACCCTTGGGACCTGCTCCAGCCCCAGGATGAGATGAGCCGACATCGAGGTGCCAAACACTGCCGTCGATATGGACTCTTGGGCAGTATCAGCCTGTTATCCCCGGCGTACCTTTTATCCGTTGAGCGATGGCCCTTCCACTCGGGACCACCGGATCACTATGGCCGTCTTTCGACTCTGCTCGACTTGTCAGTCTCGCAGTCAGGCTGGCTTCTGCCATTGCACTCAACGAGCGATTTCCGACCGCTCTGAGCCAACCTTCGCGCGCCTCCGTTACGCTTTAGGAGGCGACCGCCCCAGTCAAACTACCCGCCACGCAGGGTCCCGGATCCGGATAACGGACCGCGGTTAGACATCAAGAGTGCGAAGGGTGGTATCTCAAGGGAGGCTCCACCGCGACTGGCGTCACGGTTTCAAAGCCTACCACCTATCCTGCACATCACAATCCTGATGCCAGTGCGAAGCTGTAGTAAAGGTGCACGGGGTCTTTCCGTCTAACCGCGGGAAGCCTGCATCTTGACAGGCAATTCAATTTCGCTGAGTCGATGTTGGAGACAGCGGGGAAGTCGTTACGCCATTCGTGCAGGTCGGAACTTACCCGACAAGGAATTTCGCTACCTTAGGACCGTTATAGTTACGGCCGCCGTTTACCTGGGCTTCAATTCAAGGCTCTCACCTCTCCTTTTAACCTTCAGGCACCGGGCAGGCGTCAGACCCTATACGTCGTCTTGCGACTTCGCAGAGCCCTGTGTTTTTAATAAACAGTCGCCACCCCCTGGTTTGTGCCCCCAGCCCCTAGTTGCCTAGGAACCGGGCCTCCTTCTCGCGAACTTACGGAGGTATTTTGCCGAGTTCCTTCAACATCGTTCTCTCAAGCGCCTTGGTATGCTCTACCAGTCCACCTGTGTCGGTTTAGGGTACGGTCTGATGGAGGGCTATTTCCAGGAACTGCTCAGCAGCCCAACCAATCCGATAAGGTTGAACTACACCTGCAATCCGTCACATCCTCCTGGCCTAGGAATATTAACCTAGTTCCCATCGCCTACGCCTTT